>DATGJS010000277.1:0-8176 GCA_035295025.1 Bradyrhizobium sp.
CTGATCCCATTGGAAGAATTGGGTGTCGTTGATGAAATTCTTCACCAGGAAATATTTGGCGCCGGCCATGAAACTCGAGGTTTCCGCGATTTCGTCGAGAGAGGCGATCGAGGGTCCGAGAATATGAAACACGGCAAAGGTGATCTGGCCGGATTTGGCGGCATCAAGAAAGCCGATGTCGCGCAGCGAGGCGAGCGCGGGCGAGAGCAGTCCGGCGCGCACGTCGATCACCGTGACCGAGGGGCTCACCGTGTTCAACGTATCGAAGATCTTCATCTGGTCCGATGTCGTCGTCATATCGACGATTTCGGTGATGTCGGGATGAAAGCGCTTCAGCGTGCCGCGCGGGGATTCGGTATCGAAGGCGCGGGTCGGCACGCTATTGGCGCTGAAATAGTCCAACAGCGTGCGTGAGACGGTCGTCTTGCCAACCCCGCCCTTGTCAGCGCCCACCACGATTACTGCCGGCTTCGCCATGAAATTACCTATGCCATCCTCGAAATGAGGGCGTCGTTGCTGGATCAAACCAAATGTCTGGTTCCGGAAAAACCGCGATTAACCCAGATCGCGCCCTCATCCCCAATTTCCCCGGGCTTTGGAGCCGCCCCCTTACCTGCATGGGGTGGGAAGATGGCAGAAACGGGGGATAATTCAATTCATTACAAGTCGATTGGCATCAATCTTCCAACGTTGTTTATACGATAAATGACCCTCGGGGAGGCTTATCGGCGGCCTTATCCCCTGACACGCGGGCGGCAAGCGGGGGGCAAAGGGGCTCCTTAAGGCATGTTCAGCGGCCCCAAGGGCCTTCTGGTGATTCCGAACGGTTTCTCTGGGAGGCGCAAGCTAGCGCATGATCCGGAAAAGTGTGAAGCGGTTTTCCGAAAAGATCATGCGCAAACAAAGAATTAAAGCGCGATGACGATTCAACCAAATCTCATCGCGCTTTAGGCGGTGCGCTTTAGGCGGTTAAATCCAGTCCACCAAGGCCTTACCCCACCCCCAATGCCGGGCCTCGGCATATTCCGTTTTGTCGCGGCGCGATATTTTTGCGATTTGAAGGCCGTCGGCCGTGCATAGCTTTGCCGTCACCTCGACCTTGCTGACTACGGGCTGTGCCAGCACGCGGGCAAAGCGCCGCGCGACCGGCGTTCGTGTCAGCACCACGTAGCTGAATTTCTCATCCTCGAAGGGAAGCTCGGCCCCTTTGACTTGGATATGGGCGCGCAGGCGCGGCAGCCTTTGGGCGAAATGGCACCAGTCGGGCGGCTGAAGCGGGCATTGCTTCGCGTGCGGGCAGGGCGCGGCGACATGGGCGCCGGCATCGATCAATTGCTGCCGAAGCGCGATGATGCGTGCATAGCCGGCCGGCGTGCCGGGTTCAATGATGAGCAGCGTATCGCGCGTTTTGCTCCAGAGACGTTCGGCAAGCCCGCGCCGGGCCGCATCGTCGATTTCTCCGATCAGGTAGCTCGCCACCACGAGGTCGGCGGGCTCGGCGTCATCCAGCGCGGCGCCGGTTGTGTCGAGGTGGTAGATTATTGATTTAAGCCGGGCGTGATCGCGGCTCAAATCGCGGGCCAACGCCTGCAAGGCGGCGTTGATGTCGAGCAAGTTGAAATCCTGCAGCGAGGCGAACGCGGTGGCCGCCGCCCAACTCGCGGTGCCTGGTCCCCCGCCGACATCGAGCAGGCTTTTCGGTGCGAAGTCCGGCCTCGCCTCGCAAAGCGCATTCAGCGTCGCGGCGACCGCGGCATAGGTCGCGGGCATCCGCACGATCGCATAGGCGAGCGCATCGGTTTCGGATCGGATCGTGCTTGAGCTGCCACCGTCGCGATAGGCCTTCGAGATCGAGCCGGCGCGAGCCGCGATCTCGCCGCGCGGCAGGCCATTGAGTTTTGCCTCAAGCACGGCTCTCAGCTCAGGGGGGAGGATGGGCGGGGTCATCTATCCGTCGTCATGCCCCGAATGCCAAACCCGTCATTGCAAGCCAACGGGTCGCGCGAATGCGCGCCCGACGATAGACTCCGCGAAGCAATCCATATTGCCACTCGTGGAGGTATGGATTGCTTCGTCGCCGTCGCTCCTCGCAATGACGATGTACCCGGACTTGACGCTACGCCACGTTCTGATCGAGGATTTTCACCGCCTCGTCGAGCGCCACCGAAACCAGTTGCGATACGCCGCGCTCGGCCATGGTGACGCCGAACAGACGGTTCATCCGCGCCATCGTAATCGGGTTATGCGTGATGATGATGAAGCGCGTTTCGGTGGTCGAAGTCATTTCATGCAGCAGGTTGCAGAAGCGCTCGACATTATGGTCGTCGAGCGGCGCATCGACCTCGTCCAGCACGCAGATCGGCGAGGGGTTGGTGAGGAACACCGCAAAAATCAGCGCTAACGCGGTCAGCGCCTGCTCGCCACCCGACAACAGCGACAAGGTCTGCGGTTTCTTGCCCGGAGGTTTGGCGATGATTTCAAGTCCCGCCTCCAGCGGGTCCTCGCTTTCGATCAGATGCAGCGCGGCCTCGCCGCCGCCGAATAATTCGGTGAATAGCCGCTTGAAATGGCCGTTGACGGTCTCAAACGACGCCAAGAGCCGCTCGCGCGCCTCGCGGTTGAGGCTTTGAATGCCTTGGCGCAGCCGCTTGATGGCCTCCACCAGATCGTCGCGCTCGGTCGTCAAACTCGTGTGTTGCGCTTCGACCTCGCGCAGTTCCTCTTCCGCGCGCAGATTCACCGCCCCCAACCGTTCGCGGTCGCGCCGCAGCTTTTCGAGATTTTCCTCAATATCGGCCAAGGGCGGCAGTTCAGCGCCCGGCTCGATTTCGGCAAGGCCCGCGACCGCCTGCGGGTCGACTTCCAGCATGTCGTGAATTTCACGCTCGATGTCGATGAGGCGGCGCTTGGCGCCCTCCATGCGTTCCTCGGCGCGGGCGGTAGCCTCGCGCGCGCTCGACAACATTTCGAGCGAGGCCTTGGCGGCGCGATCGGTCTCTGCCATCACGTTTTCGGCGGCGGCAAGCGCGTCGGCGGCCATGCGGCGGATGTTCTCGGCGGCCTCGATTTCGCTGATCAAGGCGCGTCGCTTTTCGGCAAAGATCGCCGGCGCATTCTCAAGCTCGGCGCGCTCGGTCCTCACATCGTTGACGCGGGCCTCGATGGTTTCAACCTGGGAAGCGGCACTGGCCTTGCGGCTTTGCCATTCATGGCGTTCGGCGGTGATCGCCTGCAAGCGGCGGTCGGCGAGTTCGGCCTCGCGCGCCAGCGCCTGCGCCTCGGCGCGCACTTGGGCGGCGATGCGGCGGCAACCGTCGATCCCGGTTTTGACTTCGGCGAGTTTCGTTTCGGTCGGAAGGCTCGGTGGCAGTTCGGTCAATGCCGCGTGCGCGCGCTCATGCGCGGCCAGGGCTTCGCCGCGATCCGCCGCAAGGCGGGTGCGGGCTTCGGTGAGCGCCGATTTGCGCGCGGCGTGACGGTTGATTTCACGTTCGCTCGCCGCATGACGTTCGCGCGCCGCATCCGTTTCGCGCTGGGCGGCGCGCCAGGCCTCGCGGGCGGAGGCCTCAATGGTGGCGGCGGCCTTCAGCTCGGCCTCGGCGGTCTCAAGCGCCTGCCGCTTGGCGGCGGCTTCGATTCGCGCCTGCTCCAATTCGTTTTCGATGTCGACAAGGCGCGCGCGCTCGGCCAACCGCCGCGCCGCGCCGGTCGGGGCATGCGCCGCCGCGACGAAGCCGTCCCAGCGCCAGACATCGCCTTCCAGCGACACCAGCCGCTGGCCGGTCTTGAGCTGTGACACCAACTCGCCGCCGCGCTCGCGCGCGACCACGCCGATCTGCGCCAGCCGCCGCTTGAGTTCGGCCGGAGCCTGCACATGGGCGGCAAGGGCTTCGACGCCTTCCGGCAGCGCTGGATCGTCTTCGATCTCCCCGGTATCGGTCCAGCGCATCGGCGCCGACGGATCGACCGGGGCATCGAGATCGTCGCCGAGCGCGGCGCCGATCGCCTTCTCATAGCCTTTCGCAACCGTGATGCCGTCGATGATCGGCGGCCAGAGATTTTTGGTCTCGCTATGGACGAGCTTCGAAATGGTGCGCGCCTCGGTCTCAAGCCGCTGCACGCGTCGATCAGCCTCGTTGAGCGGCGCGCGGGCGGCTTCGAGCTTCGCGCGCGCCGCGCTGTGCCCAGCTTCAGTGGTCTGCGCGGCGCTTTCGCAACGGGCCAGATTTTGCTGGCCGGTCTCCATGGCGGCGGCAAGCGCGGCGAGGTCGCCGAGCGCGCTCGTCTCCGCCGCGAGCTTGCGCTCGTCGCCTTCGACATTGGCGAGATCCTGATCGAGCCGCGCCAGTCGTTCGCGATGGGTGCGCACGTCGCCGTCGAGCTGGCGGCGTTTCGCCGTCAAATCGGCAAGCGCGGTGGTGAGTTCGGCGAACAGGCGCTCGGCGGCGGCCAGCGTCGTTTCCGCTTCCGACACGCGCCCATCGACGCCGCTGCGCTTCTCGACGCGCGATTTGATTTCGTCCTTGAGTTCCGCATCCTCCGCATCGAGCCGTTGCAGCGCGGCGTCGGCGTCGGCGGTTTGCTGCTGCTCGCGGGCGATATCGGCCGAAAATTGCGCCAAACGGTGGTCGAGCTCGGCAACGCGTTGCTGCGCGCGCGCCTCCTCGCGATCGAGCATCTCGCGGGCATTGGTGAGGCGTTGCAGGCCGGCGGCCGCGCGAGCTTCCGCCTCGCGCAAGGCCGGCAGTTCTGAAGCCCGCACCGCCTGGATGCGCGCGGCCTCGGCCTGTTCGCGGGTGCGTTCGGCCATTTCGCGGACGGCGAGGTCGTGGACGGTGATGGTCTGCGAAACGCCGGCCTGCGCTTCCAGCCAGCGCAAATGAAACAGCAAGGCTTCGGCTTTTCGGACTTTGGCCGCGACCTCGCGGTAACGGATGGCCTGGCGCGCCTGCTTCTTTAAGCCGTCGATCTGTCCGGCCAATTGGCCGATGACGTCCTCGACCCGCGTCAGATTGGTCTCGGCCGCCTTCAGGCGCAATTCGGCCTCGTGGCGGCGGGCGTGAAGCCCGGCGACGCCGGCGGCGTCTTCCAGCACGCGACGGCGCTGTTCAGGCTTGGCCTGAATGATTTCGCCGATCTTGCCTTGGTGCACGAGCGCCGGCGAGCGCGCGCCGGTCGCGGCATCCGCGAACAGCAATTGAACATCGCGGGCGCGCACGTCGCGGCCATTGATCCGATAGACCGAGCCAGCTTCGCGTTCGATCCGGCGTGAAATTTCCAAAATCTCGCGATCGTTCACAGCCGCGGGCGCCGAGCGATCGGAATTATCGATGGTCATCACCACTTCGGCGTGGTTGCGCGAGGGGCGGTTGCCGGAGCCGGCGAAAATCACCGCGTCCATGTCGGCGGCGCGCAACGATTTGTGCGAGGTCTCGCCCATCGCCCAGCGCAAGGCTTCCACCAGATTGGATTTGCCGCAGCCATTGGGGCCGACCACGCCGGTGAGGCCGGGTTCGATCACAAAGTCGGTGGGTTCGACGAACGATTTGAAACCGTGGAGGCGGAGACGGGTCAGCTTCATCGGCGCGGATTCTCTGTTGGCAGGGCGCACGAATCTCCCTGCCGTGACAATACCATAGAAGGCAATGCCGGTGTGTGGGTTGAGTCGCTTATCGCGGCCCTTGAAGGGCGGACAATGGCGAGGCGGCCGCTTCAGGGCAACCGGCGCGCCGGGCTTTTCCCAAGGGAATTATAAAGGATTTACCCAGGGATTCATGGCGAATAAGGGAACCGTGACGGGTTCCCGAACGTCCGCTCAGCTTTTGAGCAGCGCCTTGATCCGCTTGTCGAATTCCTCAAACGAGGTCTCGCCCTTGATCATGTCGCCATTGATGAAGAAGGTCGGCGTCGAATTCACTTTAAGCACCTCGGAGGCATACTTCTGATCGGCGACGATTTTGTCGAGCAGCGACTGGTCTTTCAGGCAGGTTTCAACCTGCTCTTGGCTCAAACCCGCCTGCTTGCCGATCCGGCTCAGCGTTTCCGTGGTATTTTTCGTCACCCAATCGGCCTGCTGTTTGAACAGCAGGTCGGTGACCGCGAAATATTTCGCGGCATCGTCCTTGGCGATGCAGCGCGACAGCATCGAGCCCGCCGCGGCCTTGATGTCGAGCGGAAATTCGCGGAACACGTAGCGGATTTTGCCGGTGTCGATATAGGCGGTCTTGATCTTCGGGAAGACGTTTTCGTTGAAGGCCGCGCAATGCGGGCAGGTCATCGAGGCATATTCGGTGATCGTCACGCTGGCATCGGCCGGCCCGAGCGCCATCGCGGGCAGCGACATCGGCTTGGCGATATCGGCCGCGCCGTCGGCGAGCGCATCACCGATCAGGCGAAACGGGGACAATCCCGCGAGCGCGGCAAGTCCGGTCAGCGACAGGGCGGCGGTAAAAGCACGGCGCGTGATGATCAAGATGAGCTCCCGAATGACCGTTGGCGGCGAACGACAAGGTGTCGCTAGCTTGAAATCATAAATGTGGCAATGGCGGGCCACGATAGCCTGAGTTGGTGATAAGCTCAATTTCGCTTGATCGAGGCCCCCAACCGCGCCAGCGCCGCCCGCAATTCTTCATCTTCGATTCCAGACAGGGTTTGCGCGACTTGCGCGATCTGGTTGGCCTCCGGCGCCGTCGGGCCGGCCGGCCGTGACTTTCGCGACAACGGCCCTTGCCGCAGCGCGAGCCGCCCGACCGCGCTCCAGCCAAAAAAGCGGTTGACGCGCTGAAGGATGACGTCGGAGGCGTGCTGGATTTCGAGTGCCATCGGGCCTTCCACCCGCAGCACCAGCGTCGCTGGTTCCTGAGGTTGGCCTTCCACCGGTCGCGGCCATTGCATCTTCAAGGGTTCGCAATGGGCGGCGAATTCAGGGCCGGCGATCTCGCTCCAACGCGTGACGAGTTCACGCGCGGCAAAGCCTTGCTTGGCATAGGCGTCGGAAAAGACGTCGCTGAGCAGGACGGACAACGGCTTGGCGAAGATCGGGCCGGGCTTGTTCATTGCTGGAGGCTTTGCGTACATATCCTCATGAGTCTATCAGACCCCGCCATCCGGCGAAAGAAAGCTCCGATCGCCGAAGTTGACCGTGCGGCCGCCGCGCGTCCCGTGCTGCTGCTCGCGTGGTACGACCGCCACCGCCGGGTGCTGCCATGGCGGCCGCCGGCCGGTCAGCGCGCCGACCCTTATGCGGTGTGGCTGTCGGAAATCATGTTGCAGCAGACCACCGTCAAAACGGTCGGGCCTTATTTCGAGAAATTTCTGACGCGCTGGCCTGATGTCGCCGCGCTCGGCCGCGCCTCGCTCGACGAGGTGTTACGGATGTGGGCGGGGCTTGGCTATTATTCGCGCGCGCGCAACCTTCATGCCTGCGCGGTGAAGATTTTGCGCGACCATGACGGGGATTTCCCCGATACCGAGGAAGGTTTGCGTTCCTTGCCGGGGATCGGGCCCTACACGGCGGCCGCGATCGCCGCGATCGCCTTCGATCGCCACACCATGCCGGTCGATGGCAATATCGAACGCGTGGTGTCGCGGCTTTTTGCCGTCGAAGAGCCGTTGCCGCGCGCCAAGCCCGTCATTCAAGAATGGGCCATGACGCTATTGGACTATTCGCGCACCGCGGATGAGAAATCTCGCGCCGGCGACAGCGCGCAGGCGTTGATGGATCTGGGGGCGACCATCTGCACGCCGAAAAAGCCGGCATGCAGCCTATGCCCGCTGAGCGAGGGATGTGTGGCGCGGCTGCGTGGCGATCAGGAGATATTTCCGCGCAAGGAGCGCAAGAAAACCGGAGCGTTGCGCCGAGGGGCGGCGTTCGTCGTCACGCGCGGTGCTGAACTTTTGGTGCGCAGCCGTCCCGAAAAGGGCTTGCTGGGCGGCATGACCGAGATTCCTGGCTCGCAATGGTTGCCTGCGCAAGACGACAAGGCGGCGTTAAAGCAGGCGCCTGTACTGGCCGGCATCACACGCTGGCATCGCAAAGCGGGCGTGGTCAGTCACGTTTTCACGCATTTTCCGCTGGAGCTTGCGGTCTATACGGCGCGGGTACCGGCGCGCACTCGCGCGCCGAAGGGCATGCGGTGGGTGGCGATCTCGGCGGTCGCAAGCGAGGCGTTGCCGA
>DATGJS010000278.1:0-3546 GCA_035295025.1 Bradyrhizobium sp.
AATTCAATAAGCGAATGTCAAATCTAAAACTCCACTAGAAACCTATATTTGCTAGTGGTCCTTTGATTCTAACATTTGCAAAAGTGGCCGCCGAGAAGGGATGCAAATGTTAGAATCGGACCACTAGGACGCGCAAATGACTGCGGCGGCCCTCGCTACCAGCGACGAACTTGACGCGATTGGCAGGATTGTCAACATGTCTAAAGCAACCGCGACGTTCAGGACGATCATCGAGGATGCGATAACAATATCGGGAGGGTGGTTCTTGGGCGGCTCGTTCTTGAGCGGTTTTTACTCAAGTTGGCGCTTACGGGCGGCCATTTGCGCGACGGCGGTTTTCGTGACCGGCGGCGCGGCCGCGCAAGCGCCGTTTCCTTCGAGGCCCGTGCATCTATTCGTGCCTTATGCCGCCGGCGGCGGGGTCGATATTCTCGCGCGCACGTTGGCGGATGCCGTTTCCCGGCAATGGGGTCAGCCGGTCATCGTCGAAAACCGGCCGGGGGCGGGCGGCGTGGTCGCCTCGCAGGCGCTCGCGGCCTCGGCGGCGGATGGTTACACGCTCATTGTGGTGGCGAGCGGTCACGCTACCAATCCATTTCTGTATCCGAAAATTCCTTACGACACCTTCAAGGATTTCACGCCGATTTCGCTGTTGGCGTCCTCGCCCAATATTCTCATGGTGCGCGCCGATTCCCCGTTCAAGACGCTGGCCGATATGATCGCGCAAGCCCGTGCCAAGCCGGGAAGCCTTTCCTTCGGTCATGCCGGCACCGGCACCTCGACGCATCTGGCCGGTGAGCTCCTCAAGAAGCTCGCGCGTGTCGAAATCAACGCAATTTCCTATAAAGGCGGCGCGCCCGCGATCAATGATCTCCTGGGCGGCCAAATTCCCATGTCATTCAACAATGCGCCGGAAGCGCTCGGGCAGGTGGAAGCGGGGACGTTGCGCGCGCTCGCCGTCACGACCACGAAGCGCTCGGCGTTTCTCCCCGATGTGCCCGCGATGGCGGAAACAGTGCCGGGTTACGACACCGAGGTCTGGTGGGGTCTGCTTGGCCCCGCCGGCATGCACGCCGATATCGTTGCTAAAATCTCCCGAGATGTCGTCGCCGCCTTGCATATGGAAGAGGTGAAGGAGCGGCTGGCGAAGTTCGGCGCTTCGCCAATCGGTGGTTCGGCGGCCGAGCTTGATGCCAAGATTCACGCCGACTATGAAAAATGGGGCGCGATCATCAAGGATTCCGGGATGAGCGCGGAGTGATGGGATAACCCGGCGATTTTTTCGATCCAATGAAACTTCTGAAAGTGGAATGATGTCTGTCAACAACAAGCGCGTGTTCTACGTCAAATATCTCGCCAACCAGATCTATGCCGACATTCTTCAGGCGCGGCCCGATGTCCGGCTCGATCGGCTCGAGAATGAAAGCCCGGACAATATGTCGGCACCCATCCTGTCCGCCGCGCATGCCTATCAGATCGGGGCCGCGCGCGACGAACTGGCGAGGCACTTTCACGTCGATGCCGATTTGCTGCGTCGGGCGCCGAACCTGTTGATCGTCTCCAGCAATGGCGCCGGCTACGATCCCGTCGATGTCGAGGCCTGCACGGCGGCCGGCGTGATCGTGGTCAATCAATCCGGCGGCAATGCGCATTCGGTCGCCGAACATGCTCTTGCGATGTTGATCACGCTGTCCAAGCGCATCATCCAGGCCGACCGCGCGCTTCGTCGCGAGGCCAATGTCAACCGCAACGCGCTGATGGGCGCGGAAGTCGGCGGCAAGACCATCGGCATTATCGGTCTTGGCAATGTCGGTCGCCGCATCGCCGCACTCTGCAAGGGTCTTCTTGCCATGAACGTGCTCGCCTACGATCCTTATCTCTCGGCGACCGAAATGGCGGAGCGTGGGGCTGAGAAGGTCGCGCTGGATGAATTGCTGCGCCGTTCCGATTTCGTCTCGATCTCTTGTCCATTGACGAAGGACAACCGAGGCATGATCGGCGCGCGCGAATTCGCGTTGATGCAAAAGCATGCTTATTTCATCACGACCGCGCGTGGCTTCATCCACGACGAGGTGGCGCTGGAACAGGCGTTGCGCGACAAGCGCATCGCGGGCGCGGGGCTCGATGTATGGGCCAAGGAACCGCCGCCGCCCGACCACCCGCTGTTGCAATTCGACAATGTGATCGCAAGTCCTCACACGGCGGGCGTCACCAAAGAGGCGCGTGAAAACATGGCCAGGATCGCGGCCGAGCAAATGTTGGATGCGCTCGACGGCAAGCGGCCGCCGCGCCTCGTCAATCCGGAGGTCTGGCCGGCTTACGTCAAACGCTTCGAACGGACTTTCGGATTTATGCCGGGATAACGCGCCGATCCGACCCGGGTAAATCCGCATATTTTTATCTCTGTCGTCGCGAGGAGTGCGTGTCCTATCGTCCGTCATCGCGAGGAGCGTGAGCGACGAAGCGATCTAGGACTTCTCGTGACTCTGGATCGCTTCGTTGGCGCTTGCGATGACGGAAAATCTTCTCGTGCCCCAGACGCGACGCAGCGCGCAACGCTGCTTCGCAAAGCCGGGGCCTATTACCTCTGATCATGGGAGATTGGACCCCGGATCAGCGGCGCACCACGCCGCTATCTCTGCGCGCTGCGCGGCATCCGGGGAACGCGGTCCAGATCTCGCCTCACTGCGGAGAAAAATTCCGTTGTCGCCGTGCCGATCACAGCAATAAATCTACTGTCATCCGCCGATAGAGCGGTCGCCGCATTGCTATTTTTGCCGCCATCTCGACATCCCGCCGGATAGTCCCTTAGTTCATCCAATACATGATGCCAGGGCCGATTGTTTTGGCGGCCGTGTGGGAAATCCAAAAAATGCGACATTTTGGTTCAATGCTGTTTTCCGTCCGCTCCCGGATCGGGCGCCATTTGGCTGAGATCGTCGCGATCGCGGCGGCGAGCCTGCCCGCCGCCGGCGCCTGAAGGTTTGCTTCCAACATTCGCCGTGAGAGATCGATGCTTTCGCGCGCGAAGTTCGGGAGGTAGGCTAACGTTTGTCGGCGGTCTTGTAGACGACGGCGCGCTCACGCTACAACGACCATGCCGGATCACAAGCCCGATATTGCCACCGCTTGCGCGTCCGAAACCACGTCATGATCGTAGAGCCATTTGCGAAACGTCGCATGCGCGGCGATCTCCGAGTCCCGCACACCGAGATCGGAATAAGCAGAATCATAACGCAGCCCGTTCTTGCGGGCGCCACGCTGCACTTCGGCCACGCGTTCGCGGCGCAGCCGCTCATAGGCCAGCAGCGCCGCTGGTGCACCCGCGCGGTCGACTTGCGACAGAATGGTCGCGAGTGCGATTCCGTCCTCGATCGACTGGTTCGCGCCCTGGCCGAGATGCGGCAGCATCGGATGCGCGGCGTCGCCGAGCAGCGTCAGACGGCCCTTGGTCCAGGTCGGTAGCGGCTCGCGGTCGTACAGCGCCCAGCGGAAGCAGTGATCGACCTGCGCCAGCACCTTGGTGATGCGTGGGTCCCAGCCTTC
>DATGJS010000279.1:0-8093 GCA_035295025.1 Bradyrhizobium sp.
ACAGCTGTTGCATCGGCTTTACCAAACGCTGCGATGAACGTGACCTCCAGAAAGCCCAGCGGTCCTGGCGCAACGCTTGCGGAGAGGGCGGCCTTTCGCCAGCAAGGCGCTTTCTTTGGCCGCCGCAAGGGCCACAAATTGCGCGTCCATCAGGCCGATTTGATCGCGCATCTGCTGCCGCGGCTTTCGCTCGATATTTCGGTTCCCCACCCCACCCATCTGACCGCTTTGTTCGACGTGCCGGCCGACGATGTCAGGCTGGAAATCGGATTTGGCGGCGGTGAACATTTGATCGCGGAGGCGCTTGCCTTTCCGCGCACTGGCTTCATCGGCTGCGAACCCTATGTCAACGGCATGGCGAAGATCCTCGCGCTGATCGAGGCCCATGATATCCGCAATATCCGCCTGTTTGCGGGAGATGCTTTCGAACTATTGGCTTGGTTGCCGGCGCAGTCGCTGGCACGCATCGACCTGATCCATCCCGATCCGTGGCCGAAACGGCGCCATTGGAAACGGCGTTTCGTGCAGGACGCAACGATCGCGGCGATGGCGCGGGTGTTGAAGGTGGAAGGCGAATTTCGCTTTGTCAGCGACATCAGCGATTATTGCGCCTGGACGCTCGCGCATTTTATGCGCAGGCCGGAATTCTTTTGGACGGCGGAGCGCGCCTCGGATTGGCGAGATCCGTGGCCCAATTACACCATGACGCGATATGGCCGCAAAGCCGCGCGGGAAGGCCGCAGCGCCGCCTATCTCTGCTTCAAAAAACTGGACCCAGCGAAATAGGCGGCCGCTATATCAACCCGCGGCCCGTTGAAATCACGCGCTCGGCCGCATCCGCCAAAAACTCACCACGCGTTCCGCGGTCGCCGGCATCAGGCGCAGAAAGTTCGTGCGTATCATTTCGATATCGGCCGAGGCCGGGATGCGGGCGGGCCCGAGCCGCTGAAGGATCAAGGCACGCACGGTCGGCCACTCCAAACCGATCGCCTTGCCGAGAATCAAAACAGGGTCATGGCGATCGCCGGCCATCAGGCGATCGAGCGCCATGATCGGGATCCCCGACATCGCCGATAGCGCGGCAACGGTTTCGTGGTAGCGATAGGCCTTCGCGAAACCGAGCAGCGCCGCTTCGGTCAGACCGCCTGACTGGTACAACGCCAGGATCGCGCGCTGCGCCGGAAGAAAATCCCGTCCCTCTTCCGGCAATTCGGGCGCCGCGCGGATCGTCAGGCAATTTAGGCAGCTATGATGAAGGAAGGGTTAGATTGATACCGCATCTCCGATAGGTGCCCAAAATGAGCGCTGTCGTCGTCCCGCAGGCCTTGCCGGAGTGGCGGAAAACCGTTATATCAATCTCAACTTATAGGTCTCATACGATGGCGTATTGAGAGTGGGCCCCTCGGGACCCGCTCTTTTTTATTACCTGAACGGCCCCAACGGCTCCACGAGAGAGCTCTCGGGGGAACCGGATCGGGCAGAGCGGTTGGAGGGTTCGCTTGAAGCCCGCCCAACTGCCGGAAACACCGAGCAAAGCCGCTCAAAAGGCTCCTTTTTGACACTGGATATGACCGACCCGACCCCTGGTTTCACCGACACCGACCTGCTTGCCGAGCCCCGCCTCGTGGTCGAGCCGGGCGTGGCCGCGCGGGTATCCGCCGTCGCGGCGCCGGTCTTGCAAGGGATGGGTTATCGTCTGGTCCGGATCAAGATTTCGGGCGATGCCGGCTGTACCGTCCAGATCATGGCTGAGCGGCCTGATGGATCAATGCAAATCGAGGATTGCGAGGCGATCTCACGGGCATTGTCTCCGGTGCTCGATATCGCCGACCCGATCGAGCGCGCCTATCGGCTGGAGATATCCTCCCCCGGGATCGACCGTCCGCTGGTGCGCCGCTCCGATTTCGAGCGCTTTAGCGGCCATCTCGTGAAAATCGAGATGGTGCTCGCCCATCAGGGCCGCAAGCGATTTCGCGGCACGCTTGGTGGCGTCGAGGGCGGGGCGCTGCGTCTTGATCGCGATGATGTCAAGGCCGGCGAGGATCCGCTCGTCTGGCTCACGCTGGAAGATATCGCAGAGGCGCGCCTTGTGCTGACGGATGAATTGGTCGCCGATTCCATGCGGCGCGGCAAGAAAGCCGAGCGCGAATTGAAACGCAGCCTCGGCCTCGAACCACCACCCCCGCCGCACGCCCTTCGTGACAGGCCGAAACCGCCGAAAAAACCAATACCAAAGAATACCAAACAACATCGCCTCGCCGCGGCAAAGACGCGTCGAGGGAACCTTGATCCCGTGAGAGGAGACTAAGCCATGGCCGTCAGCGCCAATAAGCTCGAATTGCTGCAAATCGCGGACGCGGTTGCGCGCGAAAAATCGATCGACCGCGGCATCGTGATCTCGGCGATGGAAGACGCCATCGCCAAGGCCGCGCGCGCCCGCTATGGCAGCGAAACCGATGTTCACGCCGAGATCGACGCCAAGAAGGGCGAGTTGCGGCTGTCGCGTCACATGCTGGTGGTCGAGCAGGTCGAAAACTCATCCAACCAGATTTCGCTGGAAGACGCCCGCCGCGCCAATCCCGGCGCCCAGATCGGCGATACCATCGCCGACACGCTGCCGCCGCTGGAATATGGCCGTATCGCCGCGCAATCGGCCAAGCAGGTGATCGTGCAGAAGGTGCGCGAGGCCGAACGCGATCGGCAATATCAGGAATTCAAGGACCGCATCGGCGACATCGTCAACGGCATCGTCAAGCGCGTCGAATATGGCAGCGTCATCGTCGATCTCGGCCGCGGTGAGGCCATCGTGCGCCGCGACGAAATGCTGCCGCGCGAAGTCTTCCGCAACGGCGACCGCGTCCGCGCCTATATTTTCGACGTGCGACGTGAAACGCGCGGGCCCCAGATTTTCCTCTCCCGCACCCATCCGCAATTCATGGCGAAATTGTTCGCCCAGGAAGTGCCGGAAATCTACGACGGCATCGTCGAGATCAAGGCGGTCGCCCGCGACCCCGGCTCGCGCGCGAAAATCGGCGTGATCTCGCGGGACTCCTCGGTCGATCCGGTCGGCGCCTGCGTCGGCATGCGCGGATCGCGCGTGCAGGCCGTGGTCAATGAATTGCAGGGCGAAAAGATCGACATCATTCCCTGGTCGCCCGATATCGCAACCTTTGTGGTCAATGCGCTCGCGCCCGCCGAAGTCGCCAAAGTCGTGATCGACGAAGACCGCGAGCGGATCGAAGTCGTGGTACCCGACACCAACAACCAATTGTCGCTTGCGATCGGCCGGCGCGGACAGAATGTGCGGCTGGCTTCGCAATTGACCGGCTGGGACATCGATATTCTCACCGAACAGGAAGAATCCGAGCGCCGCCAAGCCGATTTTGAAAACTCCACGCGCGTGTTCATGGAAGCGCTCAATGTCGATGAGGTCGTCGGTCAGTTGCTGGCCTCCGAAGGCTTCACCTCGGTGGAGGAATTGGCGATGGTCGATGCCCGGGAATTGGCCGGCATCGAGGGTTTTGACGATGAGACCGCCAATGAGTTGCAGAGCCGCGCGCGGGAATATCTGGAACGGCTGGAAAGCGAGCTTGAAAATAAGCGCAAGGAACTCGGCGTCGATGACGCGCTCAAGCAGGTCCCCGGCATCACCTCGAAAATGCTGGTGAAGTTCGGCGAGAACGACATCAAGACCGTCGAGGATCTGGCCGGTTGCGCCACCGACGATCTGGTCGGCTGGACCGAGCGCAAGGAAGGCGGCGAGCCGACCAAGCATCCGGGCATTCTCGATGGCAACGAGATTTCGCGTGACGACGCCGAGAGCATGATCATGCAGGCGCGCGTCATCGCCGGCTGGATCACGGAAGCCGATCTCGCCCCGAAGGCCGCGGAGGCCACGGCCTCCGAAGACCAACCAGTCTGACGATCGGAGCCATGTCACCCGCATGCTCACGCTCGCTGCCCCCGAATCCGACCATGGACCGCGGACCGACAGGTCCGCGACCACGCGGATGTGCGCGGTCAGCCGGAGGGTGCGGCCAATCGGCGAATTGATCCGCTTTGTGGTGGCGCCCTCAGGTGAGGTGATCGCCGACCTCAAGCGCAAACTTCCCGGCCGGGGCCTGTGGATTTCAGCGTCCCGCAAGAACGTGGCGGAAGCCGTTCGCCGTCACCAATTCAGCAAGGGTTTCAAGCGCGACGTCCGCGTGGCGCCGACGCTTGCCACTGACACCGAAACCTTGCTGGCGCGCTTTGTGGTCGAGGCCCTCGCCATCGCCGCCAAGGCAGGACACGTCGTTTCCGGTTTCAGCAAGGTTGCGGATGTCCTCGACCGGCCGTCCCATGGCTCGGTCAGGGCGCTGATCCACGCCAGCGACGGGGCGGCGGACGGAATCCGCAAATTGGATGCCATGGCCAGGCAAAATGCGCGAGATGGCAATGAATCCGCCGAAATTCCCATAGTTAATGTGCTGACCTCCGAGCAATTGGATTTGGCACTTGGCCGGTCAAATGTGATACATGCTGCCCTACTCGCGGGCCCGGCGAGCGACACGTTCCTGTCACGTAGCCATATACTGGTCCGATACCGGATGGCGGACGAGGAAAGAAGCGCGGCCGAGAATTTGCCGATTTGAGACCGTGCGGACATGCACGACCAGACAAGATTAGGACTGCTGAATGGTTGATACCAAAACGCCTGGCGACAAGAAGCTTAGTGTTCCGACCAAGACCTTGACGCTCAAGCCGCGCGTCGAGACAGGAACCGTGCGCCAGAGCTTCAGCCACGGCCGGACCAAACAGGTCGTCGTGGAAAAACGCGGCAAGCGCCGCCTTGGCGGTGAAGGTCCGGCGGAAACACCGACGCCGGAACCGGCCGCGGCCAAGCCGGTAGCGCCGCCTCCCGTGGCGCGCACGGCGGCGCCCCCGCCACCGCGCAGCAGTTCCGGCGTGATCTTGCGCACCCTCACCGAAGACGAGCGCTCGGCACGGGCGAGCGCCCTTGCCGATGCCAAATTGCGCGATGTGGAAGAACGCCGTATCGCCGAGGAAGAGGCCAAGCGCCGTTTCAGCCGCGAAGGCATCGCACAGGCCGAGCGCGAAGCGGCCGAAGCCCGCCGCAAGGCTGAAGAGGATCGTCACCGTCAGGACGAAGAGGCCAAGCGGAAGGCCGAGCTTGAGGCCAAGAAGCGTTTTGGCGAAACCGAGACCCGCGCGCCCGCAACCCCGGGCCGTCCGGCGATGCCGGTCGCAAGGGCCCCCGGCATCGCGGCCGATATTTCCGATGAAGATGAGGGCCCGCGCCAGGTGCGGCGTGGTCCGGGCGGCGCCATGCGTCCAGCGGCAGCCCCGAAGACGACCGCGAAACCCTCCCCGCAGAAGCAGCGCGGCCGCCTGACGCTCGTCACCGCGCTCAATGCCGACGACGTGCGCGAGCGCTCGATCGCCTCATTCCGCCGCCGCACCCAGCGCCTCAAGGGACATCAATCGAACGAGCCAAAGGAAAAACTCGTTCGCGAGGTGACGATCCCGGAAGCCATTACCATCCAGGAACTCGCCAACCGCATGTCGGAGCGCGCCGTCGATGTCATCCGGATGCTGATGAAACAAGGCGCGATGCACAAGATCACCGACGTGATCGACGCCGATACCGCCCAGCTCATCGCCGAAGAGTTGGGGCACTCGGTCAAGCGCGTGGCCGCTTCCGACGTCGAGGAAGGCCTGTTCGACGCCGTCGACAATTCAACCGACACTGAGCCGCGTTCGCCTGTCGTCACCGTGATGGGCCATGTCGATCACGGTAAGACCTCGCTGCTCGACGCGCTGCGTCATGCCAATGTGGTCTCCGGCGAAGCCGGCGGCATCACCCAGCATATCGGCGCTTATCAGGTGACCTCGCCGGAAAGCGGCAAGAAGATCACCTTCATCGATACGCCCGGCCATGCCGCCTTTACCGCGATGCGTGCCCGCGGCGCCAAGGTCACCGACATCGTGGTCTTGGTCGTGGCCGCCGACGACGGCGTGATGCCGCAAACGGTGGAAGCGATCAATCACGCCAAAGCGGCGAAAGTGCCGATGATCGTCGCGATCAACAAGATCGACAAACCCGACGCAAGACCCGAGCGCGTGCGCACCGAATTGTTGCAGCACGAAGTCCAAGTCGAATCGCTCGGCGGCGAGGTGGTCGATGTCGAGGTCTCCGCCAAGAATAAGACCAATCTCGACCGGCTGCTCGAAATGATCGCGCTGCAGGCCGACCTGCTCGACCTCAAGACCAACGCGGCGCGGCCCGCCGAGGGCACCGTGATCGAAGCCAAGCTCGACCGCGGCCGCGGTCCGGTCGCAACCGTGCTGGTCCAGCGCGGCACGTTACGGGTCGGCGACATCGTGGTGGCCGGTGCGGAAATGGGCCGCGTTCGCGCGCTGATTTCCGATCAGGGCGACACCGTCGAGGAAGCCGGCCCGTCGGTACCGGTCGAAGTGCTCGGTTTCAACGGTCCGCCGGAAGCCGGCGATCGCCTCGCCGTGGTCGAGAACGAAGCCCGCGCCCGGCAGATCACGAGCTATCGCGCACATCAGAAGCGCGAAAACGCCGCAGCCAGCATTTCCGGCATGCGCGGCTCGCTCGAACAGATGATGTCGCAGCTCAAGACCTCGGGCCGCAAGGAATTCCCGCTGGTCGTCAAGGCCGACGTGCAGGGCTCGCTGGAAGCGATTCTCGGCTCGCTGGAGAAGCTCGGCACCGAGGAAGTCGCCGCCCGCATCCTGCATGCCGGTGTCGGCGGCATTTCGGAATCCG
This sequence comes from Bradyrhizobium sp., assembly GCA_035295025.1. GTDB lineage: Bacteria > Pseudomonadota > Alphaproteobacteria > Rhizobiales > Xanthobacteraceae > Bradyrhizobium. The sequence goes on from DATGJS010000279.1 coordinate 6,797, forward strand.
ACGTGACCCTGGCCGAAGGTTTCAACGCCGCGATCATCGGCTTCTCGGTGCGCGCCAACAAGGAAGCGGCGGCTGCGGCCAAGCGTAACGGCATCGAAATCCGTTATTACAACATCATCTACGATCTCGTGGATGACGTGAAGAAGGCGATGAGCGGCCTGCTTGCGCCGACGCTGCGCGAAACCATGCTCGGCAATGCGCAGATCCTGGAAGTGTTCAACATTTCCAAGGTCGGCAAGGTCGCGGGCTGCCGCGTCACCGACGGCACCGTGGAACGCGGCGCCAATGTCCGCCTGATTCGGGACAATGTCGTCGTGCATGAGGGCAAGCTATCGACGCTCAAACGCTTCAAGGACGAGGTGAAGGAAGTGCAGTCCGGTCAGGAATGCGGCATGGCGTTCGAGAATTACGGCGACATGCGGGTCGGCGACGTCATCGAGTGTTACCGCGTGGAGACGATCCAGCGCTCGCTGTAAATTCCAGCCTTGCTGTAAGTCCAAGTCTTACAGAGCGCCGGATTTTTGAACTAAACCGTCATGCCCCGCAAAAGCGGGGCATCCAGTAGCTACCGACATTATTGAACACGGAATATTGGATCACCCGCTTTCGCGGGTGATGACGACAATCGGGATTTTGCCATGCCCCGCCATCACAGCAAGAGTTCCGTTAGCGGCGGCTCGCAGCGTCAATTGCGGGTCGGCGAGACCGTGCGCCATGCCCTTGCCGAGATTCTGGCGCATGGCGAGGTTCACGATCCCGACCTTCAGGGTCACATTATCACGGTTCCCGAGGTACGAATGTCGCCGGACCTCAAGCTTGCCACCATCTATGTGATGCCGCTCGGCGGACGCGATACCGAAATCGTGACGGCGGCACTTAATCGCAACAAGAAATTCCTGCGCGGCGAGATCGCCCATCGCGTTAACTTGAAATTTGCACCTGATATTCGCTTTCGCGTCGACGACCGATTCGACGAGGCAGAACGTATCGAGAAATTACTGCGAACACCTGCGGTGCAGCGAGACCTTGCGCCCGATTCGGACGAAGAATGATGAATGTGACGCCGCTAAACCACGTAATCGAACCCTCAGGCGACGATCCGCCCGCCGCGGAAAAAAATATTTTTTCCGAACCCGGCGATCATGTCCGGCGAGTCAATAACGACCCGCGCGCGCGGCAGCCGAAGCCCAATAACCAGCCGCGCCGCGACAAGCGCGATGTTCACGGCTGGATCGTGCTCGACAAGCCGATCGGGATGACCTCCACCCATGCGGTGGCCGTCGTCAAGCGCCTGTTC
>DATGJS010000280.1:0-35594 GCA_035295025.1 Bradyrhizobium sp.
ACCATCGAGCGTGGGCGTCTCGTCGAGGACGGCACCCACGACGAATTGATTCGTTCGAACGGGCGGTATGCCAACCTCCATTTGTTGCAGGCGGCGGTCAATGACGGCCGTTAGAAAAATCATTCAATTTCCGCGTCGCTCGCCGCGGCGGCTCGAATATGAGACCGCTTTTCTTCCGGCCGCGCTCGAAGTAGTCGAGACGCCGCCGTCGCCGATCGGCCGGGCGGTCGGCTTGACCATCATCTTGCTGTTTTGCGCGGCGCTGGGGTGGGCGTCGATAGGCAGGGTCGATGTTGTCGCGACCGCGCCCGGCAAGATTGTTGTCAATGGCCGGACCAAGGTGATCCAGCCAGCCGAAACCGGAATCGTGCGCGCGATTCATGTTCGCGATGGCGCGACGGTCAAGGCGGGGGATATATTGATCGAATTGGATCCCACGATCAGTGCCGCCGAACTCGACCACGTGAAAAGCGATTTGATCGCCGTCGAGCTCGATATGGCGCGCTTGCGCGCGGCACTTGCCGCCGACACTGATCCGCTCGCCGACCTCACGCCGCCGCCGGGCGCGGGCGTGCGGTTGGTCGAGATGCATCGCCAATTCCTGGCGAGCCAGAAGGCGGAATATGCCGCGAAACTCGCCGAGATCGATCGGCAATTGGCGCAGAAAGACGCGGAGCGCGAAACCATCGCGGCGACGATCGCCAAGCTGGGCGCGACGATTCCGCTGCTCCAGGAGCGGGTGGATGTACGCAAATATCTTTACGAAAAGGCGATCGGCACCAAAATCATCTATCTCACCGAATTCCAGGATCTTGTCGGCCAGCAGCATGACGTTCTTGTTCAACAAAGCCGGCTGCGTGAGGCCGAGGCCGCCGTGGCGGGACTCGCTCAGTCCAGGTTAAAAGTTGAAGCGGAATATCGCCGCAAGCTTTTTGACGACCTTGCAAAATCCGAAGAACGGGCCGCAGGCCTCGCCCAGGATGTGATCAAGGGCGAGCAGAAGGCGAAGCAACAGATATTGACCGCGCCGGTTGACGGCGTCGTGCAGCAATTGGCGGTTCACACGATCGGTGGGGTCGTCACGCCAGCTCAGACGCTCGCAGCCGTGGTGCCGCTCTATTCCAATCTCGAGATCGAAGCGATGGTGTTGAATCGCGATATCGGCTTCATCGTTCCCGGGCAAAGCGCGGCGATTAAGATCGATACTTTCAATTTTACCCGTTACGGGTTGCTCGACGGCCGAGTGCTCAGTATTTCGCGCGATGCCATCACGCGCGACAGGCATGAAGAGCGAATGAGGGATCAATCCGGCGCGGAAGGCGCGTCGAGCGAGCCGAAGGGCCAGGAACTCGTCTATGCCGCGCGCGTGAGCCTCGATCGGAACCAAATGGATATCGAGGGGCGGCCGGTCGCGCTCTCACCCGGGATGGCGGTCACGGTCGAGATCAAGACCGGCTCGCGGCGGATCATCAGCTATCTGCTTTCGCCGCTGATGCGATACAATCAGGAAGCGTTGCGAGAGCGATAGGATGGAGAGTGCTGTCGTGTCGGCTGAAAGAGGCGGACTTCGCCGTGGTGCGGTGGTTATTATTGGCCGCCGGGATCTAGGTTAGGGACAAGCTGCAGGGCCACTTCGACCACATCGCCGGGTTGCAATTCGAAATCCTCGTGCGCGATCAGAGTTTCGCTGCCCCGGGCGCCGGTTCTGACGATCGTCACCGTGGGCTTGGTGCCCATTCCACGGACCAGTTGGGATCTGGCGAGGGCGGTATATTGCAACTTTTCGCCGGTGCTCTGTAATTTGAACCGGATTTTGCTGAGCGCGACGGTCGCCTCTTGCAATTCCCGGAGCATGTCGCTCCGCCGCTGACCGTCGAGCCGCTCGATCTGCCGCGAAAAATCATCGCGTTGCCGTTTCGTCTGCATCAATTGCGCCGTGTTCTGTAATTTCATGGTGGACGACAGCAGCATGGCGCGACGCGCGTCGCTGACGCGGACCATCGTCAAGGTACCGCGGCTCAGAAGGTCCTTGGCTCGTTCGAGTTCGTCGACATCGGCCTGAGCTGCCTGGTCTTCGGTCTTTTGCTGTTCCGAAAGGATATCGATTTGTTCATCGGCTTGAACGATTCCGCGCTCGAGGAACGTTCTTTCCGATGTCGCATCCGCCCGGCGGGTCTTGAGTTGTTCAACTTCGACATTGACGATCGCGACCGCCGTCGATCGGGCCACCGGTACATCGAGCAGGGTCTTTTGATCGATCGCGCTCTCCTGTCCCAATTCTTGTTGGAGGCGCCAAACATGGGCCTGTTCTCTGGCATATTCGGTCCAAAGCGACTCATATTCGGCTTGCAGATCCGCCGCTTCAAGGATCGGATTGTTCATTCGTAGACGAATGACATCGTAGCCGCCCGAGAGGGCGACGGCCTGCCGCACCGTCATAAGCGGACGATAGGTCTGTTCGCCGGGCTTGGAGACATCGCCATTGACATAGATAGGCCGATACTCGACCAACGTGGCGGTGATTTCATCGGGTTCGATCGTCACCGAACTCTCCCGCCCGTCCGGCGCCCGCTGCCGAAAAACTTTCGCCGCCAGCATGGTCTGTATTTTGGCTTGTGCCTCCGCCGGTGATAGGTTCGCGACCGGTAGCGTCCCCAATAGCGGGAACGAAATCGTTCCATCCAATTGGACCGGAACGCGTTGCTTGAGTTCGGGAAGTCTGACCACGGAAATTTCGATCACGTCTCCGACATGCAGCCGATACCCGGCCTTTGCCGACGCAATCGAACACAGGAGGGCGACGGCAAGCAGCAAGGACGTATCGCGGGCCTTGCCGCCCAGACGGAGGGCGTCGCGGGTGAGGGGAGCCGCTTGCTTACGAACCGATCCGATGTCGAGCATGAGCATTCTCCTGTTGTCGTATTCAATCATCGCTGTGGTGACGATCCCACCGTTGTTGATTCCGGCCACGATAGGCGGGCGACGAAATCCGAAACCGGGCCGCCAGCCTGCCCCCAATTGCTTGACCAGATAATTTGAGAGCCGTCGGGCGAGGGCGAGGCGTGAGTCTCGCTCCAGTAATCGCCTTTGGCGTTGCGCGTTTGAATGAGGCGCCGCAGCTCGCCGCTGCCGTCGATCCGCAACGCGATGATCTCCTGATAAAACGGCGCCCCGCCGGAAAAATGGACGGCGTCGGAATAGGTCCCGCTATAGGTGATGAAGACCCAACCCGCGCGGTTGATATTGCGGGCCGAGACATGCTGACCGTTGCCATAGGGCGTAAGGTCGGTAACGGCGCCATTGTCCAGCCTGCGCTTGATAATGTGATATTTGTCCGGACTTGCTTTGCTGATGCCGACATACACGTCGTTGCCGTCGGCATCGATGGTCATGTCGCCATGGCCGGGCCGATGATGTTCGCTCCAGTGTTGCAACGCCACGCCATCCGTCGTGAAGACGGAGGCGGTCTCGGTCCCGTCAAACGTCGTATTGGCGCAGAACACGTAACGGCCAGAAGGCGAGATCGTGCAATATCCATTGTGTCCGGCTAAATTCGCCAGATTAATGTCCGGGTATTTTCGCTGCGCCGAAAGGTCGTAGGCGAAAGCCACAAGCTCACCCCGGCTGTTGGTCGCCCGCACCACCAACCTGGTTCCATCTCGGGACGGATTGCCCTTGTAAGGGCCGAATTGCAGATTTGTGTACTCAGGGAACGTATGGATCGCGGGTCTGATGTCCCGCCGCGGATTCCAGGTATATATTTTATTGTCGGCGACGCAGATCATCAGGGCGGGATCGAGCGGGTGCCATTCGCATTCATTGGGAATGGTGCGGTGAAAAAGCGGTACAAAGCTCACCCCGTCAAGGAAACAGAGACCGGAGCAGCCGTTGGAGATCACCAATAGGCTTTGATCTGCATTCCATGCCTGCGAACTCGAATAGTGATGTGTGCAATAAGCCTGCTTGCAAGATGTTCCCGGCAGAATTTCGTGGCCTGGGTCCGTTACGCGCGTGAAGGGCGTGCCAAAGGCCGCATCCGTCATTTGTTGAAGATAGCCTGGGTCGGCCATCGATGGCGTCGCGACGGCGCGCGCCTGCGCCAACGTCTCATAGGCCTGCGCCGCGCCATTGGCCGGCGCGAGCATCGGCAAAACGCATAGCAGTCCGGGGATCGACAATGGTCGTGACATGCTCACCTTTCAAATCCCGCCGCCGGTAAAGAAAGGCGCCGCAACGGCGCGGCCGCAAACTATTTGCCGTGCCGCGCCGCGCCGTTGGTCCTTCGGTGGATGTCCTTGCGGATCAGGCGTTCGATGCGAGGCACATCAACATTATTGGCGTGGTGCTCGATCGCGCCCAACGACACCGATGCGTCGATGGATTTGCTTTCGGCCGGCACCTCGACGGGTTTTGGAAGCTGCCCGCTGGAATCGGAAGTCGGAAGCGGAGAACTATCGTTTGCCGGCCGTTTCAACACCGCGTTGTTCATGCCCCAAATCGCCGCCTGGGTCCGATTTTGGACTCGAATCTTGCGAAGGATCGCCTTGACGTGAACTTTCACCGTCGCTTCGGCGATATCGATCTTGCGCGCGATACATTTGTTGGAATCGCCTTCGATCAGGCATTGCAGGATCGATTTTTCCCGAGGCGAAAGCTGCGGCGCGATGGCATATTCCGTCGTGTCGAGGATTGCCGGGTTGGCTCTGTGAGGCGATACCGTCTCGCTCATTTGGTCGCTTTCGGCAACGAGAACGGATGACAGAAATGCGGGAGGGAAAATGGTTTCACCCATCATCATCAGTTCGATGGATTTGATGAATATGTCGCGGGCCATGACGTCGGCGAAATAACCGTTAACGCCTGCCCGAAACGCTGAAACCATTTCGGCCAGCCGGTAATGATCGGCCACGATGGCGATCCGTCCGTCCGGGTGCTGGTTCTTGAATTGCTCGATCTGTTCAACCGCGGCGTCAAAATCATCGCCGGTATGAACGATGAGAAACAGCGGCCGGCTTTGCTGGATCTTGTGCGGAGGCAAATCATCGATGCTCGATACCGAGGCAAGGATGCGGAAATTTGCCGAGCGCAGGATTTTGGCAAGCCCTTCTCTAAGTAAAATACTTTTCCCGACGAGTATGGTAGCAAAAGATTGTCGCCATCGCATGGTGACCCTCCCGCCTTTACGCTAATGACACCAGAATTAAAATGACACCCGTGCTTGCTTTTCGGAATTCGTAATACGTTGCCCCTCTTGCATGGACTTCGGAAAAACCAAGACCACTTTCAAATTCACAATGATAGCGCCGCTTGCGATTTGAAGCCTTTGATGCGTATCCGCCATGGGGCCGCATGACTTCAGATCGGCGGTAGTCGAGTCAAACCGCTTCCATTCCCGTTTTGCCTCAAAACGGGGTTGTTTCAGGTGGAAGTCTCATTATCGAAATAGCTGGGGTTTATTCGGTCTTTGCAGCCCCTCTGCCCTCGTCAAAATTTTTTACAACAAATCTTCAAATGTTTCCGTGTGCGAAGCCTGGATTAAGACAGTCATTAAACCTTCGTAAATATTAGAGCTGAATCCCCAATATCCCTATATACCTTTGGTTATAGGTGACGATATGTGGGTCCGCGTGGTTGAGTAAGATGGCCGATGATCGCCGGTAAATCGCGATCGTCGTGACGAAAATAATGCTAATGACTCCAAACGAGCCGACGTAGTATGAGTAACAATTGATTAGCATCTAAATAAATATCGATCATGTCAATAGCGAATATAGTGATGTTGGGGACGTCTGAAGGATTGATCAGAGGAGTGTAGCTGGGGTTACCCCATGCGTTTTATCAATGTTGTGATTGCCGATAGTCATCCCGTAGTTGTCCGAGGATTGACGAGTGTTCTCGGAGCGCGGAGCGGCTTCAAAATAGTTGCGTCGTGTAATGACGGCCCGAGTTGCATCGACGCCATTCGCAATTTGGCGCCGGATGTCGCGGTGCTTGATATGTCGTTGCCCGGACTGACGGGGCTGGAAATTCTTGCCATCGTCAATTCCGAGAGCCTGTCCACGCGATTGGTTTTTTTCACCGCCTCGATTGAAGACCGCGAACTGATGATGTCAGCCGCGGCCGGTGCCTACGGAATTCTCCCGAAAAATGTGGCACTCGAGATTTTGGTGAAGTCCTTGCAGCAGGTGGCCGACGGCGAGAAGCTGTTGCCGCTGCCGTCCTCCACTAAGACCGAACCTGCGGGCCGTAAGAACATCGCGATGGTGGTGAACGAGTGGACGGTGCTGACAGAGCGCGAACGTCAGATCATCTCTCTGGTGTCGGAGGGATTATCGAACAAGGAAATCGGCCGGCGTCTGAATATCGCCGACGGCACCATCAAGGTGCACCTCCATCATGTCTATCAGAAGCTCGAAATCAGCAACCGAACCCTGCTCGCGGCGCTGGCCATATCGAGCAATGCTGGTGAAGCGCTCACGATGGGAAATCCCATTCTCCGGCCTCGCCTTGGTGAGGACGAATCATCATAAAGAGCGAGGATTTTTCACCCCGCGGCCGCGATCTGCCTTTTTTGTAATTGAGTTTTTTGCAATTGGCAGTCAGGTAGTGTCGCAATCGATCTGACGGGGTCTCAAAAGCCACAAAATCGCTTATCTCCCGGGGCTGATCTTATATTGCGGAAAGCCCATCCGCGCGCTTTTGGGCCGCGCGACAATTGTAAGGATATCGTGGGTGGCTTCGTTTTCGGTCAAAGAGATTTTTCTCACTTTGCAAGGCGAGGGCTTGCAGGCCGGGCGGCCCGCGGTTTTCTGCCGATTTGCCGGCTGCAACCTATGGTCGGGCCGCGAGGCTGATCGCGCGGCCGCGATTTGCCGTTTCTGCGACACCGATTTCGTCGGCACCGACGGCACCAAAGGCGGCCGTTACGGCGATGCTGATGAACTCGCCGGCGCGATCGAAGCCGAGTGGATCGGCGGCGACAAGGGCCGGTTGTGCGTGCTCACGGGCGGAGAGCCGTTGCTCCAGCTCGACGAGACTCTCGTCCGCGCGCTGCATGATCGCGGCTTTAGGATCGCGATCGAGACCAACGGTACGCTGCCGCCGCCGCCGGGCATCGATTGGATTTGCGTCAGCCCGAAGGCGGGCACAAGCCTCGAAATTACCCGCGGCAATGAATTGAAACTGGTCTTTCCGCAAGCGGATGCGCCGCCCGAGCGGTTCGCCGGTCTTGCCTTCGATCATTTTTTGCTTCAGCCGATGGATGGCCCCGACATCCTGCTCAACACGCGTCAAGCCATCCGCTATTGTCTGACCCACCCCAAATGGCGTTTAAGCGTGCAAACCCACAAGCACCTCGGAATTCGATGAAGATATCTCAAGCCTTCAGATTTGAAGCGGCGCACCGGCTTCCAAACGTGCCGCCGACCCATCGTTGCAGCCGCCTTCACGGCCATTCCTACCGGGTCGAGGTGCAGCTCGAAGGGCCAGTCGATCCCGTGACGGGATTTGTGGCTGATTTCTTCGATATGGAAGATTCCTTTGCCGAGATCATGCAGGCGCTCGACCATCGATGTCTGAACGATGTGGCCGGTCTGGAAAATCCAACGGCGGAAAACATCGCAATGTGGATTTGGAGCCGGTTAAAACGGAAACTTGGACACCTCGCTTTCGTGCGGGTTTACGAGACCGCCGATTGCTGGGCCGAACATGATGGGAATTGACGCCGATACGCGGTCGGCTCTTGTCCTGCTTTCCGGCGGGCAGGATTCGGCGACCTGCCTGGCCTGGGCGCTTGAGCGTTTCGAGCGGGTTGAAACCATCGCCTTCGACTACGGTCAACGTCATCGCGTGGAGTTGACGTGCAAGGATGCGGTGCGGGAATCGATGCGCCGGATGAACGATCGCTGGTCGAAAAGGCTGGGGGACGATCATCTCGTGACGCTCGATGGTCTTGGGAAAATTTCCGAAACCGCGCTGACGCGCAACGAGGAAATACGCCTCGGCGAGGAAGGGCTTCCGACCACCTTCGTTCCCGGTCGCAACCTGATGTTCTTTACGTTTGCCGCGGCATTGGCTTATCGGCGCGGCATCCGTCACTTGGTCGGCGGCATGTGCGAGACGGATTTTTCAGGTTATCCCGATTGCCGCGACGACACGATCAAGGCGCTTCAGGTCACGTTGAACCTCGGGATGAACCGAAGCTTTGTGCTTCACACGCCGTTGATGTGGCTGGACAAGCGCGCGACCTGGCAGCTTGCCCTGGATTTGGGAGGCGGCCCGTTGATCGACGCCATTTTGGAGCATACCCACACCTGCTATCAGGGCGACCGCTCGGTGCGCCATGATTGGGGCTATGGATGCGGCCAATGCCCCGCATGTGAGTTGCGCCGAAACGGCTATCGCAAATTTCTCGCAGCTTCCGCTTAATTTCAGTGAGCTCAAAGAATGCGACGGCCGAGCGCATGACGTCCATGTCCCGTTTCCCGGATTGGTGCGCGCTCTCTGATGTCGAGCGTTCCGCCGCGCTGGCGCGGTGCCGGATGCGGCTTGCCGATCTTGGAAAAAAGCTCAACGCGGTCGAACAGGTTTATGTGGCGGGTGCGCCGCGCGGCGGTCCGCTGGCGAGTCTGCCTTACGTCGCCAAGGATATGTTCGCAACTGGCCTGAGCGCGCCGTCCTGGGGGTGTCTTGCGCCCCAAGCGCCGGGCCTGCCACGCGCATCGATCATCGAACGTTTCGATCGGGCTGGCGCGTCGTTGCTCGGGACGGCGGCGATGACGGAATTGGCTTATGAGCCCTCCGGCCTTTCGCGTCGCCGGCCGCAAAATCCGTGGGCAGCCGATATGATTCCGGGCGGATCGTCGTCGGGATCGGCGGTGTTGGTCGCGTCCGGCTGTTGTTTTGCCGCGCTCGGCTCGGATACCGGAGGCTCGGTGCGTATTCCCGCGCATTGTTGCGGCATCACCGCGCTCAAGCCGGGGTATGGGCGCCTCCCGCTTGACGGCGCGATGGCGCTCGCGCCGTCCCTCGACACCGTCGGAATCTTCGCCCGAAGCGCGGCCGACCTCGCCTTGATCTGGCCGTTGGTTTCCGGCGAGGCGGCCGCGCCGGCGTCGCGACTTCAGCGCGGGGTATTGTTGCAGGATGCGTTTGAGGCTTGCGATGCCGAGATCGCCGAAATCGTCCGCGGCGCGATTGCCGTATGGATTGAAGGTGGCATGGCGATCGCGACGCAATCGGGATTTCCCGAGGAAGCCGACCAGCATGCCTTGACCGTGTTGCAAGCCGAGGCCGCGCGCCAACATTCGCAGCGTTTGGACGATCCGGCGATCGATGCGACGTTGCGGAAACGTCTTCGTAAAGGGTTGGCGATTTCAGATCAGGCGCTTGATGCCGCACTTGCCGCGCGCGAGACGCTCTGCCGGCAATTTCTCTCGCATTATCTCGATCGGGCGGATGTGGTTTTCCTGCCGGTGATGCCGATCAAGACGCCGCGCGTCGACGAGGTCGATCCTGCCTCGGCGCGTTTCAATCCGCGCACGCTTTATGCGCTCAGTCGCTTCACCCGTTTCATCAATTATCTCGGTCTTCCCACGCTCGCCGTGCCTGCGGGTTTTGATCGAAACGGCATGCCGGTCGGCCTTCAGGCCGTCGGGCGGTCGGGCAGTGAGGCCGCCTTGCTCGAAATCGCCATCAGGTTGCAGGAGCGGACCGATTGGCACGGCCGCGTGCCGGCGGCGCTGGTGAGGGCTGGCGAGACCGGATCGCTCAAATAGAAGCGTCCGATGTTGCACAACCAGGCGCGATGTGGTGCAGTTCTGTCTGGAATGTTTGAGAAGCCAATCCACGATTTGGAAATTAGAAGGTCCAAGATTGGCGAGCCCAAGCCAAGTCGGATGGAGAGGATCATGCGGATATCGAAGCGACTGAAGAATCTTTTCTTCCTTGCGGCAATATTCGGATGGCTGCCGGGTCCGGCGGGCGCGGTAGGGCCCGAACCCGCGCCGCTCGCCCAGCCGGTTGAATTGACGGTCGGCTACCAGAAGGTCGGGCACCTCGCGCCCGTCATTCTGATCGCCGATGAATTGAAGAAGCTCGGGGTCGATCTCAAGCTGGTCGAATTCGTGCGCTATGCCGATGCGCGCACCGCGCTGCTCGCGGGCTCTCTCGATGCGGCTTTCGTCGGACCCGCCGATCTTGCGATTTCGCTGGCGCAAGGCGCGACCAATGTCGTTGGGCTGATGGGAGTCGGTTCGTCACCCAAATATGTGATCGGCCGTAACGGCGTGAAGTTCGAGACGTGGGACGATCTGAAGGGCAAGAAGATCGCGATCGCGCCGGGTTCGGCGGTCTGGTTCCAGTTCGCCGCGACGCTGATCGAAAACGGCATTCCCTATAACAGTTTCCAAGCCGTCAATATTCAAGGAGGCGGCGCCAATTTCGACCAGGCTTTGAAAAAAGGCGATGTCGATGGTCTCGTCACCTGGGAGCCGTTCGAATCCATCCCGGTGATGGATGGTTATGGTTTCTTCGCCAAGCCGCTCGAATACGGCTCGTCGAAAGCGGTCGGTGCCGAACTTGGCATGTTCATGGCGACCAAGCAGACGGTCGATAACAAACGGGGCGCGCTCGAAGGCTTTGTCTGGGCTTATCTCAAAAAGGAAGATGAACTCGCCAAATCCGCACCCGCCTTCGCCGATGCCTATGCCCAGCTTTCCGGCATGACGCCAGAAATCGCCGCCAAGGCTTCACAGATCATCAAGCTTGGCGAGGTGATTTCTCCGGACCAGATCAAGCGCCAGGCCAAGGGCTTTGCCGATCTTGGCGTGATCCAGAAAGACGTATCGGACCAGATCGATGCGCATTGGGACGCGGGCTTCGTGGAGAAGGCGCTGGGCAAATAATAAAGGCCGCCTCACGCAAGGATCGGTCAGATGTCGATCTCGACGGAACGCATCGTTGCAAAGCCGGCGCCGTCCGCTTCCCGCCAGGCATGGTCGGTCTTTTCGGCCGCCGGCCACGGGAATGCTCGGCAGCTTCTATTGGCCGTCATCGTGCCGGCGATTGTTGTCCTCGTCTGGCAGCGCGCGGGCACGGATGGTTCGCTGTTCGGCGGCGTATTGCCGACGCCCGATCGGGCCTGGCAGGCCTGGAAAGTGTGGGCCTTTGGCGCGGGCGGCCTCAGTCTTAATCCCTATAGCGGAACGTGGCTGGCCAATTTGCTGTTTTCCGCCGAGCGTGTCGGCAAAGGTTTTTTCCTCGCAATCCTGGTTGCCGTGCCCATTGGCGTCGCGATCGGATGGAACAGGCTCGCCTCGGGGGCGCTTGATCCCACCGTTCAATTATTGCGGCCGATCCCGATTACGGCATGGCTTCCGTTTTCGATCGCCGTCTTTGGCATTCGCGATATGGGCGCGGTGTTTCTGATCGCGCTCGGCGCCTTCTATCCGATCGTGGTCAACACCGCGCAAGGCGCGCGCGACATCGAGCGCAATCTGGTTCGCGCCGCGATGATGATGGGCGCGGGAAGGTGGACGGTGTTGCGGCGGGTCGTGCTTCCGGCCTCGCTGCCTTCGATCTTCACCGGCTTGCGGATCGGGCTCGGCATCGCGTGGACCGCGGTGATCGTGGCGGAGATGGTCGCGGTCAAATCCGGCCTCGGCTATGTCCTGTGGGACGCTTATTATGTCGGGCGCATGGATGTGGTTATCGCCGACATGGTCACCATCGGTTTGTTGGGGTTGATCAGCGACCGCGTTATTTTGGGGTTCGAAAGGTGGGTGCTGGCATGGCGCCGCCTGCAATCGTTCCAATCGTAGAGTGGTGACGATGGGCACGATCAGTTTCGAAAACGTATCAAAAACGTTCACCGGTCAGACCGAGGTCCGCGCGCTGGAGGAGGTCAGCCTCGCGGTCGGCGAAGGGGAGTTCGTGGCGCTACTGGGTCCCTCCGGCTGCGGAAAATCGACGTTGTTGAGTTTGCTCGCCGGTTTTGAGAAGACCACCGAAGGCACATTGCTGTTCGACGGCAGGAGCGTGACGCGGCCAGGGCCGGATCGCGGCGTGGTGTTTCAGGAAGCGGCCCTCTTTCCATGGCTCACCGTTTGGCAAAATGTGATTTTCGGCCCGCAAGTGCAGGGTGTGCCGCGCGCCGAATATGAATCGAAGGCCCGCCATTTGTTGAAGCTGGTCGGTCTGGAATCGTTTACCGAGGCGTTGCCGGTACAATTGTCGGGAGGTATGCGCCAGCGCGTCGGCATTGCGCGGGTGCTCGCGATGTCGCCGCGTGCGCTTCTGATGGATGAGCCGTTTGGCGCGCTCGATGCGCAGACGCGGCTTTCCATGCAGCAATTATTGCTGGACGTGTGGCAATCGCTCGGCACGACGGTGTTGTTCGTCACCCACGACATCGACGAGGCGATCCTGTTGTCGGACCGTATTTGCGTGATGTCGGCGCGACCTGGCCGCATCATCCGGACCATTCCGATCACGCTGCCGCGCCCGCGTTCCATTGCAAGTCTCACCAGTCCGGAATTCGTGGCCTATAAGGCTGCGATCATGTCCGATATGAAGGTCGGTAGCGTATCCGCAGCCTGAAAGACCGTCATGGCAAATCCACGTATTCCTTATGTGCTTTCGTCGTCGCGCGCGGCGTTGCCGCCGCTGCAAGGCAAGCGAATCCTGGTCCATCTCGTCGTCAATGTGGAGAATTGGCAATTCGATCAGCCGATGCCGCGCACGATCGTGACCCCGCTGCATGGGCGGGAAACCGTGCCGGATGTGCCGAATTTTTCCTGGGCCGATTATGGCATGCGCGCGGGGCTTCCCCGCATCCTTAAAGCATTCGCTTCGCGGGCCTTGCCGGCATCCACGAGTTTCAACGCCGGTGTCATCGATGCCTATCCGCAGGCCGCCATCGCCATGCGCGAAGCGGGATGGGAATTCATCGGTCACGGCATGCATCAGAAAGCCATCAATCATGTCGAGGGCGGTGAAGAAGCCGTCGTCCGCGCCAGCCTCGATAAGATCGAAAGTTTCACCGGCCGCCGACCGCGCGGCTGGCTGTCGCCGGGGCTTCGCGAAACCGTCAATACCCCTGACATCCTCAAGCGCCAGGGCATCGATTATGTCTGCGATTGGGTCGTCGATGACCGGCCGTCATGGATGAGGACGGAATCGGGGCCGTTGATCGCGATGCCCTATAATCTTGAAATCAACGACTCGATCGTCTACGCCATCGAACGGCATGCGACGGGCGAAATGGCACGACGGCTGGAATTGACACTCCGCCGGTTTGAGACCGAATGCCGCGACAGCGCGCTCGTGCTGGCGATAGGGCTGCATCCGCATTTGATATCGGTGCCGCATCGCATTCACGAATTGGAGCGCATGCTCGATTTATTAACGGCATCGGCTGATGTCGGCTTTTTTACGGGCAGCGAGCTGGCGGATTGGTATGCCGCCGCGGAGCGGCCGCCCGCACCGCGGGATGTTTAAAGCGCGAAATGCCCTCTTCCCATCCATTTTCACATGGTCGAATAGGTTCGACTAAAAGTTAAGCTCGCTTGCGTTGCATGACTTTGTTGCATGGCCGATGCTTGACGGACCGAATGGCCTGAGGTTTAGCTGGCCGCAATCAATCAAAGCAGACCTGATCGTTGATCGGGCCCTTGGGAGACGAACAAGATGATAAGCGGAAAATCACTCCTTCTTTTGTTGGCCATGGTTGTCCTGGGGACCCCGGTCGCGCACGCGCAATATACCGCGAAGGAATGGCCGGAAGGGCCCAGCAAGCAGCGTTTCACCGATACCTGCGGCGGTTGTCACGACATCAACCGGGTCCGCATCGGTTATACGCCCGAGGGTTGGCTGACCGTCGTGCGCATGATGCAAAACATGCACGCGCCTGTCCCCGCCGAGGAATGGGGCGCGATGACCGAATATCTCATGAAGAATTTTCCGGAGCGTCAGCGTCCTCCGGCGGTGACCATCGACGGCCCCGCGAAGGTCGATTTCAAGATGTTTGATGTGCCGACGCAAGGATCGCGTCCCCACGATCCGCTTGCTGCGCGCGACGGTTCGGTCTGGTGGAGTGGTCAGCTCGCCAACAAACTCGGCCGGGTCGATCCGAAGACCGGCGCGACCAGGGAATATACGCTCAAATCGGCGTTCACCGGGCCGCATGGGCTGGTCGAGGACAAGGACGGCAATATCTGGTTCACTGGCAACAATGCCGGCTTGATAGGCAAGCTCGATCCGAAAACCGGCGTTACGACCGAATACCCGCTGCCCGACCCCAAGGCGAGGGATCCTCATACGCTGAATTTCGACCAGAAGGGAATTCTGTGGTTCACGGTGCAGCAGGCCAATATGCTGGGCCGGCTCGATCCGGCGAATGGGGAGATCAAGCTCGTCTCCTCGCCGACGCCGAAGTCACGTCCGTATGGAATTGTGATCAACGCGCAAGGCACGCCTGTCTTCGTCGAGTTCGGCACCAACAAGATCGCGACAATCGATCCGGCGACGATGGCGATCAAGGAATATACGCTGCCTGACGCCGCTGCCCGGCCGCGGCGTCTGGCGATCGGCCCGGATGGTGCGGTCTGGTACGCTGATTTCGCGCGCGGCTATATCGGCAAGCTCGATCTGGCGAGCGGCGCGGTGAAGGAATGGGCCTCGCCGAGCGGGCCGAAGTCCGAACCTTATGGCATGGTCTTCACCAAGGGCGCGGTGTGGTACAATGAATCCAACGCCAAGCCGAACACCATCGTTCGCTTCGATCCGGGAACCGAGAAATTCCAAAGCTGGGCTATTCCAGGCGGCGGCGATATTGTGCGTAACATGGTTGTCGCGCCGAATGGTAACCCGGTTATGGCCAATAGCCTGGTCAATCAGGTCGGGGTCGTCGAGATCAAGTAGCGTGTGCCTTGTCTCGCCCCGATTTGAGGTAGGGCATTGCAAGTTGAGGGCCGTCCGATCACGATCGGGCGGCCTTTATTTTGAGCTTTCTTTCAATGCGGACTTTCGAGCGGTTTGGAAAACAATATGAGCGCCACAGTTTCCTCAGGGGTCAAGGCTTCGTCAGGTCCCGGTTCGCCTGAATTCGATTACGTCATCGTCGGGGCGGGTTCGGCCGGATGTGTGCTTGCCAACCGCCTGAGCGCCAGTGGAAAACATTCGGTGCTGCTGCTGGAAGCCGGTCCGCGCGATACCAATCCCTGGATTCACGTGCCGCTCGGCTATGGCCGCCTGTTCAAGGAAAAGGCCGTCAACTGGATGTACCAGACCGAGCCCGAACTCGGTCTTGATGGACGAAGCGTGTTTCAACCGCGTGGCAAGGTGTTGGGTGGATCGAGTTCGATCAACGGCCTGCTTTATATCCGCGGTCAGCACGAGGATTATGACCGCTGGCGTCAGCGCGGCAATATTGGCTGGAGCTATGACGACGTGTTGCCTTATTTCAAAAAGGCGGAGCACCAGACGCGGGGCGCGGATGGTTTTCACGGCACCGGCGGACCGTTGCCGGTTTCGGATTGGCGACACGCCGATCCACTTTCGGCCGCCTTTGTCGAAGCGGCGGTGGAGGCCGGCATTCCCCGAAATCCTGACTTCAACGGCGCCTCGCAGGAAGGCGCCGGGTTTTTCCAGACCACGACCAAAGGCGGAAGAAGGGCAAGCACGGCGGTTGCCTATCTTCGCCCCGCCAAACAGCGGCCGAACCTGCATGTCGAGACGTCGGCGCTTGCGGAACGCGTTCTGTTTGACGGGCGCCGAGCCGCGGGCGTCGCCTATCGCCAAGCGGGTATTTTGCGAACGGCGCGGGCGCGGAGAGAGGTTCTGGTCGCCGGCGGGGCGTTTAACTCGCCGCAATTGCTCCAGCTCTCCGGCATCGGCCCCGCGGATTTATTGCGTCAACACGGCATTGAAGTTGTGCTCGACGCGCCGGGCGTGGGCAATGATTTGCAGGATCACCTGCAAGTCAGGGTCGTCATGCGGTGCGCGCAAGCCATCACGCTCAACGATATCGTCAATCATCCCGGTCGGAAAATTCTGGCCGGGTTGCGCTACGCCGCTTTCCGCACCGGACCCCTGACGATCGCGGCGGGAACGTCGGGCGCGTTCTTCAAAACCAATCCGCGATTGGCGAGCCCCGACATCCAGATCCATTTCCTGCCGTTCTCGACCGATAAAATGGGTGAGAGATTGCATGATTTTTCCGGTTTCACCGCCTCGGTGTGCCAGCTTCGGCCGGAAAGCCGGGGTTCGCTTCGGATCAGAAATGCCGATCCGGCCGCGCCGCCGGAAATACGGATTAATTACCTCGCGAGCGAGGTCGATCGCGCCGCCAATATCGAAGGCTTGAAGATATTGCGAAGGATTTTCCGCGCGCCCGCGTTGGTGCCTTACGTGGTGGAAGAAGTCGAGCCCGGCGCGAAAGTCACAAGCGACGAAGCGTTATTGGCCTATTGCCGCGCGCGCGGCAGCACCATCTATCATCCGACATCGACGTGCCGGATGGGAAATGATCCGCTCGCCGTCGTCGATCAAAGGCTTCGCCTGCGCGGAATCGAGGGTTTGCGCGTGGTCGATGCCTCGGTGATGCCGGACCTCGCCTCGGGCAACACCAACGCGGTCGTCATTATGATCGCGGAGAAAGCCTCTGAGATGATTTTGCAGGATGCGCGTTAAAGCGATATGTTTTTGATTGAAGCGCTTCGTCGGCGGGGTTCGGTTCACCTCTCCCACAACGGGAGAGGGGCGCATTTTCATCGCGGTTGCAGTTCAACCTGACTTCATCCCGCTTTAGCATCGGCGCGGAGACAGAAAGAGAGTGTCGGCCATGCGACTGAGAATCGGCACCCGTAAAAGCGCCATGGCGTTGGCCCAGACCGAGGAAATCGCCCGGCGCCTCATCGCGGCTATCCCCGATCTCGATGTCGAAATCGTCAAATTCGAGACCACGGGCGATGCCGATCAGACTGGCAAGCTGTTGAAGCATGGCGGCAAGGGTGGGGCCTTTGTGGCCGAAATTCGCGACGCGGTTCGTGCCGGGCAATTGCACGCGGCGATGCATTCGCTCAAGGACATGCCCGGCAACGAAGATACGCCGGGATTGGTGATTGGGGCTACGCTCGCCCGCGATCCCGCAACTGACGTTTTGGTGCTGCGGCCTGGGATTTCGCTTGAAGAATTGCGCCGCGCGCGTGGCAAGGGTTTTAAAATCGGCACCAATGCGGTGCGGCGTGCCGCTTACGCGCGGCGGCTGTTTCCGGATATCGAGGTGATACATTATCGCGGTGCCGCCGATACGCGCGTGCGCAAGCTCGACCATCTGGAAAAACAACGTCTCCCCGATGGCGGCTCGGTTGGGCCCGCCGACGCCTTGATTATGGCGCGTTCAGGCCTGGAGCGTCTCGGCCTTGCCAGCCGAGTCGCCTATGAATTTCCAGTCGCGGAAATGTTGCCGGCAGCCGGCCAAGGGATCGTCGCGGTCGAATGCGCGGCGCATGATTGGCCGACGCGAGACATTCTTTCACGCATCGACGATCTCACGGCCCATCGCTGCGCGGATGCCGAGCGCGAGGTGTTGTGGGTTCTCAACGGCCATTGCAATTCACCGATCGCGGGATTTGCCACCATCGATGGCGAACGGATGTCGTTGACCGCTTCGGTGCTGGACGAAGAGGGAAATCGGCTCATTGAGGTTTCGAATGCCGGGCCCGCCGATCGGCCGCGCGAACTCGGTCGCGCCGTCGGTCTCGATCTATTGGCAAAGGGCGCGGCCGGCATCATCGAGCGCAGCCGGCTAACCTAATTACCCCTTATACGCCCGCACGCGCCTGATCATCTGCTCGACATGCGCGATCGGGGTTTCCGGCAAAATGCCATGGCCGAGATTGAAGATGAGGCGGCCACCGGCGTAATTCTCCAAGACATCGTCGACCGCGCGATCGAGCGCCGCGCCGCCCGCGATCAGCGCCAGGGGATCGAGGTTGCCCTGAACGGCGACACGATTTTGAACATGGGCGCGGATCAGTGATGGCTCAGTCGTCCAATCGATGCTGACGCCATCGACGCCGGTCCTGTCCACATAGTCGGGCAAAAGCGCGCCGGCCCCTCGGGGAAAACCGATGATCTTTGCGTCGGGGGCCTGCTTGCGCACGCCTTCGACGATACGGCGCGTTGGCTCAACCGACCAGCGCGCGAATTCGCGTGGTGGCAGGACGCCGGCCCAGGTATCGAAAACCTGTAAAGCGTCGGCGCCGGCTTGAAGCTGGCCGAGCAGATGCTGAATCGAGTTATCGACCAGCACGTCGATGATTTTTTCGAATGCTTCGGGATGTCGATAGGCGAGCATCCGCGCCGGCGCCTGATCCGGCGTGCCTTGACCCGCCACCATATAGGTGGCCACCGTCCAGGGCGCGCCGCAGAAGCCGATCAGGGCGGTTTTGGCATTGAGCTCGTTCCGCACCCGGCGCAGCGCCTCGTAGATCGGTTCGAGCTTTGTGAAATCGGCGCGCGAGGCCAGCGTGGAGATCTTCTCGGGCGTATCCAGCGGATCGAGCCGTGGACCTTCGCCGGCTTCAAACCGCACCGAGCGGTTGAGCGCGTGCGGAATGACGAGAATATCCGAGAAGATGATCGCGGCGTCGAATTGAAAACGTCGGATCGGCTGCAATGTCACTTCGGCGGCAAATTCCGGTGTGAAGCAAAGATCGAGAAAACCGCCAGCTCGCGCGCGCAACTCGCGATATTCCGGCAGATAGCGGCCGGCCTGGCGCATCATCCATATCGGCGGCGCAGGCTGCCTTCGGCCGGAGAGAACGTCGAGGAAGGGTTTGGTCATTTCAACCAGGGAAAAATGTGGGGCCGTGCGAAAGGCCGTGTGATCGGCAATGGGAATTGCAATTCTGATACACCGCCAAAGCGGACAAGGCCAAGAAAAGTTGGAAAAGAGGGCGGAAGACAACTCCTTTTCATTTGCTGGGGACCGAGGCGGCACGTAGGGAACACGATCACTTCCCGCACGTTGTCCGCCAGGAGACTTAGCCATGACCGACAAGTTCAATCCGGGCCCGCATGACAAATACGCCGCCAAACCTGGCCATGCCGCTTCTTTCGACCGGGATGCGTATGAGAGGCTGGATGCTGGATTGGTCGATAGCTTTCCGGCATCCGATCCCGCGAGTGCCACGCAGCCCGCGCCTTCGAAGCCACGCCGCCGGGACGGTCGACCGCGTAAGGTTCAGCGCCCTCAATAATGCGGCGGCGTTTCGTTCGCGGCCCGCGGCATTTGGGTTTCGGCCTCGGCGAGACGTTCGTTGAGAACGACGATCTGTCGGGTTAGCGCTTCGATCTTGGCCCATTGTTCGGTGACGGTCGTGTTCAAGGTCTCGATGGCGTCTTCCTGAAATGTCAGGCGCGCCTCAAGCGTATCGATCCGCTCGCCAAATGTTTTAAGATCGCTCATCGCCTAGTACCCACTTTCCGAAGTTCGTGCTCCATTGCGGGCCACCCACGTTCACGAACTGTTCGGCATTCCCGCAATCCATGGCCGAGCGCGACGCGCTGGTCGAACACGAAACATTCGCCGCGCCAGCGGCTTTCGGCTTCGTTGACGTGCTCCAGATAATTCAGGATGCCGCCTTTCAAATGATAGACCTCGGCAAAGCCGCGCGCGAGCAAATAGCTTGACGCCTTTTCGCAACGAATGCCGCCGGTGCAGAACATGGCGATTTTTCGATTCTTGGCCGGGTCGAGACGCCGCGCCACGAATTCCTTGAATTGCCCGAAGCTTTCGATGGCGGGATCGATGGCTCCCTCGAAACTACCGATCGCGACTTCGAAGGCGTTGCGGGTATCGATCAGGAGCGTATCGGGTGCTGTAATCACCTTGTTCCAGTCGGCCGGCTCGACATAAATTCCGACCTGCCGCGCCGGGTCGGCTTTTTCATCGCCAAAGGTGACGATCTCCTTTTTCAAGCGGATCTTCAGCCGGTCAAACGGCATGGCGACGGCGGACGAGAATTTCAGTTCGAGACGATCGAGTCGTCCGCCGAACAGCTCACCTTGGCGCAGCGCGAGGACCATGTCGTCGATCGCTTCCGTATCGCCGGCCAGCGTGCCGTTGATGCCTTCATGGGCCAGCAGGACGCTGCCCTTGAGCTTGAGATCGGCGCAAAGAGCCCGCAACGGCTCGTGCAAGGCACGAAAATCCGGCAGCGCGGCGAATTGATAAAAGGCGGCGACCTTATAGGGCATGCGCGCGGGTTTATCAGTGGGGTGGCCGGTGGAAAAGGCTTTAAGGATGTGCCCCCGTTAAGGAATAGGCCCTCGTGAAGGCTCGATGTTAACGTTCGTTTGCCTTGTGGCGAGGGCGCTCCTCACGCACGCCAAATCGGCCCCGCCGCCATTGCGCAAATGGCATTGAATATGCCAAGTAACGCCCGCATACCGTCCGGCCGCTCGGGCTGCGGAGCGCCTGAAAACAACGACAAAATAGCGATAAAGTGAGCCATTTCGCATGAGGAATTTCCATTTCGCCGGCCGTTCGACGGTTCATTCGCAAAACGCCATGGTGGCGACGTCCCATCCGCAGGCGGCGCTCACGGCCATCGAGGTTTTGCGTTCCGGAGGGACGGCCGCGGATGCGGCGGTGGCGGCGTCCGCGCTGCTGGCGGTGATCGAGCCGCAATCCACCGGCATCGGCGGCGATTGCTTCGCATTGCTCCAGAAAAAAGGCGAGGGCAAAATCGCCGCTTACAATGGTTCGGGCCGGGCGCCGAAAGCGGCGACGGCGGAATGGTATCTTGAGCGCGACATCCGCGCGATCCCGCTCACCTCGGCGCATTCGGTCACCATTCCCGGCGCGGTGGATGCGTGGGCGACGATCCTGCGCGACCATGGCAAGCTCGGCTTCGATGCGCTTCTGCAACCCGCGATCAAGGCGGCCGAAGAGGGATATGTCGTTGCGCCCCGGATTGCCTTCGATTGGAAGAACGGTTTCGACAAGCTGAAGAAGGGCACCAATACCGAGCGCTATTTCCTGCCGCACGGCAAGCCCGCGGTCGCGGGCGACGTGATCAGGCAGGCGGAACTCGCTCACACCCTGCGCGCGATCGCCAAAAGCGGACCCGACGCCTTCTACAAGGGTGCCATCGCCGAAGACATGGTCGAGACTTTGCGGGGGATCGGCGGTCTGCACACTTTGGAAGATTTTGCCGCGCATACCACCGAGACGACGGTGCCGATCGGCACCACCTATAAAGGTCTCGACGTTTGGCAATGTCCGCCGAACGGGCCCGGCATCACCATGCTGGTGATGCTCAATATCCTGTCGCATTTCGATCTGACGAAATTCGGTCCACTCAGCGTCGAGCGATTTCATCTGGAGGCCGAGGCCGCGCGTGTCGCCTATATGATGCGTGAGCAGAACATCGGCGATCCCGCTCATGTTAAAGTCGATGTCGCGCGAATCCTCGCCAAGGAGTTTGCCGACGAATGGGCCGGCAAGATTCGCATGGACCGGATGCTCGATTTGCCGAAGGTCTCCCCGCCGATGAATCCCTCGACGATTTACATCACGGTCGTGGATAAGGATCGCAACGTCTGTTCGTTCATCAATTCGGTCGCCCATTCCTGGGCGTCCGCCATCGTCTCGAACAAGACCGGCATTTTGCTGCAAAATCGCGGCGCCGGCTTCCGCATCGAGCCGGACCATCCGAATTGCATCGCGCCCGGCAAGCGGCCGTTGCACACCATCATTCCGGCGCTCGCGACGAGAGGCGGCCGCGCGGTG
Source organism: Bradyrhizobium sp. (assembly GCA_035295025.1). Lineage (GTDB taxonomy): Bacteria > Pseudomonadota > Alphaproteobacteria > Rhizobiales > Xanthobacteraceae > Bradyrhizobium. The sequence continues at coordinate 21,800 of DATGJS010000280.1, forward strand.
ATGCCGTATGGCGTGATGGGCGGGCAGTATCAGCCGGTCGGGCAGAGCCACGTGCTGACCAATATTCTGGACTATGGTTGCGACGTGCAGGAAGCGCTCGATATGCCGCGCGGCCTGCATTACGAAGGCGTCTATCAACTCGAGGATGGCGTGCCCGCCGAAGTGGTCGAGGGCTTAAAGAAGCTCGGCCACCAAACCACCAAGATCATCCCGCCGCTTGGCGGCGGTCAGGCGATCTGGATCGACTGGGAAAAAGGCACGCTCACCGGCGGTTCCGATCCGCGCAAGGATGGTTGCGCGCTCGGATATTAAGGGAGCTGCGGGCGCGTCAGTGCCTGCCAGACCGGGACATAATACATAAATGTTGAGATACGCCTCTATTCGCTCAGGAAGGTTCTTCACGATGCAATTCTTCATCCGTACCAGGATCGCCATAGCTATCGTTGCCGTACTCGCCGGGATGTCGGCATCGGTGCCGACTTCGGCGATGGCGCAAACCGCAGGAAAAACCATGACCACCGCTTCAGGATTGCAGATCATCGACAGTCAGGTCGGCACCGGGGCAACGCCGAAGCCCGGCCAGATCTGCGTGATGCATTATACGGGCTGGCTCTACGAAGACGGCAAGAAAGGCAAGAAATTCGATTCTTCCGTCGATCGCAACGAGCCGTTCGAATTTCCGATTGGGCAACGCCGGGTGATTGCCGGTTGGGATGAAGGCGTCGCGTCAATGAAAGTCGGCGGCAAGCGCACCCTGATCATTCCGCCCGCGCTCGGCTACGGCGCTCGCGGCGCTGGCGGGGTCATCCCGCCGAACGCGACGTTGATCTTCGATGTCGAATTGCTCAACGTGAAAGGTTGATCGGAAGAGCTTAAATTCCGGAGAGGCCGCGCATGACCCCATCGCATGATCACTCTCATAAGGGACATTCCCACGCTCCCGGTGCGGAGCGCTGGAAGCATGACGGCGTCCGGGTCATTCCCGGCGATCAGCTTGATCCCAACGTGCCCTCGACCCCCGGCATGGATCGCAAGGCCGCGATCAACTTCGCGCGCGCCGGCGCCCAGAAATTGTGGGCCGGCACCGTCACCATCAAGCCTGACGCCAAGACCGGCGCCCATCACCACGGTCACCTTGAAAGCATCATCTATGTCGTCAAGGGCAGGGCACGGATGCGCTGGGGCGACCATCTGGAATTTACCGCGGAGGCCAATCCCGGGGATTTTATTTTCGTCCCGCCCTACGTGCCGCATCAGGAAATCAACGCCAGCCCTGACGAGGTTTTGGAATGCGTGTTGGTTCGCAGCGACGGTGAAGCGGTAGCCATCAACCTCGACATCGAGCCGGTCGAAAAGCCGGAAAAGGTGCTTTGGGTCGATCCCGTGCACCGTGACCCCAAGGGCGACTAAGGCATGGCAAGAGCTTGGACGCGGCGTCGGATGGCTTCCGGCGTCAGGCCGGGTCTGCTAGATTGCGCCCCAGGATGTCCGGCGCCGGACCGTTTCATGAGATGAAAATGATACGGTGAGATTTACGAACCCGGCTTCACCAGGCTAGGAAACCATGACCGGAGAGGAAACGTGACAGAATTCAATCAAACGCTTGAACGCCGCGCCATCATCAAGGGCGCGGGCCTTGGCCTTGTCGCCGGAGGTCTCGCGGTCGCGCTTCCCGCGCAAAACGCCACGGCTGCGACCGAAGGCGGCGAAATCTGGAGCAGCGAATATTGGGCGAAGAAGGGCGACGTGCCGTTATGGATGTTTCGCAAACGTGTCGGCGCGCCCAAGGCGGGTGAGCCGTCCAAGCCGGTTGCGTTCTTTGTCCATGGCTCCTCGGTGACGTCGCGTTGCTACGATCTCAATGTGGCCGGCAAGGGCGAATATTCCGTGTTGAACGCGTTCGCTCGTTACGGCTTCGACTGCTGGACGATGGATCACGAAAACTACGGCAAATCCGGGCGCACTTCCGGCAATTCCGACATCAAGAGCGGCGCCGAAGATCTCAAAGCCGCGGTTGAAGTCATTGCCCGCGAGACCGGCCGGCAGAAGTATCACTTCATCGGCGAATCCTCGGGCGCCTTGCGCGCCGGGATGTATGCCATGATGGCGCCCGAGCGCATCGACCGTCTGGTGCTCGGCGCCTTCACCTATAAGGGCGAAGGCTCGCCGACGCTCACCAAACGCGCCGAGCAGCTCGATTATTACCGCACCCACAACATGCGCAAGCGCGACCGCGAAATGATCCGCTCGATCGCCACCCGCGACAAGCCGGGGACGAGCGATCAGGCCGCCGTCGAGGTGTTGGCTGATGTCGAGATGCAATTCGGCGATCAGATTCCAACCGGCACCTATCTCGACATGACCGCCAATCTGCCGGTGGTCGATCCCAAGAAGGTCATGGCGCCAACGCTTCTGATTCGCGGCGAATATGACGGCATCGCCACGGCCACCGACCTCGAGGAGTTTTTCAACCAACTGCCGAATGGCGATCGGCAATTCATCGTCTTGCCCGGCGTCGCCCATTCGTTGGTGCTGGCCACCAACCGGCAATTGTTCTGGCATGCGACGAAAGCGTTCCTGGACATGCCGACGCCGATTGCGACGTGATCGCAAGCGCGATCTGAAATCAGGTATCGTTGATGGCCGGGCTTCGCCCCGGCCATTTTTGTCACTGGGCGTGGAATGTTGTCGCCCAAAAGCCCACGTTGCGGGGGAGGCCAAAACCGGGCAGGCTTGGCTCGGGTCGAATCGGCGCTGAACGTCCCGCCAAAAAGTGGTCGCGGTGGTGCCGGGCTGCGGACAAAAAAATGGCCAGATGCGCCTCCAAAAAATGGCCACGCAATAATTTTGATGTGAGTGACCAAGCTGGCTCTGTTTCGGACACCGAAGGATAATGGGTATCAGGGGTATCGGCCGGTCGTGCAAAGGCAGGTAGGAACCTCGGCCTATGTGCTGGTCGGTTCGCTGATCATTGCCGCGGCGATTTTGCTGTCGACGTTGATAACGGCGGTGGGAACGCGGTTTGTCGGGATGGAAAGCTCTCTCGATGATACGGTGTGGCTGATCGACCGCCTGACTGGCAGCGTTTACCGCTGCAAGGCGCCCGAGCGCGGCAGAGCGGCGTGCGAGGCGGAGATCGCCACCGGCAGTATCGCGGATCACGCAAAGCCGTAACCGCTCGATGCTTCGTGGTGTTAGGCGACGGCGGCAGGAACTAATCTCGCGGCCTCGTCGGCGATGAATTGCCACAGCCGGTTGGCGACAGGGCCATGCGGCTTGTCCCGCCGCCGCGCCGCGACCAATTCACCTCGTCCACCCTGGAAGAATCGGCCTGTGATCGGAAGCAGGCTGCCGTCACGCAGATTCGATTCGATCAGATAGCGCGGCAAATGTCCCCAACCCATGCCCTGAAGAATCAGCTCCTTCTTCATCAATTGATCGCTCACCGTCCAGCTTCGAGCGCCCTCGATCAGGAAATAATCCGCCGGCGGTGAATGCCGCGCGGTATCGCGGATCACGCATTGCACGTAATCGCGCATTTGTTCCGGGGTGATGGAAGAGGAAATGGGAAAGCGCAGGAAATTGGGCGCAACCACCGGCACCAGCTCCACGCGAAGGAGTTCGACGAATTCGAGCCGTGAATCGCTCTTGTCGATATGGTGGAAGATGAGGTCCGCCTCATCTTCGAAGAGACGTTCCCAAGGCCCTGAGATCGCTTCGAAATGAAGATGTAGCCGCGTGCGGGGACTTTGGTCGAAGAAGCTGCGCAAAAGCGCAAGCGTTTCAGGAAGCGGACTCAAATCACCGATCACGACCCGAAGCTCGCTCTCTTCGCCCATCGACAATTGCGCGGCGTAATCGTGCAGGCGCTTGGCGTCCTGCAAGAACACGCGCGTGCGCTCGTAAAAAAAGCGGCCCGCTTCGGTGAGCGTGACACGGTACCCGCTGCGGTCGAACAGGTTAAGTTGCAATTGGTTTTCCAGGTTTTTCACGGAGGAAGAAACGCTCGGCTGCGACCGCCGGAGTGTGTCGGCCGCGGCCTGAAAGCTTCCCTCCCGCACGACCGCCTCGAAACAGACGAGCTGGTGCAGGGTTATGGCATTAATCATTATTCAATAATCCTATATAGATTATCAAAATTATATTCTTTTTTCAAATATAGCAATGCAGCTAGATGGCGCCCTGTTCCAACATCACAGGAGAAAGCCATGCGTGCCATCGTCATCAAGCAATACGGAGGACCGGAAGTATTGGCGCTCGAAGAACGCCCGGAACCGGAGTCCAAGCCCGGTCACGTGATCATCGACGTCAAGGCGTTCGGTCTCAACCGCGCCGAGATCTATATGCGGTCCGGCGCCTGGGGCGATGTCGCCGAAATCACCGGTATCGAATGTGTAGGCGTCGTGAAATCCGATGCCAGCGGAAAATTTGCTCCCGGCCAGAAGGTCGCGGCGCTGATGGGCGGGATGGGGCGGCTGATTAACGGCAGCTATGCCGAGGTCACTCAAATCGCAGCGACCAACGTGGTGTCCCTGGAATCGAAATTGCCATGGGAGGAACTCGCGGCAATTTCCGAATCATACGCGACAGCCTGGAGTGCGGTTTGCGGCAATCTTGCGATTTCGCCGAGGCAAACGCTGGTCATTCGCGGCGCGACATCCGCGCTCGGACAGGCGGCGATTAATATCGCTACCGAAATGGGTGTTCGCGTCATCGCGACCACGCGGAATCCCAAACGCCGGGCAACGCTGGAGAGGCTTGGCATCAGCGAAGTTCTGATTGAATCGACGGAGCTCGCCAAGCGCGTCCGTGAACTTCATCCCAAGGGGGTCGATGCCGTGCTCGACATCGTCGGCAACAGCACCGTGCTGGATTCATTGGCGATGGTTCGGCGGGCGGGGCGGGTCTGCGTGGTCGGATTGCTGGATCATGTCGAGTCCCTCGGCAATTTCAACCCGTTATTCCAGATGCCGCATTTCGGGGTGCACTTCAGCGCGTTCGTGAGTTGGTCGTTTGGAACGGCGGAATGCCCGTTATCGGATATCCCGTTCCAGACCATCGTCGACCGGGCCGCGATCGGCGTCTACAAGGCAAAGCCCACAAGAGTGTTTCGCTTCGAGGAGATTCGCGAGGCGCATCGCCTGCTGGAAACCAACGAAGCTGGCGGCAAGGTCGTGGTTCGTGTCTGAGCTTTTCCGGCGAAATCCATCTCACGAAACGCACGAATCGCGCTAGTGTCCCGATTCCGAAGTTCGTATCCTCTTGCGGCCCCACATTTACGAACTTCGGAATCAAAGGGACACTAGCAAACTATTGATCTAGTGTGGCTTTGGTTCAGAAGTCCGCATGACGAACGCGCGGCCTGCAATGGTGCGGACTTCTGAACCGCCACACTACACTGACAGGCGATGTCGCGCACCGATAAGCCAATCACCATGGATAAGCGCGCCGCCAGAGCGATCTGGCTGCGCGCCCAGCGGCTGGATGTCGAAAGCCCCTTCGGTGACGGCCCGCAGGCCACCCGCGCGGCGGTCGAGCACCTCGGTTACGTCCAGATCGACACCATCCATGTGATCGAGCGTTGCCACCACCACATTCTTTGGAATCGGATTCCTGCTTATCGTCGCGCCGATCTGCATCACGCCCAGAGCATCGACAAAAGCGTCTTCGAATATTGGACCCATGCGCTGTCTTACGTTCCGGTCCGGGATTTTCGTTTTTTCGTTCCGGCCATGAGGGTTCACCGGCGCGAAGGCCACAAATGGTTCGGCGAGGTCAAACCCGCCGATCGGCGCAAGGTGATGCGGCTTTTACGCAAAGACGGCGCGCTCACCATCCGCGATATCGAGGATGATGTGCTGGTCGAAAAAGTGCACGCCTGGGCAAGCCGCAAGCCGTCGAAGCGGGCGTTGCAACTGGCCTTTTATGAAGGGCGCGTCACGGTCTGCGAACGCAACGGCATGCTCAAGACTTACGATCTGACGGAGCGGCATTTCGGCTGGGAGAAGCCGCCGAAACCGGCCTGCCCGCGCGAGGTCAGCGAATATCTGCTGGAGCGGGGCCTGCGCACGCAAGGCGTGGTGAGCCTGGATTCGCTCTGCCATCTCGATGCCCCAAGTAAACCTTCGATTTCGCGGTTGATCGCGGCCAGAGTCCGCCGCAAGGAATTGGTGCCGGTCGCAATCGTTGGCGCGGGCAAACAGGCGCATTGGGCAAAGCCCGAGACGATCGAGACGGTTCAATACGCGTTTTCCGAACGTGTGCATATTCTCTCCCCATTCGATCCCTTGATGATCCAGCGCAAGCGCAGCCATCTGATCTTCGGCTATGAACATTGTTTCGAGGCTTATGTACCGAAGGCAAAGCGGCGCTTCGGCTATTTCGCTTTGCCGGTTTTAGCCGGCGGCGCCATCATCGCGGCGCTCGATCTCAAAACCGACCGGCAGAACAAAAAGATTCTGTTGCAGCAATGGAATTGGGTGGGCGAGGGGGCAAAGAAAGGCGCGCGCAAGGAGTTGAAGCAGCGGATCGAAGAGGAACTCCACCGTTTCGAACGATTTCAGCTTGGGGAGTGAGGGGTAGCTGGCCATAAGCGGTCCAACCCAGATGCCAGAACAATCCCGGCGCCATAGGCGAGAATATTCCAGAGCGAAAAGATCCTTCCGAGCAACAGCGCGCCCCACAACGTCAAGCGGAAATCGTCGAGCCAGGGCGTATGCACGAGGCGGGACAGCTCGACGAGAATGGCGATTGCGAACGAGATGCCTGCGATAGGTAGGCGTGAAAGCCGGTGAAATGCAAGCGCGACCAGGAAAAACACCATCGCGCCCCAGAGGATCGAGCCGCCATATTTCACGATTGAAGCTGGCATTCCGATGCCAAGGCCAAAGCGGCGCAGCGCAAGTCCGAGGACAATAATTGTCACCAACAAGCTGATGCGGGCAATCGTCACGATAGCGCGCTGTCGGCGGTTGGCATCGTCAACTCGAAAGCAGCGCCGGCCTCGGAGTCGGTCAGGTGGATGGTTCCGCCATGGGCCTCCAGCACGGCGCGTGCGATGGCAAGGCCCATGCCCGTACCGCCGCTGTCGCGCCGCGTCGTGAAGAAGCTGTCGAATATTCTGGCACGGTTGCTGGGTGAGACGCCTTCGCCGTTGTCGTTGACTTTCACGGCCAGCAGGGCCTGCTGTCGTGTGGCGGACAGATCAAGCATCGTGCTGCCATGGCGCGTCGCGTTGTCGGCGAGATTGGATAGAATGATGATGGCGTTTTCTTCGGACATGCGAACCGGCACGTCGAGCTCGCCGCCAGCGCGAATGTCGAGGGTTGGGAAAGATGAGCGCAGGGTCGCGACCGCGTCAGTCAGCTTGGTGGCTCCGACCTCGACCGGGTTTTCCGCCCGCGCCAGGTCGCGCAGGCGCGTCGATATTTTGGTGAGACGCTCGGTATCCGCAACGATGTTGTCGAGAAATTTACGCCGGTCGTCGTCGTCCATGTCGGGCTCATCGACGTCGTCGCGCAACAGCTCGGCGGCGCCCTGGATCGAGGTCAGGGGTGATTTGAGTTCGTGCGAGACATGAGTGGCAAAGGTCGAGATGAAGTGTGAGCGCATATCCAAGCGCCGCGCCATTTCCAGGAAGCTTTCCGACAAGGTTGCGAATTCGCTGGTGCCGTGCCGTTTGAGCGGCCGAAGCGCGGTGCGGTCACCCTTGCCGATCAGCTCGGTGCGTTCGACCAATTCGCGCATCGGTTCGGTAATAGTGCGGTGAAACAGAAATCCGATCAATAGCGTCGGAACGACGGTCGCAAGAATGGCGAGCATAAACCGCGTGCGTTGTTCATAGAGATATTTGAAGACGTTGCTTGGCGTGCGTGACGCATACACAATGCCCGCGACCCGATCGCGAACGATCACCGGCATCGCCGTGAATACCCGTATGCCGGTGCCGCGGCTGATCGAATAAAGCGTCGGTTGGTCATGTTTGGAGATGCGCACGCGCAGCACGGCGGCAAAGCTCCCTTGCAGCGCTTGAGCGATTTCATCGAGATGCGCAAGCGAAAGGCCGCTTTCCTCGCGGCCGGCGATGACGATGCCATTGGGGTCAAGGAGCCGAAAGCCCGCGAGTGTCACGTTCTGGGTCGCGATGAGATCGCCTGCCATGCGCGCGCCCAGCGCGACAAAGGCGGGATCGGGCGGCGCGGATGGCGGGCGCGCCTCGGCGCGCGGCGGCAACACGCTTTCACTGGCCAGTTCGAGTTTCGGCCAAATTGGTTGATACGGATCGGCTGGCGGCTTTGGCTCGGTCACGAGCTTTGTGCCGAGCGCGACGTCCGGTGGAATGGCCGACTCGATTTCGCGATGAAACACCGCGGCGAGGGCGGCGCTTTGCGCGATCAGTTCGGATTCCGTCTCCTGGATCAACTGGTTCTGGTAGACGCGAAGGAAATACAGGCTGAACAGCGGCAACAGAAGGACGCTGACCAGAGCCAGGAACACGATGAGGCTGAGGCTTGGCCGCCATTTTCTGGGCGTGACGGGCGTCAATCTCGCGGCGCCGGTCAACGGGTCGCCTCGCAGCGTCCCAATTTGAAGCCGACGCCATGGACGGTCTCGATCGCGGAGGCGCAGCCGGCGGCGGCCATCTTGGCGCGGATGTTGCGGATGTGGCTGTCGATGGTGCGGTCTGCGACATGGATGTTGCCGGCATAGGCGGCATCGAGAATCAATTCGCGCGTATACACGAAACCGGGCCGCGCCAACAGCGTGCGCAGGATCGAGAATTCGAGCGCGGTCAGCGCGACCGGCTTATCCTCAAAACTCGCTGTGCGGGAATCGTTATCGACGGCGAGTTCACCGTGTTTGAACGTCTTGGATTCCGCAGATCTTGTTGTAGTGCGGGTTCGCCGGAGAATCGCGTTTACCCGTGCGACCAGTTCGCGCGGGCTGAAAGGTTTGGTCACATAGTCGTCGCCGCCGATTTCAAGGCCGAGAATGCGGTCGATTTCCTCGTCGCGGGCCGACAGAAACAGGATCGGCGTGTCCGATGTTTTTCGGATCTGCCGGCAAACCTCCAGCCCATCCATCTCCGGCATGCCTATGTCGAGCACGACGAGGTCGTGGACATCGGAATCGAATTGCGCCAGCGCCTCTTTGCCGTCTTGCGCGATCGAAATCGTCATGCCGGTCCTCTCGAACGCAAAGCGCACGACGTCACGGATATGCGGGTCGTCATCGACCACGAGAATGGAGTGAGCCACTGCGTTAACCCTTATCGCTGGTTGAAAGATTGGACGATGTGGAGGGATGGTCAGTCAAGTATTCGATGGGTTGCCATCGCGGTCGGCAGGCTCATTTCCCTGGGAAAACGAGGGTGAGATGAGAGGCTTTCGTCCTTGGCTTGGGACGGCGGGTATTTAGCATTGCCGGCGGTTGTGCAAGCGGCCTTACGGCGCGCCGTGCTGGTGGAGCTTCCAGCCACCAGCCATCGCGGAGCAGGGCTCGTGGGAGGCGGGAGATGTGGAATGAAACGGGGATGATTTTTGCCATGACCGAACTATGCGGGCCCGCTTGGCAGGCCATTTGTCGGACATGTCGAGGATTTACGGATTTCTTTGCAGATTTTGTGCAAAGCCGCTATGCCCAGGCCTCGGCGATCGAGCCGAAAATCGAGCCTTCCGTGTCATTTTCCGGCGGGCGGACGATATGGGGATTTTGCGGCTTGGCCGCACTTCAAAGCAGAACTGGGGAGAGAAACGCATGGCCACCACATCTGTTTTCACCGCGGACACGGCGAGGGCCGAAATTGAGATTTCGACGATCCGCGCGATCTCGTGGCGGCTCATTCCATTTCTGATCGCGGCCTATTTCTTTTCCTATCTCGACCGGGTCAATCTCGGCTTCGCCGCGCTGACCATGAATGCCGAGTTTAAATTCTCGCCCACGATTTTTGCCTGGGGTGCCGGCATCTTTTTCATCGGTTATTTCATTTTCGAGGTGCCGAGCAATCTGGCGCTGGAGAAATTCGGCGCCAGCCGCTGGATCGCGCGCATCATGGTGACCTGGGGCATCATCTCGGCACTGATGTCGCTCGTGAGCGGCGAGACGAGCTTCTACATTCTGCGCTTTATGCTGGGGGTTGCGGAAGCCGGATTTTTCCCCGGCATCATTCTCTATCTCACTTACTGGTACCCGGCCGAATATCGCGCGCGCTTTCTTGCAGCCTTCGCGGTCGCCGTGCCGGCTTCCACCGTCATTGGCGCGCCGGTGTCGGGATTGCTGCTCGGGCTTGATGGGGTGATGGGCTTGAAGGGATGGCAATGGCTGTTCATCGTCGAAGGCCTGCCCTCCGCTCTGCTCGGCATCGTCACCTGGTTTTATCTCACCGATCGGCCCGAACACGCCCATTGGTTGACGGCGGAACAAAAAGCATGGCTTGCCGCCAAGCTCAACGCCGAAATGGCCGCCAAAAAAGCCGCCAAGCATCTGACTTTGGGCCAGGCTTTGTCGTCGCCGAAAGTCATCGCGCTCAGCCTGATTTATTTCGGCTTTGTCGGCGCGCTCTACGGCATGCAATTCTGGTTGCCGCAGATCGTGAAGGCGTTCGGGTTAACGAACCTGCAAACCGGTTTCGTCACCGCGATTCCCTATCTATTCGGCACCGTCGCGATGATTTTATGGGCGCGGCATTCGGATGCCACGCGCGAACGCGTCTTTCATGTCGGGGCGCCATTGTTGCTTACGGCGGCCGCGCTCGGTATTTCCAGCTATATCGGCGATCCCGTCTTGACCATGGCGGTGCTCACCGTCGCCGCGATCGGCGTGTTCTGCACCTTCGCGGTGTTTTGGACTCTGCCGACGGCGTGGCTGTCGGGCACGGCCGCGGCCGGCGCGATCGCGCTGATCAATTCAGTCGGTAACCTCGCCGGCTTCGGCGGGCCCTATCTGATCGGGTGGGTCAAGGAGGCGACCGGGAATACCTCGACTGGTCTGTTGGTGCTGGCACTTCTGCCGCTAATTGCGGGGCTCCTGACATTGACGGGTGGCCACGGGTCCAAGGCCGAGTTCGCCGGCAAGGCCGGGGCGACTTAAAAGTTCGCTTTTTAACACCTGAGATGATGGCGGGTCTTGGCATGTCCCGCTATTTCGGGGAGGCCAACCAATGCATGCCGATCATTTGCGATATTTTGGATAAGGAGCCATCCATGGGCGATAAGAACCTGCATTATTACGAGCCGAAGAACGGCCATGGCCTCAAGCACGATCCCTTCAACGCCATCATCGCGCCGCGCCCGATCGGCTGGATTTCCTCGCGCGACGTCAAGGGCAATGTCAATCTGGCGCCCTATAGTTTCTTCAACGGATTTTGCTACACGCCGCCGATCATCGGGTTTTCCTCGACCGCCTGGAAGGACAGTGTCGCCAATATTCAGGAGACCGGCGAGTTCGTCTGGAATCTCGCGACCAAGGATTTGGCGCAACAAATGAACGCGACCGCGGCCCATGTGGCGCATGAGGTCAGCGAATTTTCGATCGCGGGATTAACGGCTGAACCTTGCACGCTTGTGAAGGTGCCCCGCGTCGCGGAGAGCCCGGTAGCGTTCGAGTGTAAGCTCACGCAAATCGTCCAATTGCAGGGCGCCGACGGGCGGAAGGCCAACGCCTGGTTGACGCTCGGCGAGGTCGTTGCCGTCCATATCGACAAGGCCATGATCAAGGACGGCGTCTATCAGACCGCGCTGGCGCGCCCGATCGTGCGCGCAGGTCGCAGGGGCGATTACTTCGAGATCAGGCAGGACACCATGTTCGAGATGCCACGGCCGGATTGAGATCGGCTGCTTTTTTAACCGATAGATGCAAACCTGAGGGGGCGCCCCTGGTCTCGAAGAGGGGCATTCGTTCCGCCCCGGCTGCATCAATTTGTCCGTTTTTCCAAGCGAAGTGTTCACCCGAATCCGGTTTCTTCCGCTACACTTGCACTCCGCGCCGCCGACCAAGAGGACATCGCCATGAGCTCCTTTCGCCGCGATTTCATCACCAAACCGATCTTCTCCTGGGCGCGTGGGGTGTTGCCGGCGATGTCCGACACCGAGCGCGAGGCGCTGGAGGCCGGCGACGTCTGGTGGGATGCCGACCTTTTCACCGGCAACCCCGACTGGTCGAAGCTGCTTCAGGAAGCGCCCGCGACGCTGACCGATGAAGAAAAGGCCTTCCTGAACGGCCCGGTCGATGAACTCTGCGCGATGCTCGACGATTGGAAAATCAATTGGGAGTGGCGCGATCTGCCTGCTGAAGTCTGGGACTTCATCAAGAGTAAGAAATTCTTCGGCATGATCATTCCGAAAGCGCATGGTGGGCTTGGCTTTTCGCCTTATGCGCATTCGGAAGTGGTACGCAAACTCTCTTCGCGCTCGCTGGCCGCGGCCGTCACCGTCATGGTGCCGAACTCGCTCGGGCCCGGCGAACTCCTGATGCGTTTTGGCACTAGAGAACAGCAAGACCGCTGGCTCCCCCGGCTTGCCGATGGCCGCGATATTCCCTGTTTCGGTTTGACGAGTCCGGAAGCCGGCTCCGATGCCGCTTCGATGATCGATTCCGGCGTGATCTGCAAAGGTACCTTCGAGGGACGCGAGGTGCTTGGCCTTCGGCTGAATTGGCATAAGCGCTACATTACGCTCGGTCCGGTCGCGACCCTGTTGGGACTTGCCTTCAAAGCCTACGACCCCGACCATCTCGTCGGCCATCAAGACGAGCTCGGCATCACGGTCGCGCTGATCCCGACCCATCTTCCCGGCGTCAGCATCGGCCATCGTCATTTGCCCGCGATGCAAGTGTTTCAGAACGGCCCGAACTGGGGCAAGGATGTTTTCATCCCGATGGATTACATCATCGGCGGACAGATGCGTCTCGGCCAGGGCTGGAAGATGCTGATGACGGCGCTTGCCGCCGGCCGCGGCATCTCGCTCCCCTCGTTGTCGGCGGCGGGCGCGGCCTATGCGGCACGCACCACCGGCGCCTATGCGCGGATTCGCGAGCAGTTCGGCATTTCGATCGGAAAATTCGAAGGCATTGAGGAGCCACTCGCCCGCATCGCCGGCATCGCCTATCTGCTCGATGCCGCGCGGCGTCTCACCTGTGCCGCCCTCAATCAGGGTCGGCATCCGGCCGTCATCTCCGGAATCATGAAGCTGCAAGCGACCGAGCGGATGCGGATCGCGATCGATGACGCGATGGATATTCACGGCGGCAAAGCCGTGATCGACGGGCCGCAGAATTATATCGGCAGCCTTTATCGCTCGGTGCCGGTCGGAATCACGGTGGAGGGCGCCAATATCCTCACCCGTAATTTGATCGTGTTCGGCCAGGGCGCGATCCGTGCCCATCCTTATCTCTTGCAGGAGATGAACGCGCTCGGGGAGCAAGACCGCGCCAAGGGTCTTGATGCCTTCGATCAAGCGTTCTGGAAACATATCGGGCATAGTTTCACAACCATGTTCCGCGCCTGGGGTCGCAGTTGGACCGGCGGGCTATTCGCGCCCGCGCCAGATGCTGGCGATGCGGCGCGGTTCTATTGCCAGCTGTCGCGCTATTCGGCGGCCTTCGCGCTCTGCGCCGACATGGCGCTGTTGACGCTCGGCGGGGCGCTCAAGCGCAAGGAAATGTTATCCGCGCGCTTCGGCGACATTCTGTCGGAACTTTATCTGCTTTCGGCCGCGCTCAAGCGCTGGCAGGATGAAGGGCGTCAGGTCAGCGATTTCGCGGTATTGGAATGGTGCATGGGAAACGGCTTCCGCACCAT
>DATGJS010000281.1:0-2173 GCA_035295025.1 Bradyrhizobium sp.
CGATCTTGAAGATGCTTATAGTTATGATGGGTACTTGAAATGGCGCAGCTCATTGTCCGCGCCGGCGATTTCACGTTCCAGGCCCGCTTCGAGGAGCGGCTGGCACCGAAAACCTGTGCCGCCTTCCGCCGCGCGATGCCCTTCGAAAGCCAGGCGATCCATGTGCGCTGGAGCGGCGAGGGGGTCTGGATGCCGCTCGGCGATCTCGACTTCGGCGTCGGCTTTGAAAACCACACGAGTTATCCCGCGCCCGGACAAATCATTCTTTATCCGGGCGGGATCAGCGAAACCGAGATTTTGCTTGCCTATGGCGGCGTGCATTTCGCCAGCAAGATGGGCCAGCTCGCCGGCAATCATTTCATCACGTTAATTTCGGGTCTTGAGAATTTGCCCGCGCTCGGCAAAACGGTGTTGTGGAAGGGTGCGCAGAAGGTTCGCTTCGAGGAGGTGTAGGGGCGGTGGCGAAATCATTTTCGCCACCGCGTTCACTATTAGAAGCCGAACGAAGACACCAGCATAAGGCCTACTCGGGGCTCCATCTTGGTACGAACGGGATTTGACGATTCCCCAATTGGCAAAGGTTGATTGGCGATAATGCCATCGCCAAGGACTTGAGACTTTGGATCGATGCGCAATCCAATTCCGAAATTCCATGTCGAGTTATTTAAAATGACGGCATCCGGGTGATGAAAGCCGAACATAAGGCCTAACGCATAGGCTGTAATGGGTCCATTGCCTGGTGTTGCGCTCGTTCCGCCCCCGATCTCGACGGCCACGAATGGGCCGATCGCTATGTCCGAGCAACTGATTGCAAGTGGATAATCCTTCGATGTACAGCTGCCTTGTTTGCCGGTCTCCCAAGCCTTGAAGAAATAATGCGCTTCGAGAACGAATCCGAGGTTGATGTTGTTAGAGGAATCTTGCACGCGCACGATATTATTCACGACCGTGGCGCTATTCACTCTCGCACCGCCGAGATCGAAATCGGCGGCGAGTCCAAGTCCAAAACCGATGCCAGCAAGTTTTGGTTGTGATGAGTTATCTGTTGATGAATTGCCTGCCGACCCTGACCCTTTCGGGGCCGGGCTCACGTCTCCAGCAGCGGCGGTTTGAATAAACCAGCCGCAATAAAGGCCAATAGCCGCGCAACCGACCAACAAACGCAACCAACGAAAATTTCGCAGTAAATGATTTGACGCAACGAACGCTTTTCGCATGTTCAGCTCCCAATATGATGGGAGGCGAACGCCCTTCTACACTGCCCGTCAGGTTTCGACCGGCGTTACACTGTCGTCAGCAATGTGGAATCAAAGCTGCCCCCCAAGCCACCCCCGTGGCGGAAGCCATGCTATTTTTGGTTGCGTATGCTTGAATACTTGATTCTGGCGTCTGCGACGTTGTGAAGCAGCGTTGGCCGACAAGCGGATCACGTCCGGGGAAAACGTCGCGCGACGACGCTCTATTTCACCTCGATCTTGGCTTGAACGGCGACTTCCTTCCAGGTCGCGATGTCCTGTTGGATGAAGCTCGCAAAGGCCTGCGGTGAACTGCCGACCACCTGCATTGCCTCGCTCTCCAGCAAGGCCCGGGTCTGCGGATCTTCGAGCGCCCGCTGAATCTCCGCGTTCAGCCTGTTGATGATCGCCGATGGGGTTTTGGCGGGGGCGAGAATCCCATGCCAGCCGGCGACATCGAAGCCCGGATAACCGCTTTCCGAGATCGTCGGAATGTCGGGGGCTACCGGCGAACGTTCCTTGCTCGTCACCGCCAGCGCCACCAGCGCCCCCGAATGCACGAGCTGAAGCGCCGAGATCGGGTCGGCGAAAATCACCTGCAACTGACCCGCCAAAAGATCGGCGACCGCAAGCGAGGTGCCGCGATAGGGGATATGGGTCATCCTGATGCCGGCTTTGCCGTCGAACAATTCGGTCAAAAGATGGTTGGACGCGCCGACGCCGGCGGTGCCGTAGTTCAATTCGCCGGGTTTGCTCTTGGCGCGCGCCACGAATTCGCTCACGGTTTTGACGCCGAGCGCGGGGTTGACGACCATGATGTAAGGATAGGTGGTCGTCAGCGAGACCGGCGCGAAATCCTTCAAAGGGTCGTAAGGCAGGCTTTTGTAGACGGCGGGATTGATCGAGATCGGTCCGGATTGCCCGAGCAGAAGGGTGTA
>DATGJS010000282.1:0-3985 GCA_035295025.1 Bradyrhizobium sp.
CATCGTCATGGTAGCGGGACCGAGGCGCGCAATGTATGGCTAATGATACGCTGCTCGAAACGAGCACCCGCGACCCGTTCGGCGGAACGGTCAATCAGCCGCATTAACCCTTAACGTAATTCTTCGGAACCTTAAGGACCACTTGCGGCTATTGAAGCCTGATACCCAAATCGACGCTGATCCCGCTTGATCTTGATCGGCGCCGGAACATCCGGCCGGAAAATTCACGAACGATTCAGTGGAAATCACGTATTCTGGCATCATTTCGGACAAGAGCACGTCATGCATTCCGTTGCACTCCTCACACCGAGCCATGGCAAGGATATCGAGCGCTTCGACCTGCTTTGCCACAGCATCGATGCGTGTCTCACCGGCTACACCAAGCACTATGTCATCGTTAACGACGATGACGTCCCCCTGTTCGAAAAATACCGCTCTGAGAAGCGCATCATCGTTCCGGTTTCGCGATATTTGCCGAGATGGCTTTGGGCGGTGCCCGCGGCGCTCATGAGGAGCCGGCGTCGCATCTGGGTTTCGTTGTTGTCCAAACCCATCCATGGCTGGCACGTCCAGCAGATCGCCAAGATCGCGGGCGTTCTGGCGGCGCCCGAACAACGCGTCTGCATCATCGATTCCGATAATTTTTTCTTTCGAAAATTCGATCTCGGCCGATATGCCGGGGCAGAGAAATCACCGCTTTATGTCGATGAGGGCGCGATCCACGCCGACGCTCCGTTTCATCCGACATGGCTGCGTAACTGCGATCGAATGCTGGGTCTGACGGAAACATGTTTTCCCGCCGACGATTTTGTCGGCAATGTATTGGTGTGGGACAAGGCGACGGTCCGGGCCATGACCGAAACGATTCAGTCGGCCACCGGCAAGAGTTGGACGCTGTCGATGTGCCGGCAACGCCCGTTCTCGGAATATTTGCTGTATGGGCGCTTCGTAACGAGTTCTCCGGCCCATCTCGCGGCCCACCAGATCGTGCGGCGCAGCCTCGCGCTGGCCCATTGGGACGAAAGCCGGCTCGACAAGGCTTCGATTGGAGCGATGATCCGGGACGCCGCTCCCGAGCAAGTCGCGCTTTGCATCCAGTCTTATTCTGGAACGTTGATCCGGGATATCAGAGGGGTCTTGTCAACCGTGCTCGAACACGAGGCCGCCTGACCGATCGCGCCCCCTTCGCCCGCAAAGACGCGAGGCAACCACGCCTGCAACGTGACTCGCGTCTCGCAAATGTTCAATCCGATCGCCGCCAGCCCATAAATAAACATTCCGCAGATCGCGATGACGACAAAGGTCGCGGCATTCGGCGTAGGCAACATCTGTTCGAGCCCCAACACCGCACCCGCCATTAATCCACTCGCCAATAGCGTGCGCGCCAACGGCCGCAACAAATGCGGCAACGGATAGGCAAACCGGGTCAGCACCATGCCGACCGCGGTTCCGCACATTTCGGAAATCAGGAAGGACGCCGCCGTTCCCTGCAAGCCCCAGGCATCCGTCAGCGGCCAGATGCAGATGATGTTGATGACGACGCTCGTCAAACCCTGAAGCAGCGACCATTCCGGCCGCTTGGCGAGGTGGAAACTGACATGGACGTAATATTGCGTGATGCATTGAAACAACCAGCCGGCCGCCAGCATCGGGACGACCGACACCGCCGCGTCGCGAAAGGCCGGCCCGAGCAGGAACGAGACGAGATAGGGCGTCGTCAGCGAAAGACCGAGCATGGCCGGGATCAATATGGCGAGAAGCATTTCTCCGAAATATTGCAACTGCGCCTTTGCTCTGGAGGCGCCGTGCTGGGCAAGACTGTTCACGGCGATCGGAAATGCGGCCGCGGCAAGGCTGCCTGCCGGCATCTGAATGATCTGCCGGGTGAGATCGGCCGAAGCCCCATAGAGACCGGAAAGAGCTTCGCCCGAATGCCAGGCCAGGAACAAACGATCCATGGAGCACTGAAAGGTGTAGATGAGGGCCGTTATCGTGAAGACGGTCCCGAAACGAAAGAACAGCCGAAGTTCGCTAAAATCGGTTTTGGCGAGCGGGGCGCGCCAAATGGTTCGCGCGGAAAATGCCGCGGTGACGAAATAAGAAAGCGCGGTGCCGGCCAGCAAACCGAACCCACCCCATCCCAATTCGATGGCCGCAAGACAGAACCCAAAGGACACGACGGTGCGCAACACCGCGCCGAGAACAAATTCCCGCACCTGGAATCGCGCGCGCATGATCTCCTGGCCCATCTCGACCAAACCGATACCCAGCGCCAGCACAATCGCGCCGCCGACTTCCCGCCAGTCCCGATGCGCAAGATGCGGGACGACAAAGATCAATAGCGGCGCCACGGCGGCCGAAATCCCGTAAGCGGCCAAGGCCGAGCGGCGAAGATCGCGCTGACCTCCTTCCGACTGAAGCCGCATGACCGAGACGCGTATCCACGTAAAGAGGACCGCCGAGGCGAACCCGGCTATGCCGACACCGATGACGTAAATGCCGTATTCACTTGGCGAAAGCAGCCGCGTGAACATGGCCGTGCCTAAAAAGCCAAATAGGGCGGCCACAACGCTTGCCATCATATATTGGGATGCATGCCGAAGCATCGCTCAGGTCGCCTCTCGGGTGAATTTCGAAATCACATTCATGAACGGCTTCGGCTGAAAATCCGCATCGAGCGGCAAAGGCCGGTTGGGAAGATGATCGCCCCTGGGAAACATCTGGTTGATCCAGCTATATCGATCCGAAAGCCCCCAAGTGAGGATCGATCGCACCGGCACATCTGACGAAATCGCGCTCAGAACGTCATCGACCCGTTTGGCGACGATCATATCTCTGACCGCCTGGGAAGCCGCGAGCTTCTGATCGTCGACGTCAAGCTCCGTGACGATGACCTCCAATCCCCAGGCGCGGAATTCGGCGACACATTTGGCAAGGCCCTCGGTATCGATCTCCAATTCGCCGTGCAAATGAGCCTGGAGACCGACCGCATGAAGCGGCGTGCCGGTGTCAAGCAATTCGGAAACCAGATCACGGAGCGCGGCGCGCCGTGCGGAAAAACGCTCGCCGACCGATTCGATATCGTAATCGTTCAAGGTGAGCTGAACATCGGGATCGACCTCGGCGACGGCGCGAAAAGCCATTCGTATGTAATTGCTGCCGAGTAAATGCAGCCATAGCGAATCGCGGCGCTCCGTCGATTTCCGCGGAAATTCCGGGATGGCTTCATTGACCACGTCCCAGGACGTGAGCTTGCCCCGGTAATGCGCGACGACCGTCGAGATATGGTCGCGAAGCGCGGTTTCGGCGCTCGAAGCATCGCTGATTTGCCGGGTCCATTCCGGCAGATCGGCGTACCAGACCAAGTTGTGGCCGCGCATGGTCAGATTATTCTGGCGCGCGAAGTCGAGCAGCGCGTCGGCCTTTTCGAAGTCAAACATATGGGCACTGGGCCGAAGCGTCGGCCATTTGAGCTCATAGACCGGCACGATTTGCGTGCAATAGCGCGTCACGGCGTCCCTTAAGCGGACATCGGCCTGCAAGTCGGCCAGCGTGACGGCGGCGCCGTAACCGTCACGACGGCCTCCGCTTGCGGCGTGCAGCGGCAGACCATTGAGCGTCCCGGAAGCAATTGCCGCCAGACCGCCCGCGATAAGCCCTCGTCTGTTGATTTTCACCGGCCTGCCTTCGACGAACCTAGTGCCCCCTTTCCGAAGTTCGCGATCCGTCTCGGCAACACCTTTACGCGAACTCCGGAAAGTTATGGGCTACTAGCAAACTTATTGATCTAGTACCGCTTCTCGATCTGAAATCCCTGTAAGAGAACCTCGCGGCTTGTGGTGCAGGGACTTCAGATCGGCGGTACTAACTCGTGATAACAGAATGGCAGCCACGGCACTGCAAGTTTTATGCGGTTACGTTAATTCAAATTGAAACAACCGGCGGTTAATATCGCCGATATAGAGTCCCTTGTGGAACAAGCGGC
>DATGJS010000283.1:0-15978 GCA_035295025.1 Bradyrhizobium sp.
GCAAGCCGCGCCCCCCTCGGCGAAGCCGCATGGACGAAACATTCCGTGGTCTCGATGAGTTCGTCGAGTCCACGGACGCGGATCACGCCTTCGCGGGACGAGATCGCATCAAAACTCTCGATCGAGCCGGCGAGCGCGCCGGTATGCGCCATCGCAGCCGCACGGCCGCCTTCGGAGGCGCCGAGCTTGATCGCGATCACCGGCTTGCCAGCACCGCGCGCGGCCTTGCAGGCGTCGCGGAACGCCTTGGTGTTGCGGACGCCTTCGAGGTAGACCACGATGACGCGGATCGAGGGGTCGGCCGCGAAGTAATTCATCAGGTCGGTGGTCTCGAGGCCCGCTTCGTTTCCCGTCGTGACCATATAGCCGACGCCGATGCCGCGATCCTCCAGCGCTTGGCGGATCGCCATCACGATCGCGCCGGATTGACCGGCGATGGCGACCGGGCCTGCCTCCATCGTGACCACGCGGTCGTCGATATTGGTGAAGAGTTTTTCGCCCGCGCTTAAATTGCCGAGGCAATTGGGCCCGGTGACGGCGAGCCCGGTTTGGCGGATCGCCGCTTGCAGCTCGGCGGCCAGCCTTTGGCTTTCCGCGTCCTGCAATTCGCTGAAACCGGAGGTGACGATCGTGGCCGAGCGGGCGCCGACTTGCGCGGCATCCCGGATCACCTGAACCGCAAAACGCGCCGGCACCATCACCAGTACGTGGTCGGGTTTTTCCGGCAGGCTGGCGAAATCCTTGTAGCAGGGCACGCCCCAAATCGATTCGCGCTTGCTGTTGACCGGATAAAGGCCGCCTTCGAACTTGTATTTGATCAGATTATTCCAAATCCGCTCGGCGTAATTGCCCGGCTTGTCGGTCGCGCCGACCAGCACGATATTGCGTGGGTGCAGCATGGCATGAATTTGGTGAACGATGTGGCTCACATCGGGCGGCGGCGACCATTGGGCCGGCGTCGCATATCTTGACCGAACGTCCATGGAGCTTGACCACCACCCCTGATCATCTGCCGGAAATACAAAGACAGAAAAGCCGTCCCTTCTTATTGATAGAAGGCTGAGGTGGCAACTCGCGCCGGTGGGAGACAGCTATTACCAAGCGGGTTTGGGGCTGCGAGGGAGAGGCGATGCCGGCGAGCAGCAAAAAATCGTCCCGCGCCCATGGTGAGAGCCCGATAATCCCAGCGTGAAAAGAGAGCGGGTTCACCTTTTGAGGCGCGGATTATCGGAGATTTCGGTAGCCTGTTCGTTGACGGCGTGGGCCTTGGCCAGCGTGGCGTTGAAATATTGGTCGCGATCGCGGTTGAAAAGCTGCTGCCGGGCGCGAAAGGCCGTGACCCGGCTCTGGATCTCTTCGCGCAGATCGCTGTGGTTCAATGGAGAGGGGCGCATTGGTGGGGCGCTGGTCTCACGGGAAGGTTCTGGTGTGACGGTTGGGTTTGGCGAGACCGGCTCAACCCCGCGATCCGTGGCCGCCCGTTCTTCCGTGACGGATTGCACGAACGCCATCGTTTGCGCAATCAAAAGGTCGCGCTCTTGCTTCCACGCCATACAAAACCCCAATCCTCTTAGATCAGCAAAAAGCCGGTGCTCAATCAAGTGGTGCGTCGGCGCCATCCCCGAAAAATGCCTCCCAAGGCCGCGCCGGTTCAGGCGGGAACGCGGCGGTTGGGTGTCGCGGCGGCTTAAAGCCGTTTTTGAAATCTTGCGGCGGTTGCCACAAAGGCCTTGGTGGTACGACCCTACTTTCGGCGCATGGAAGCGGGGTGGGCAGGGGAAGACTTATAAAATATCATATCCGGAACCGAAATCGGGGGAAGCAACCATGACGTTGAAATTTTGGCCGGCCGCCATGGCAGCCTGCGGCCTGCTATGGGCGGCGCCTGCGTTTGCGCAGGGCGTCAAGATCGGAATCCTGAACGATCAATCCGGCGTTTACGCCGATTATGGCGGTAAATATTCGCTGGAAGCCGCCAAAATGGCGATCGAGGATTTCGGCGGCAGCGTGCTCGACCAGAAGATCGATATCATTTCGGCCGACCATCAAAACAAACCGGATCTTGCCACCTCAATCGCGCGGCGATGGTATGAGGTCGAAGGCGTCGATATGATCACCGAGCTGACGACGTCGTCGGTCGCGCTCGCGGTTCAAGAGCTTTCGAAGGAGAAAAAGAAAATTGACATCGTCGTCGGCGCGGCGACGTCGCGCATTACCGGCGATGCCTGCACGCCTTACGGCTTTCATTGGGCTTTCGATACCCATGCGCTGGCGGTCGGCACGGGCGGCGCGCTGGTCGAAGCGGGCGGCAACACCTGGTTTTTCCTGACCGCCGATTACGCATTCGGCTACGCGTTGGAAAAGGACACCAGCGACATCGTCACCGCCAAGGGCGGCAAAGTGCTGGGTTCGGTTCGCATTCCGCTCAATTCCTCGGACTTCTCCTCGTTCCTGCTGCAAGCGCAAAGTTCGAACGCCAAGATCGTCGGGCTCGCCAATGCCGGCCTCGACACCACCAATTCGATCAAGCAGGCGGCGGAATTCGGCATCGTCAAAGGCGGACAGAAACTCGCCGGGCTTTTGATGACGCTCGCCGAGGTTCACGGGCTCGGGCTCGAGGCTGCCCAAGGCCTCGTCCTGACCGAAGGCTTTTACTGGGACCAAAACGACAAGACGCGCGAATTTTCCGAACGCTTCATCAAACGAACCGGCCGCATGCCCAACATGATCCAGGCCGGCACCTATTCGGCCACGCTGCAATATTTGAAGGCGGTGAAAGCAGCCGGCACCAAGGATTCCGAGGCGGTATCCAAGAAGCTGAAGGAGCTTCCCGTCGATGACATGTTTGCCCAGGGCGGCAAGGTGCTCGACAATGGCCGCATGGTGCATGACCTTTATTTATTCGAGGTCAAGAAACCATCCGAGTCCAAGAAGCCTTGGGACTATTACAAGCAGCTCGCCGTCGTTCCCGGCGACAAGGCATTTCCGACCGCCAAGGATAGCGGCTGTCCCTTGACCAAGTGACCGGACGCGATGTTATCGGCGCGGGATGCGGCGTTGTTTGGCGCCCCGTCCACGGGAGCATCGTCGTGCGGTAGGTGCTCCCGTGAGATTCGAAAAAGCATGTGTGTTGCAAGCTAGACACGCCGCCGGGAATAGAGGGGCGTCTGGCAGCGCATTTTATTGCAGATGCGAGCAAGCTAAGGTTATGTTCCCGCACTAAATTTCGTCGAGGGAAGCAATGACATCATCGGGCGGCTATTTTGAATTCTTCGGCCTCTTTCGTTCGTCCGCCGGTCGAAGGTTGCGTTCGCTAAGGCCTGTGGCTGTGGCCGTGGCCTTGCTGTTGCTGGCGCTTCCCGCAGGCGCCACGTCGAGCCATGCCGTATCCTCGCAAGCCAATGGCGCGCATGTCTATCTGCTGCGCGGCGTGCTCAATATTTTTTCGCTCGGCCTTGATGAAATCGCCTACAAGCTGGAAGCCCAGGGCATCCCGGTTACGATCGTGAATTATCTCGCCTGGTCCTCGCTCGCCGACGAAGCCGCGGCCGACTATCGGAGCGGAAAGGTCAAGACGATCATCCTGGTTGGGCATTCGTCGGGCGCTACCGCGCTTCCCGACATGGTGGCGCGTCTCGACCAACTTGGCGCGCCCGTGAAATTGGCGATTGGTTTGGACTCCGTGTTTCGCACCAGCCTGTCCGGCCGCGTCGGCCGTTACATCAATTTCTATATCGGCAATGGCAATGGCGAGCCGGTTGCAAGAACGAAGCAATTGCACGGGACACTCCAGAACGTGAATGTGCAGGACGTCCCCGGCGTCGGTCACATCACGATCGAAAAGAGCGAGATCATGCAGCGCAAGGTGATCGGTGAGATCGATGCCGTGGTTTTCGGCAGCCGGCCAAAGGAAGCGTCCGCCGCACCGGGCCCGGCGCGATAACGCCAAGCGCGTGGGTATGGTTGCGCCGCTGGAACGGACCCTGTGGCGGTCGTGAAGACCGCCACAATTTCACCAACCCGGCCGCGCACAAGGCCGGGGGCGCATCGACCGGGGGCGCATCGATATGCGTCTTTTTCGCCTTCGGTCACGCCGATAAAGGGCTTTTGAACGTTAGGATGGTTGGTGGATCGCAAGATCAATCCGGCGCGCGCGGTCGCGGCCCTCACCGGGGTGCTGCTTTGGATCTCGCTGCCGGACGGCGGGTTCAATCTCGCGGCGGCCGAGCCGATCTCGGCCCCGACCGAATCATTAATATCGCCGGCGCCGATTCCGCTAGCGGCACCATCGGAGGCCGGGCCGCGCGGGCGGGCTTATTTGTTCCGTGGCGCTCTCGGCCCATTTTTCTCGCGCGGGATCGATGCCCTGGGCGAACGTCTCGAAGACGCCGGCATCACGGCCAATGTCTATGAATTCACCATTTGCCGGCTGATCGCGGACAATGCGATCCGCGAATATCGGGAGAATCCCGCGCCGATCATCCTGATCGGCCACTCCATGGGCGGCTTTTGCGCGCTCAAATTTGCGGAGATCCTGGAGAAGGAAGGTATCAAGGCCGATCTCGTGGTCGCCATCGATCCGGCGCATGTGACACCCGATGTGCCGCTCAATGTGGATCGCTTCATCAATATTTTCTTGTCGAAGGACATTCTCGGCGGCGGCGACGTCAAACCGAAACCGGGCTATCGCGGACATTATGCAAGCTTCGACCTGTCGCAGCATGACGAGGTTTCGCATATCAATATCGAGAAGATGGCCACGCTGCAGGAGCAGCTCGTGACCAAGGCGCTTCAGTTGGCGGCGGCCAAGGCCGACGGCGACGCCGTTCCCATTCGCTGTGTCGTCCCCGCCAAGGCGGCGGTCGAACTCTGGGACAGCGGGGTTACCATCTTGGCCCGCCCCGGAGACGATTTGCAGTCGATCGCGGCCGCCTATCATGTCCCGGTATGGTCGATCACCCAGCTCAATAAGGGCGTGGAGCGCAATCCGCTCGTGCCGGGCAAACGCATCATCGTTCCGCGCCATTTGGCGCCGCTCGCCGAAATATCTGCGCCGCTGCCGCCTCAAGCACGATGAGATTGAGCTAAATCACCGTCAGTGGGGTTCGTTTCACCTCTCCCAATGGAAGAGGCGTCAGCGCCGCGGCAGGAAAGGCACCAGCATCGGAACGCGACGACAATAGGGACCGTAGGCTTCCGCGCCGAGTTCGGTGGTCAAAAAGCCTTCTTCCATACGCGCCTTCTGCCAAAGGCCGATGGCAATCAAGGCGGTGCCGAGCAAAGCCGTGGCGGTGGCGACCGCGAGGCCCGTTGCAATCATGGCGCCGATCAGCCCGGTATAGATCGGATGACGCACCAGCCCGTAGGGGCCGGTATCGATGACGCGGTGACCTTCCTTGCGTGTGATGGCGTTGGACCAGAAACGTCCAAGATGAATGCGCGCCCACCAAGTGAACAGGCAACCCGCCGCGGTCAAGACCGCGAGCAGATAGACGCCGGCATGGCCGATGCCCCAGAGCGGCTTTTCACCCAGAACTTCGGCGGTCCAGGGCGTCAGCAGGACCGCCCCGATCAGAATCGGAAATCGATAGGCCCGCGAGTCCCAGGTTCTGACGTGTTTCTCCGTGCGGGCCGAAAAGAACGATCCCACCAGCCAACTGATGAGCCAGGCCATCCAGATCAGCGCCAATAATTGGGTGGGCCAGGTGGCGGTCCATCCGCTCCAGACAAAGGCCAAAAACGAGTTCGATTCATGTGTCATGGCGAGTGTCCCGGTTCTGACATTCGTATCTTGTTGGGGCGCCCACTGTTACGAATGTCAGAACCAAAGGGACACTAGAGCATGATCCGGAAAAGTGTGAAGCGGTTTTCCGAAAAGATCATGCTCAAACAAAGAATCAAAGCACGATGACGATTCGATTAAATCTCATCGCGCTTTAGTGCCGCCTATTTGAAGTTCCTACGCCACAAGCGGCGAATTCGATCCAGGAACTTCAAATAGGAAAGCGGCACTAGAATCAATAGGTTTGCTAGTACTCATAGCTTTCCGAGGTTCGTGTAAGTGGGTGCGGCGATGGAGCACGAACTTCGGAAAGTGGGTACTAGCAATTATATGATCCTAGAGCTCCTTCGATTCCGAAGTTCGCAAACGAGGGGCCGCGAAATGATACGAACTTCGGAATCGGAACTCTAGCCTTATATTCCCGATCGGAAGGCGCTGGCAAATAACAGAAAAATAAAGATAGAGAAAGGGCTTAGGTCTTTAAGGCCGCGCCATTGCCACTCAGCAGATAGGCAATCGTGTCGCGCAGCGCCGGTTCGATCGGCCGTGGCGTATAGCCAAGCTCGTTTTGCGCCTTGGCGATCGACAGTTCCGTTGCCCGCAACGCAATCCGAACGCCTTCGGCGGTTCCCGATGGCGTCCGATGCGTCACATGATCGGCGATGAATTCCAGCATTGCGGCGGCGACTTCCGCCATCTTGCCGGGAACGGGAATGGAGATATAGCGGCGACCGCTGATCCCAGCCATCAGATTGAGAATCTTGCTGAGCGAGATGCTTTCCCCGCCGAGAATATAGCGATGGCCGGTTTGGCCGCGCTCCATCGTCAAGATCAAGCCGGCGGCGACATCGCGGACATCGACCAGGTTCACGATGAAATCGAGATACATCTGAATGCGCCCGTTCAGGAAATGCCGCAGCATCGCGGTCGGCGGCGTCAGATTGTGATCATGGGGTCCGATCGGCATGGTCGGGGTGCCGATGACAAGCGGAAATCCCGAAGCCGCCGCTTGTGCCGCAGCCTGCTCGGCCAGCATTTTTGAGCGCGTATAAAGGCCCGGCATGGCCTGCGGCGGCAAAAGACTGCGCTCATCTTGGGCATTCGGCGACGAGGTCGGGTGGAAAAGAATGGATTCGGTCGAGCAGTGCAAAAACCGCTTCACGCCGCGCCGGCGCGCGGCTGCGATGACCATCTCAGTGCCTTGAAAATTCACCGCATGGAAATCGCTTTTATGAGGTACCCACATACCTGGAAGACCGGCAAGATGATAGACCTCGGCGATGTCTTTCAGGGTCTCATCCACGATGGCGGAATCCAGCACCGAGCCCGAGACGTACTCCACGTTCGGAACGGTGCAGATCGGCGGGCGGCGATCGAGAACCCTGACCTGTTCGCCGCGCATTGCCAGCGCCGAAACCAGGTGCTGTCCGATGAAACCGGTGCCGCCCGTGACAAGTACCCTGGTCATGAATGTGGCAGAGGCTCGCCTTGATGCTCCTTGACCGAAGGCGAGGGGCCACGCGGTGCCGGCGGTGGAACGGTCCGAATGATGGCCGCCAGATCGCGCCGCAATCCGAACGCAATGAACAATTT
This sequence comes from Bradyrhizobium sp., assembly GCA_035295025.1. GTDB lineage: Bacteria > Pseudomonadota > Alphaproteobacteria > Rhizobiales > Xanthobacteraceae > Bradyrhizobium. The sequence goes on from DATGJS010000283.1 coordinate 7,376, forward strand.
CGCGGTCACAAAGATCGGCCCCAATAACAGGTGGGACGGGTTATCGACCAAAGCCGGCTGGCGGCGTTCGAATACCCGATGTCCGACCGCCTGAAAGGCGATGCCGACGATGATCAAGACCGCCGTTATCGACCACACGAGAGCCGTGCTCGTGTGGCTGACGAGCTGTGCCGCAGCCCAAAGCAGCATGACCGCAAAGCCGAAAAGGGCTGCTCCAAGTGCAGCGTCGAGCAGGAGCCAATAGAGCAACACCGGCAAAACCATCAGGGGTGCAAGCGTCATAGGCGCACCCAACAGATGCACCGGCGAGAGACTGAGCGGCAGAATGGCGGCAAAAAACAACGCAACGATACCAAATACATGCATCGCACAATTCCATGGATCGCGATGGTACTCCACATAATCGGTTAGCTGGCGCTTGAGAAAGGCATTCATGTCAAGGGCTCACTATGAATTTCGTGCGCGGCAATTCTTCAGAAAGGGCCGACATTGTCGATCAAAACCGACCGGCCATGTGCTGCCCGGGTAATTAAACTTGGGATATGCCTGAAGTCAAATAACGGCGGCCGGCGCTGCTATCGCGCCGTTGATTGCGTCGTTCTTTCGACATCGGCGGATTGCAAATCCGCCGAAGCGCGCCGCTTCATTTCTACGGGTGAATGAGGCGCCACAGGATGGCCGATATCGCCCCCAGCCAGAGAATACCCGCCGCGCCGGCCTGAATCGCAAAACCCGTGCCGCGCTTATCGGCGGCTTCGACATAGCCTGTCATGTAGAGGAAACGCCCGGCCATCCATGCCACACCCAGCGCCGCGGCGAGCGCATCGCTGATATAGATCGCAAACAGCCAGAGTGCGGGCAGAAAGATCGGCATCCATTCCAGCGTGTTCATTTGCACGCGAAAGATCCGCTCGAAATCGGGGTGCCCCGATGTCGCGGGCGCCTTGATGCCGTAAGTGCCGCGTGCCGTGCCGACTTGGTAGCTGATCAGGAAATAACCGAACAGCGTGAGGCAGGTGATGAGGGCTGTGAGATGAAACATGGCGGGCCGTCTCCCCAAAAATTCCAGAGTATTCTTAGTACCCGGTCATCTCCAGATAACCAACACCCTTGTGGCTTCCCGAAAAACGGATCGGCCCTTCCCAATAAGGAAAACGCGTACCCATCCAGCTTGTCGCGTTCAGGGGGTTACAGGAAATCGTCAATCCCAGCGGTGGGACCGCGATGTCCCAGCCGGTCGGAATTTTGCGCATCGCGACTTCAGACCACGCTTTTGGCGTCATGCTTATTTCGGTGGAGGTGAGCAGACGATCCTCGTTCTTTGGCGAGAACCATTTGCCGGAAATGAAGGGGCGACCGTCGGCTTTGCGTAACCGAAACAGCATGAGCTTTTCGCCGGTATCGACATGCAAGGATAGCCAGTCCCACCCGGTTTGATCGGAAGCAAGCGGTTGACTGCTCCATTCACGGTCCATCCAGGCTTGGCCGGTGACCGCGACCGGCGTGTCGTCGATGGTGATGTGGCCGGCCGCTTTGAAATAAGGCTGGCTGTAGTAATAGGAGGCCTGCCCTTGTTCGGATTTGATGCTGTAACCGCCCTCTCCCTGCAAAACCAACGGGTGATCGGCGTGCAGGCGCAGCGCATAGGAAAAATCCGGCCCCGCGGCGGTCACATCGAGTGGCGAAAGGGCATCATTATCGATCGCCTCAGCCCCGCGCATGTGCCAGGCGTCGATGAAAGCCCCAAACGGCGTTGGTGTGACGCCGGCTTGGCCCACGTCTCCGCGCGCGAAGGTTTCGCTGTAGCGATGGGTATCGTCGCGTGTGACGGCCGCATGCCCCATCCAGATTTGTTGATTGGCCCAACCTTCCTGCTGGGCTCCCGAACGCATGGCCTGGCGAAACAACGTCCATTGCGCGCCATAGGCGTTTCCGGCTGCATCGGTGAGATTGGTCGTCACGTACCACCACTCGATGCGAAAGTGGGGATGCGCCCCGTGATCGGCGGGAAAGACGAATTTTTTACCGGGCACGACGGGTGCAAAGCCCTGGCCGCTCACGCCAAGGCCGGCAAAGCCTTGCGCCCGCGCCGCCTTCTCGAAAGCGAGAAGAACCGCGCCGCCGGCGAAAGCGCGCCGCGATAAGAGACCATTACCGCTCATTGGCGAAAACCTTGATGAGAGCGGCTGGCTGCAACCTTGCAAGCTTGAGAACCGGGATGGCCGCGGCCACCAGCGCGGCCAGCATCGCGACGCCGAGAAGTTCGATCAATTGCAGCGGGAAGACATGAAACGGCAGACGCCAGCCGAACGCCTTGACGTTCACCACCGCGATCAAGCACCAGGCGACCAATAAGCCCAGCGGCAGCGCAAGCAGCGCGGTGATGAGCGCGACGGAGCAGGTCTTGAGCAGTTCGATCCATGCGAGTTTTCGCCGCGTCATGCCGATCGCCCAGAGCGGGGCAAGCTGCGGCAGGCGGGAATTGCCAAGCGTGAGCAGGCTTGTCAGTAGCGCGACGCCGGCGACTGCCAGCGTGAAGGTGTTCAGCGCGGCCGTCACCGCGAAGGTTCGGTTGAAGATGCGGGTGGATTCCGCCTTCAACGCCGCCTGATCGACCAGACTGCGTCCATCCAATCCGAATTTTTCCCGGAGCGCCGACATCAAAGCCGGCACATCGGCGGGAGCAACGCGCAGGCCGATCCGCGTCAGCGGGGTATTGGGAAAGCGGCGGGTCAAGGCGGCAAAATTGACGGCGATTTGGCCTTTCGGATTGCCGTAATCGGCGTAGATGCCGACGATCTCGATTTCCCAATTTCCGCCCGGCGTGGGCACGTCGATATGATCTCCGATCGAGAGCTTCATCCGCCGCGCCAATTGCTCGCTGACAAATCCGGCATTGCCGGGGGCAAGCCGCGCCCAGGCGTTGTCGGCCGCTTGCAACAACGGCCATCGGTCCCGATAGATGGCGTGATCGGCCAGGCCGAACACCTCCAGCGGCATGCCTTCGATTTGGGTGTCGGCGCGGCCGCCAGGCAGGATGGCGGCGACGTCTGCCCGCTCGCGCAGCCATGCGGTGATGACCCGCACTTGCGCTTCGTCGGGCGCATTGATGTAGAGATCGGCCGCAAGCCTCCCGTCGAGCCAACTGATAAAGGTTCGGCTAAAGCTTTCGACCATGGTGCCGACGCCGACATTGACCGAGAGCGCGAGCAACAGCGCCATCAGCGCCAGCGACAGTCCCGAAAGCTGCTGGCGGCTGTCGGCCCAGAACCAGCGCGCCATCGCGCCATGCGCCCGCCGCTGTCCGGCGGCGAGCACGAGCTCCAGCATCAAGGGCAATAGCAGCGCCGCGCCGAGCAGCATCGCGGCGAGCACGGCAAAGCCTGAATAAAGCGAATCGCCGAATCGAAGAAATCCGCTCGCCGCCGCGAGCACGATCAATGCCGCCGCTCCTTGAAGACCGACCCATCGGCGCTGCGCCTGATGCCAGGCCTGAGGCTGGGCCGCCGCCAGCACCGGCAGGCGGCCTGCTTTCAACAGGCTTGCGGCGGCGGCGAACAGCGCGCCGATCACGCTGATCGAGAGCCCGGCGATCCACCATTGCGGACGAAGCGAAAGCTGCCCGGGGATTTGCGCGCCGTAGAGGCCGCGCAACGATGCCGCGACATCCGGCAGCAAGAACGCCGCGATCAGATAGCCGCAGACCATCCCCACCAGTCCGGCGGCGAGCGCGAACGAAATTAGTTCGAGAACAAGCACGACATTCAATTGCCGGGCGGATACGCCGCAGGCGCGCAAGGTCCGCAACATCGGCAACCGCTGCTCGAAGGCCAGTCCAATCGCCGAATTGACGATGAACAGCCCGACGAAAAACGAAAGCAGGCCGAAGGCGGTGAGATTGAGATGAAAACTGTCGGTGAGGCGTTCGAGGTCGCTTTCCGCGGAGGGTTCAACCATGCGCAATTGGTCGCCGACGATCGCCTCGAGCGCGGCGCGAGGACCGTTCGGTTTGCCGAGGAGAAGATGCGAAAGCCGATCGGGCATTTTGAGGAGCCGCTGGGCGATCCCGATATCGACCACCATCACGCCGGGCGCGAGCTCAGCGGCGATTCGAAGCGGTGGCAATTTCGCCTCATCGCTCGCTTCGGGTGAGGCGCCTTCCGAGGCGCCAAGCTCGGCAAGCGTTTCAGGCGCGATCAGCGTCTCTCCCGGCGGCGTGACAAAGGATTGAAAGTCGGCTTTGCCGATGGCCGGCGCTTGACCGACCTCGACGGGCAGTGTGACGGGCTCGATGCCGAGCAGGCGGAACGAGCGCCCCGCAAGCTGGATGCGGCCTTCAAGAACCGGCGATACCGGCCAGCCGGCGCGGCGCAAATCGACAAAGAGTTGCTGGGGAAAGAACGCTCCGTTGCGGGCGACCAGGGTGGCCGGTCGGGTCCCGCCCAAGGCCGCGGCCGCGCGGTCATAGCTGTAGCGGGCTTGCTGGTTCAGCGCCTGTACGCCGCTCCACAAGGCGACCGCCGCGATCAGGCCGATCAACAGGGTTGCGAATTGCATCGGATGCCGCCGCCAATGGCTGAGCAGAGCCGCCAGAATCCAGAGCGTTCGCATCACGCGACCAATCCCGCACTCAAATGGATGTGACGGTCGAGCGTGGAGGCAAGTCGGATCGAGTGCGTGACCATCAAAAGGCCGCAGCCGGTTTGCGCGACCATGTCGCGCGTCAGCGCCAGAACGTCGTCGGCGGTAGCTTCGTCGAGATTGCCGGTGGGCTCGTCGGCGAGCAGCAGCACCGGTTTGACCGCCAGCGCCCGGCCGATCGCGACCCGCTGCTGTTGGCCGCCCGATAGTTGTTCGGGGTAACGCTCCAGGAGATCGCCAAGCCCCAGGCGTTTCGTCAGCTCGGCCTGCCAGGCCGCGTCGTGGCGGCCGGCAAGGCGCGCCTGAAACGCCAGATTGTCGCGAACGCTCAAGCTCGGGATCAAATTGAATTGTTGAAAGACAAGGCCGAGGCGATCGCGGCGCAGCGCCGCAAGGTGCGATTCGTTGAGGCTTGAAAGCGGCGTGCCGGCAAAATCGATCTCGCCGCCATCGGCGCGGTCAAGCCCCGCGATCAAATGCAACAGCGTGCTCTTGCCGCTGCCGCTCTCGCCGGTCAGCGCGACGCGCTCGCCCGCCGCCAGGCTCAAATGCACCCCGCGCAGCACGGAAACCCGCTCGCCTGCCGCCGAATAGGCCTTGGTCAGGTTGCGCACGCAAAGCACGGTCTCTTTGGCGGCGCTCATGCGAAGAGTGTCAGGTTGACGATCTCGATAGGGTCGTTCGACATGCCAAGACCTTAGAGCATGATCCGGAAAAGTGTGTAGCGGTTTTCCGAAAGATCATGCTCATTCAAAGAATTAAAGCGCGATGACGATTCATCCAAATCTCATCGCGCTTTAGCGTGGGATCACAGCTCCGAATATGCCGTGATCGTGATCGGCGGCCTCCCGACGCGCAAGCGGATTTACGAAGGGATCGCGCTTGCGCGGGATGCCGGCCTGCGCTCGGTAGCGAGCGCGAGCACGACGGTGAGGACCATGAATACGACCGAAGTGCCAAACACCCCATGAGGCATGTTCTGATCCATGATCCAGCCATACAATAGCGGGCTGACGATGCCTCCGAGATTGAAGCCGGTGGAGACGATGCCGAACGCCCGTCCCGCCGCGCCCGCGGGCGCGGCGTTACGGACCATCATGTCGCGCGAGGGGGCAATGACACCGCCCAGAAATCCGGCCAATCCCAACGCGCCGATCAGGAGAGGTTGCGGCAAGCCGACCACCGCGATGACAAACAAGATGGCGGCATTGATGGCAAAGCAGCCCGCCGCCACCTGCCCGTGACGCTCGGTATGGTCGGCGAGAAATCCGCCCGCGAGAACGCCGGCCGCGCTGGCGCCGAGATAGGCGGTGAGCGCGAGATTGGCGATAGAAAAGGTCGCGCCATAGCCGCTCATCAGCGCCACCACGCCGAAATTGCTGATGCCCGCGTTCGACAGATTGAGCAGCATGAAGAAAACCGTCAGCACCATCAGCGCCGGTGTGATGACGCTTTGCCGCGCCGTTTCGGCGGTTTTGCCTGGGTGGTTGGCCGCGCTCGCATCGGGAATGCCGATGCCGACAAGGCCGAGCGCGACCAGGAGCCCTGTCGCGCCGGCCATTATCAGCGCGCCCCGGCCGCCGATCGTTGACACCAAAGTGGCGACGATGACCGGCGTAACCGCGCCGCCGAGAAATCCGGCAAAGGTGTGAATCGAAAACGCGCGCCCCATGCGCGCTTCGTTCATATGCGCCGATAGGATGGCGTAATTGGCCGGGTGATAAACGCTGTTGGCGAGGCCCAACAGCGCGGCGGCCGCAATCAGCCATGAATAGCTCAGATGCAGGCCGAGCATGATCAGCGCCGTCCCGCCCACGGAAAGGCCGATCAAGAGAATTTTCCGCGCCCCGATATGATCGGTGAGATAGCCGATCGGCGCCTGAGTGAGGCCGGAGGTGACGGCGAACACCGTCAGCGCGAAACCAAGCTCGATGTAACCGACCTCAAGCTCCCGCTTTAAGAACGGAAACAGCATCGGCAGGACGAAGATATGAAAATGACTGACCCAATGGGCGAGCGAAATCGCGCCCAGCGTTCGCAGTTGTTCGTCTTTATTCGCGTTCTCAGCCGCGGCTTGCTGAGGCGCGGCCAGAATGTCGGCCATTGCGGTTCCCTGGTGCGGTTCTCTGGCGATTGGTGACTTGCGGTCGAAACCAAAATATCGGCGCAATCGGTGATTTGTCCATGAATATGGCTGCATGGCAGCTCTCGAATGGGGCCGCCGGAGGGCGCTTTGCCGTCATTTCTTCGCTTTGGTGCAAACGTTCCTTAACCTGCGATATTCGCCAAAAGGGGCCAAGCGCCGAAACGATGGGCGTGTCGCCATGCCTTCACGTCGGGAGCACCGGCCCGCCGGCCTTTTTCCAGGCGTCGAGGCCGCCGGCAATATGGGCGGGATTTACGAGCCCGGCTTCGCTGGCCGCCGTCACCGCCATCGCCGAACGCTCGCCATAGGCGCAGAAAAATACGATGCGACGCCCCGTGGCGATGGCGGCTTCGCGCAGAGTGCCGCCTGGCTTGAGGCTTTCATCGATTCCCGGATAGGGCGCGTGCAGCGCGCCCGGCAATGTGCCGTGCTTGGCGCGCTCGCCGGCCTCGCGCAGATCGACGAGCAGAATATCCGCCCGGCCGAGGCATGCGATCGCCTCGATGGCGGTGAGCGCCAACCCTTGTTTGGCGAGATCGTCCTGATGCAGGCCGACATGCATGTTGGCCGGCACCGCCACATCCATCATCTTGGGATTTGGCAGCTTCAGATTGTCCATCAGCGCGACATATTCGTCGATCGAGCGCACCTGGAGGCGCGGATTGTAGCGTTTCTCCTCGCCGATGGTGGAGACGGTGTCGCCTTTGTAATCATGGGCGGGAAAAACCAGTGTCTCATCCGGCAGCTTCAAGAGGCGGTTGAAAATCGAATCATATTGCGCCCGCGCGCTGCCGTTCTGAAAATCGGTGCGGCCGGTGCCGCGGATCAGGAGCGTATCGCCGGTGAACACCCGGTTGCCCATCAGGAAACTATAGGAATCATCGGTATGGCCGGGCGTATACATCGCATCCAGCGCGACGCCCTCAATCGTGACCTTGTCGCCGTCGGCCACCCGCATCGCCACCACGTCCGCTTTGCTCTGTTCGCCCATGATGGTGACGCAATGAGTTCGGTCGCGTAATTCGCCAAGTCCGGTGACGTGGTCGGCGTGCAGATGGGTGTCGACGGCCTTGACCAGTTTGAGATCAAGTTCGCGCAGCAATTGGCAATAGCGATCGACCTTGTCCAACACCGGATCGAGGATCAAGGCCTCGCCGCCAGCCCGGCTTGCCATCAGGTAACTGTAGGTTCCCGATACGCTGTCAAACAGTTGACGAAAGATCATGGAGGAGCTTCCCCCGAATTGTTTCCTCATCCTATCACACCAAGTGGCGATACACATCTTCGAGATGAGGCGGCGTATAGACCTTATAAGGCTCTATTTCTGCTCGGCGAGCCCGGGGTTGCCGGCCACCCCCCGCAGAGCGATGCCGTCGGGGGGCACATCGAGCGGTTTGCCCGATCCCAGATGTCTGGCAAGAACCTCCCACACGGGTTGTCCTGATTGCGCGTTGACCGAAGCCCAGCCCGCGACCGAATAGCGCTTGTTCGGCGCGATGAAGCGGCCATTGGCAAGTTTCAGATCGGAAATTCGGTGTCCGATTTTCTCCGACGGTGTGCAGCTATAAAATAGGCCGGCGGTCCGGACCATGTCACCGCCCTGCTGGTAATAGGGATCGGGATTGAAGAGATTGTCGCAGACGTCTTCGAGCGCATCCTTGATGTCACGGCCGGTCATGTTCTGAACATAGGTTTCCGGATAGCTGATAGCGGTCTCGGCCAACACGTCTTCGTGGGTGAGGGGCTGTCCCGGCAGAAAGCTTGCACCCCAGCGAAAGCCCGGCGATAGCGCGATCTCGGTGTCGAATTCGCGGCG
>DATGJS010000284.1:0-9117 GCA_035295025.1 Bradyrhizobium sp.
TGCAGCGCCTCGGCCTCGGATGCGACGTCGCGCTCGCCGGCGGATGCCTTGTCCCCGATCCCCTCACGCAAGGTCTTCACCTTCGATGCCCGAACGTTGGGAGGCTTGGCCTCCGGGGGTTGTTCGGCAGGCGCCTCGTCAAGCGGCGCCTCGTAGGCCGCGTCGGTATCGGGGGCGGCCATTTCCCGCGCGACGAGATCAAGCAGCGCCTCGTCATCGCTATCGAAGGTATCCGCGGGCGCGCCTTCCGCGGTGGCGGGCGCGGCATCGAGGGGCTCGATCGCCTCCGCTTGCTCACCGCCCTCGGCGGTGGCGGCTTCAATATCGGCCAAATCGTCTTGCGGGGTTTGCGCTGCGGCATGCGGCTCGGCAAGTTCTTCGGACGGCACTGACGCGATGGCTTGGGCGGCTTCGTTCAAGGCTTTGGGCGCCGAACGCGTGGCCGGTTGCGGGCCTGAGGTCCCCGCAGTGTCGGCATCGAATGCGGCGATCCGCCCCTCGATCCGGTCGAAAGCGGACGTCAAGGTCGCCGCCAGATCGGTGGGAGCCAATTTCACGGCCGCCCCTTCGATGGCGCTGATTTGGGAATCGATCAAATCGCAAATACGGCCATCGGCGCCGATTTCGCGCAGCCGCCACGCAATCTCGCGGATGACGCGGACGCCTTTGCGCAAGGGGGCGAGGTTTTCCTCCGGCGCCAGATGATCCAACGCCGCCTGGGCGGCGCCCTTGGCTTCACTGAGCGCGCTGCGAAACGCAGAAAGCGCTTGGTCAAGCAAGGGATCGCGGGAGGGTTTTTTCTGCGCGGCAAGCGTTTCCTCGATCCGCGCCACGGCATCGAGGACCAAGCTTGTATCGGCGTTGCGGTTGCGCTTAGCATATTCGCCGAGGAACCAGCGTCCCCGCGAAGTCTCCATAAACGCTTCTTTGATCGCCTCGTAATCCGCTTCGTTCGGCAGGGTGGAACGTGCCGATATCGGTGAAAGGGCGAATACTTCGTCGGTCATTGCTCACTCAACCCGCGCAACTCGCCGCGCGTTCGCCTAACGATCACCACGATCTCGCCGAAATTTCAATTGAATTGATGCAATCCGAAACACAAATCCCCATTCTCCTGGCGTCCGCCCCTCGGTTTGCCCGCCGTTTGGCATTGTTTTACGGCGCGGTGTTCGCCCTGATCGGCAGCCATTTGCCGTTCTTCCCGCTCTGGATGAAGGCGGTCGGGATCGATGCCTCCTGGATCGGGATCATCTCTGCCGTCCCCTCGGTGACGCGTTTTACGGCGTTGCCGCTGGTTACCGGCCTTGCCGAGAGATGGGGGTCGTTGCGCGGCGCCATGATCCTGACCACCGGGGCGACCGCGCTCGGATTTGCGCTGATCGGGACCCAGCATGTGCCGGTTCTGGTTTTTCTGGTCTACGCCGCTACCGCTTGTATGTGGACACCGATTGTACCGCTGACGGACGCCTATGCGTTGCGTGGCGTCGCCCGATACGGCCTCGATTACGGGCCGCTGCGCCTATGGGGCTCGGCGGCGTTTGTCGCCGGTGCGCTGGCCTGCGGCCTGTTGGCCGACCTCATTTCGGCCAGGTATCTGATCTGGATTATCGCGACCCTGGCGGCTTTTGGCGCGCTGGTCAGTCTGGCGCTTTTGCCCATGGAAAAGCCGTCGGCGTCTTCCGTGGCGCGGCACGGGATGGCGGGATTGCTGCGCCAGCGCAGTTTTCTAGTCATTATCCTGGCGTCGGCGCTTATTCAGAGCAGCCACGCCGCCTATTATATTTTTGCGTCCATCACCTGGCAACGTTTCGGCTTCGACGGACTGACGATCGCAGCACTTTGGTCGGTAGGGGTCGTGGCCGAAATCGTAGTCTTCGCGCTTTCGCCGCGGTTGACGCTGCGGCCGTCTTCGCTGGTGATGATCGGGGCCTTCGCTGCCATGGCGCGCTGGCTGATCACGGCGCAAGAACCGCCGGTCACTGCCCTTGTTGTGGTGCAATTGGCGCATGGCCTGACGTTTGGGCTGACCCAGCTCGGCACCATGGGGCTTATGGTGCGTCACGTTGCTCTCCCTGTCATGGCCGCCGGACAGGGCTATCTCGCCGCCTGTGGCGGCATCGTCAACGCGACCGCCTCGATCCTGTGTGGCTTGGCTTATGCGCGCTATGGCCAGGGCGTCTATGACATGATGGCTGCGATGGCGGCTTGCGGCGGGCTTTTGACATGGGTGGCGCGGCGGTGCGGGGCATTTTCACGGGAAGGGGTATCCATCATCTGAGGCCGGGTTTGCGCCGGGGCGCTTATCCCCAAAGCGCGGCGTCGGGCGGATGGATGAGGCTGTCGTCATAGCGCAGGCCCCCTTGGCGATCGCGCGCCAGCAGCAGCGGCCCATCGAGATCGACGAAACGGGCTTGTGGCGCCAGCAGCATCGCCGGAGCCATGGCCAGCGAGGTTGCAACCATGCAGCCGACCATGATGTCGAAACCTTGGGCCGTGGCCGCATCCGCCATCGCGAGCGCTTCGGTCAACCCGCCTGTTTTGTCGAGCTTGATGTTGATCGCGTCGTAGCGAGCGCGCAGTCCTTGCAGCGAGGCGCGATCGTGAACGCTCTCGTCGGCGCAGACCGCGACAGCTCGCTTGACCTGCGCCAGCGCCTCGTCCTGGCCGGCGGGCAGGGGCTGTTCGACCAGCGTGACGCCCGCATCGGCGCAGGCGGCGAGATTTCGCATCAGATCGGCCGGCGTCCAGGCCTCATTGGCATCGACGATGAGTTCGGAAACAGGCGCGGCTTTCCGCACCGCGTCGATGCGCTCATCGTCACCTTCGCCGCCAAGCTTGATCTTGAGAAGCGGCCGATGCGCGGCCTTGGCGGTCGCCGCCGCCATTGCCTCGGGCGAGCCAAGCGAGATCGTATAGGCGGTGATGCAGGCACGCGGCGGCGTCCGCCCCAGCACATCCCAAATGCGCCGGCCGCTCGTCTTGGCTTCAAGATCGAGAAAAGCACAGTCGAGCGCGTTGCGCGCGGCGCAAGGCGGCATCGCCGCCTGTAAAGCGTTGCGGTCAAGCCCCTGGCGGATCTGCTCTTGCATCGCCAAGATCGCGGCCAATGCGGCCTCCGGGCTTTCGCCATAGCGGGGATAGGGCACGCATTCGCCCCGGCCGGTGTGGCCGTCCCGGCTGATTTCGGCCACAACGGTGACCGCCTCGGTCTTCGCGCCACGGCTGATGGTGAAGCGGCCCTCGATCGGCCAGCGTTCGATTCTTGCGGCAAGTGTTGGCGCTTTGCTGGAAGTCACTTTAATATCTAACCGGTTTTCGAATGCGCTTGGCTGGGCCTAACCTCATAAGTATGGCCGGTTCAAGGACGTCTTTTCCAAATCTATCAAGACGCTGCCGGATTCTCCTCTTAGGGCACAGGTAATCGACATGGGCGCGGGAGTTGGAATCGTGCAAGGCGACCCGACATTGGAGCACATCGTCAAGGGCAACGGCCTTGCTTTATGCGCGGCGGGGCCATGGACGGCGCGTTTTGCGTCCGAACTCGAGCGGATCGTGGCGGATGCGGAGAAGCTCACCGGCAGCCGCTCCAATATCTTCATCGACGTGTCGCAGATTTCCAAACTCGATACGTTCGGGGCCTGGTTGATCGAGCGGCTTCGCCGCAGCCTGACCCAAGGCGGGGGTGAGGCGAAGATCGCGGGGTTGTCGGCGAATTATTCGAGCCTCGTCGATGAAGTGCGCCGCGTGAAAACCATTCCGGCGGCCGATGTCGCCGCGGTCACGATCCCGGGCCTATTGGATCAGGTCGGCCGCAGCGTGGTGGGGGTCGGGAGCACCATGCTCGGCCTGATCGATATGCTGGGCGCGGTGCTGGCGGCGAGCGGGCGGGTCTTGACCCACCCCCGGGGTTTTCGGCTGACCTCCACCGTCCACCACATGGAGCAAGTGTGTTGGCGCGCGGTGCCGATCGTGGTCCTGATCACTTTTCTGATCGGCTGCATCATCTCCCAGCAGGGCATTTTCCACTTCCGCAAATTCGGCGCCGACATTTTTGTTGTCGATATGCTCGGCGTTCTGGTGTTGCGCGAGATCGGCGTGCTGCTGGTCGCGATCATGGTCGCAGGCCGTTCGGGCAGCGCCTATACGGCCGAGCTTGGTTCCATGAAGATGCGGGAGGAGATCGACGCGCTGCGCACCATGGGTTTCGACCCGGTCGAGGTGCTGATCTTGCCCAGAATGCTGGCGCTGATCCTGGCGTTGCCGATTCTGGCTTTCCTTGGCGCGATCGCGGCCCTTTACGGTGGTGGGCTCGTGGCCTGGCTCTATGGCGGGGTCGATCCGGAGGCGTTTTTGCTGCGGCTGCGCGATGCGATCTCGATCGATCATTTCACCGTCGGTCTGATCAAGGCGCCTGTCATGGCGGCGGTGATCGGGATCGTCGCCTGTGTCGAGGGGCTCGCGGTGCAGGGCAGCGCGGAATCGCTCGGACAGCACACCACCTCGTCGGTGGTAAAGGGAATTTTCTTTGTCATCGTGATGGACGGCGTGTTTGCGATCTTCTTTGCCTCGATCGGGATGTGACGATGGCGGTTCCGATGCAAGAGGCGATTATCCGGGTGCGCGACATCTCGGTGCGGTTCGGGGCAACGAAAGTGCTCGACGGCCTCGATCTCGATGTCAGGCGCGGCGAAATTTTGGGCTTTGTCGGTCCTTCCGGCGCCGGCAAGTCGGTCTTGATGCGGACCGTCATCGGCCTGGTTCCGAAAATCTCCGGGCGCATCGAAGTGTTCGGGGTCGATCTCGACGCCGCGAGCGCTTCCGAGCGGCGCGTGGTGGAGCGGCGTTGGGGTATCCTGTTTCAACAGGGCGCGCTGTTTTCTTCGCTCACGGTGCGGCAAAATATCCAGTTTCCGGTTCGCGAATATCTCGACGTGACCCAGCGCCTGCTCGACGAAATCACCATGGCCAAGCTCGGCATGGTCGGATTGCGTCCCGAAGTCGCCGACCGTTTTCCATCCGAATTGTCCGGTGGCATGATCAAGCGCGTGGCGTTGGCACGCGCGCTTGCGCTCGATCCGGAGCTGGTCTTTTTGGACGAGCCGACTTCCGGCCTTGATCCGATCGGCGCTGGCGATTTCGACGAACTGGTTCGTACCCTCCAGCGCACTTTGGGCCTGACCGTTTTCATGGTAACCCATGACTTGGATAGCCTTTATACGGCATGCGACCGGATTGCCGTTTTGGGCAACGGCAAGGTCATTGCTTCGGGGTCGATAGCCGATATGCAGGCTTCGCAGCATCCCTGGCTGAGGGCCTATTTCCATGGCAAACGCGCCCGCGCCGTTACGGGCTGATGCGAAAGGATGGCCTTTGAAAAGCCAAATCATGGGCTTTCAAAGAGAATATGCTCAAACAAGGGATTAAGGTCACGTCCTGATCCAATTGATCGGTAGGGGAACGTGGGTTTCGGAGCCGGGTGAATGGAAACGCGGGCCAATTTCGTGCTGATCGGGTCGTTCACCCTGGCGGTGATCGCCGCCGCGTTCGGCTTCGTGCTTTGGTTCCAAAGCCTTCACACCACCAAATTGCGCAGCCCCTTGCGCATCGTTTTCGAAGGCCCGGCGGCGGGTTTGCGCAACGGCGGCAGCGTCAATTTCAACGGTATAAGGGTGGGAGAGGTCGTCTCCGTCAAACTCGACAATCCGCGTCGTGTGGTCGCCCTTGCCATGGTCGAAAACAACGCTCCCGTGCGCAAGGATACCCTTGTCGGGCTTGAATTTCAGGGACTGACGGGAGTGGCGGCGATCTCGCTGAAGGGCGGCGAGGAAAATGCGCCGTCGGTGCCGCTGGGCGACGACGGCATTCCGGTGTTGACCGCCGATCCGAACGCGCTTCAGGACGTCACGGAAGCGATCCGTGGTACGTTGCAGAACATCAACCGGGTGGTCGCCGACAATCAGCAGGCGGTGAAAAACTCGCTGCACAACCTCGAGACCTTCACCTCATCGCTGGCGCGCAATGCCCAGAAGATCGACGATGTGATGGCCAAGGTCGATGGCGTGATGGGCAAGGCGGATAATTTGATGCTCGGCCTCAACCGGCTTGCCGGCGGCAAGGATGGCGGGGAATTGTTCCTCACCGTGCAATCGATCCGCGAATTGGCGGAAGATTTCGACAAACGCTCCGGCGCCTTGATGACCGACGGCCGCCGCACGCTGGCCGATATCAGCCGCGCGGTGAATAATCTCGACCGTAACCCGACGCGGCTGTTGTTCGGCGCCGGCAATTCGAGTTCGCCGGCGGCGGCTTCCGCCTCGGCGCCGACGCCCGCGGCCGGGACAACGGGACCGAGGCGTGCGCAGTAGCGGAACAGGAAATGGTAGTGAAGGTTGACTTTTCGTTCATTTCCCGAGGCCTCGGAAAGCCTTGATAGTGACCACAAAAGGATTATATTGCTGTTGCTCTCGAAAGGAGAGATTTATGTGCAGGCTCTATATTACCTTGATCGTATTGCTCTCACTGACTCTTTTGTATGGTGAGGTAGCAGTTGCGCGCGTCGGCGCCGGCGGACCAGTGTAAGCCACGCAGCCTTCGGGTTCATAATCGAGCGGTGCAATGCGCTCCGACGCGGTAGCCGACGAGTCTGATGAATTGCTCCAACCTTTCTTTCTCTGAATAGTTGATCTCGCCCTCATCAAACAGCCGCCGCAAATTTTCTTCCGCTCCCTTTAGGTAATAGCGCGCGGACGCGCAGGCGGGCGCGGAGCTTTGTTCTTGCCCTGGCTCTCTAAGTATGAGGCTAAGCGCAACTCCGATATTGGCGTCGATGAGAAATTTGTCCTCGATAGTGACATTAGGCCATCTCTTAATCTCTTCGGAAGTCAGTTGCGTGGGTGGGATGTCCTCGACCGGGCCAATCGTTTTGGAATAGGCATGTAAAATAGCCAATATACGGCTTAAGACTGCGGTCCAGCGACGCAGATGCGCTTCGCTCAACGGTTCGGCCCGAAGGACGCGCTGATTATAGAGTGCCAAATTTTCAGTCAAAATACGAAAGACGACGGTATCGTAGGTCGCAACAATACTTCTTTTGTCGGCATCCTCCTCGCCTTTCTCTTCGTGCTGATTTGCACGGGCGATGAATAGATCGGAACCGCGAAGCGCGTCATCAAGCTGGCTTGTCAGTCTATCGAGCGGCCACGAGACTTCGCTTTGAATTTTTGAGTCTGCGACCTGAAATAAGAGATTGACAATCCCAGGCTGCAACAAGTTATCCGAAAGATGAAAGTTTTCGCCTACTATTCGATCCAGGAACTCAGCCTTCTCTTTCTGACCAAACGTGAAAGCGATTAGGTCGCCAACCAGGCCGGCGACATATGGCTCCATCGCTGTCAGCGCCGGCGGCCCATTTCTGACGTCCTCGGGCAGAGAATTTAGCGACGCGAGATAATCTTTCTTGAGACGGTCCAAATTGTCTTTGAGTTCAGCTTCTGTTGGAGGCTTTTCCCTTTTGACGTCGCATCCGGCACCCGCTTCATCGATATACGAAAAGAAGGAGGGCACCTGCCCGCTGATCTCATTGGCGAAAGTCGTCCAGTCCTTATCTCTAAGAACGGGACCTTTATTCAATTGAATGAGGAAATGCTCCCAGGCAGAAGCTATCCGAGTTAGGTGGTCCTGCCGTTTGACCGCTTCGAGAGCGTCCTGCTCATCCAGACATGTTAGGGCAAGGACAATTGGATTGCCGAAATTACGGATAACACCCTTGAGAAGGGCGATTCTCTTATCGGTCTCCAGCTTAGGAGTGGACCACCGCGCAATTGTCCTTCGATCGCTCTTTTTTTCGACGACGTATTTTTCAAAATTAATATATTCCTTGAGCGTCAATTTCTGGGCAATGTCGTTCAGACGAATCTCTGCCTCCCGAACGCTAGATGATCGTGTCGCGAAAGTCGCTTCGATACTGCCGGCTTTAAAGGATTGGAGCGAGTCCAATATTCGGGGACTAAACGCGAGCAATACGACCGCAACCAGCGCGACAACGGCTGCGGTCGGCACGACGCCCGTAGGAAGTTGCGCAATTCCAATAATGCTTACTATTTGGCGCGCAACGATGCCGGTCGATAAACCGATAAAGCAAGCGACAAAGCGCGGCGCCACAAGTACCGAATAGACGGACAAGCCCCATCTGGGTAGCCAGTCACCATCGAGCGCCGCAGCCATCAAGAACAAGAGGCCCGCGGCGATCAGACTAATCGTCCACACGATCGATGCCCGCTGCTGATAGGTCGTTTTGATCGTAGCGAAATCGCAACGCTCAAAAGCCCAGCGTGCAGCGACACCTGTCAAAAATGACAGAAAGAACCAGCCCCACAACGCTTTGCCCCTTAGACAACAAGCATCAAGAGTAAGAATTTTTGTATTCTAACGTTGCCTCTTAAGGACGTAAAGCTCTCGGTTGTTGCGGAGGGTGTGATTGAGGAATCCAGACATAAAGACGCCGACAAAAACGGAGGCCATGAGGCCTCCGTTTTTTATTCGCGATCGGCTATTCCCTACTCACTATTCGTGCCGCTCACCCCAGTCGTCCCGCCGCATGCGCGAGCATCGTATAGACGAGGCCCGTCTCGGAGGTGAGATGGCCGCGCAGCGCCTGCGGTCCGCGATCCTCGCGCGCGACCTCGTCGAGCAAGCGCTCGAATTCGGCGATGTAGCGGTCCACCGTTTGTTTGAAGTTGCGGTCGGCGCGATATTTGCGGGTGACCTCGTCGAACGCCTTCTGGCCCGACGGCGTGTAGAGCCGCTTGGAGAAGGCCTTGCTTTCGCCGCGCTGATAGCGGTCCCACATTTCGGCGGCGAGGTTGCGGTCCATCAGGCGTCCGATATCGAGCGACAGTGACTCCAACGGATTACCACCACCCTGCGGCTGGGGCTGGGGCTGCGGCTGGGGTTGGGCGGAACGGCCGCGCGGTGCCTCGCGGGCCGAACCCGGGGCGGGGGCGGCGTCGGCACGGTTGAGCAGGTCGGAGAGCCAACCGTCGCGGCCCTGGTCCGATGTCGCGGGGCTGACTGGCGGAGCCTCGGTGCGGCGTGACGCGGGCACGCCAAGATCTGGCG
>DATGJS010000285.1:0-3045 GCA_035295025.1 Bradyrhizobium sp.
GCGTCTCGCGCTCTTCGGCGCTGGCGTCAAAGGCGACGGGTTTTCCGATCGCCAAGGTCGCGGCAAAATTGGCCGTCGGCTATACGCTCGACGAGATCGCCAACGACATTACCGGCGGCGCGACGCCGGCCTCGTTCGAGCCGACCATCGATTATGTCGTCACCAAGATTCCGCGCTTTGCGTTCGAGAAATTTCCCGGCGCTTCCACCACGCTGACCACCTCGATGAAGTCGGTCGGCGAGGTGATGGCGATCGGCCGCACGTTCCAGGAAAGCCTGCAAAAGGCGCTGCGCGGGCTTGAGACCGGCCTTACCGGCCTCGACGAGATCGAGATCGAAGGGCTGGGGCGCAGCGACGACAAGAACGCGATCCGCGCCGCGCTCGGCACGCCGACGCCCAACCGCCTGTTGCAGGTGGCGCAAGCGATGCGGCTCGGCTGGAGCGATGAGGAGATTTTCACCTCCTGCAAAATTGATCCGTGGTTTCTGGCGCAAATGCGCGGCATCGTCGAGATGGAAGCCAAGGTCAAGCAGGACGGCCTGCCGGACCATGCCTTCGGCCTGCGCACGTTAAAGGCGATGGGCTTTTCCGACGCCCGGCTTGCCGTGCTCACCGAGACGACGGAAGCCGATATCAAAGCCCGCCGTCGGGCGCTCGGCGTTCGTCCGGTATTCAAGCGCATCGATACTTGCGCGGCCGAATTCGCCTCGCCGACCGCCTATATGTATTCGACCTATGAGGCGCCGTTCGCCGGACGCCTTGCCGATGAGAGCGCGCCGTCGGCGAAGAACAAGGTCATCATTCTCGGCGGCGGCCCCAACCGCATTGGCCAAGGCATCGAGTTCGATTATTGCTGCTGCCACGCCTGCTTTGCGCTGCATGATGCCGGCTACGAATCCATCATGATCAATTGCAATCCGGAAACGGTATCGACCGATTACGACACCGCCGACCGGCTCTATTTCGAACCCCTGACCGCCGAGGACGTGCTCGAAATCATCGAGACCGAAAAACAAAACGGCCAATTGCGCGGCGTGATCGTGCAGTTCGGCGGACAGA
This sequence comes from Bradyrhizobium sp., assembly GCA_035295025.1. Taxonomy (GTDB): domain Bacteria; phylum Pseudomonadota; class Alphaproteobacteria; order Rhizobiales; family Xanthobacteraceae; genus Bradyrhizobium. Next base: position 1,060 of record DATGJS010000285.1, read on the forward strand.
CCCCGCTCAAGCTCGCGCATGCGTTGGAAGCCGCCAATGTGCCGATCCTCGGCACGTCGCCCGACGCCATCGATCTGGCCGAAGACCGCGACCGCTTCAAGCGCGTGCTCGACAAACTCAGGCTCAAACAGCCGAAGAACGGCATCGCCTATTCGGTCGAACAGGCGCGGCTGGTGGCCGCCGACCTTGGATTGCCGCTCGTCGTGCGCCCCTCTTACGTGCTGGGCGGCCGCGCGATGCAGATTATCCGCGAGGAAGGCCAACTCAGCGATTATCTGCTCGGCACGCTGCCCGAACTCGTGCCCGGCGACGTCAAGGCGCGCTATCCCAACGACAAGACCGGCCAGATCAACACGGTGCTCGGCACCAATCCCTTGTTGTTCGACCGCTATCTGTCCGACGCCACTGAAGTCGATGTCGATTGCCTGTCCGACGGCAAGGACACCTTCATCGTCGGTATCATGGAACACATCGAGGAAGCGGGCATTCACTCCGGCGATTCCGCCTGCTCGCTGCCGCCGCATTCGCTCGACGCCGCGACGATTTCCGAGCTCGAACGCCAAACCCGCGAATTGGCGCTCGGGCTCGACGTGGTCGGGTTGATGAACGTGCAATATGCGATCAAGGACGGCGAGATTTACGTGCTCGAAGTCAACCCGCGCGCCTCGCGCACGGTACCCTTCGTCGCCAAGGTGGTCGGCACCCCGGTGGCCAAGATCGCCGCGCGGCTGATGGCCGGCGAGAAATTAAAAGATTTCGGCTTGAAGAAACCCAAGCCCGGCCATGTCGGCGTCAAGGAATCGGTATTTCCCTTCGCCCGCTTCCCCGGCGTCGATACCGTGCTCGGTCCGGAGATGCGATCGACCGGCGAGGTGATGGGCATCGACCGCTCTTTCGAGATCGCCTTCGCCAAGAGCCAGCTCGGCGGCGGCACACGCGTGCCGCGCAAGGGCACGGTGTTCGTCTCGGTGCGCGAGACCGACAAGACCCGCATCGTGGACGCGGTCCGGCTGTTGTTTTCACTCGGCTTCAAGGTGATGGCGACCTCGGGGACGCAACGCTTCCTCACCGACCATGGGGTGCCGACCGAAAAGGTTAACAAGGTGCTGGAAGGCCGGCCGCACATCGTCGATGCCATCACCAATGGCGATATTCAGCTCGTCTTCAATACCACCGAGGGGCCGCAGGCCCTCGCCGATAGCCGTTCGCTGCGGCGCGCTGCCCTCTTGCATAAAGTGCCATATTACACCACTCTTTCCGGTGCCGTGGCGGCCGCCCAGGGCATCCGCGCCTATCTGGGCGGAGACCTTGAGGTCCGCACCTTGCAGAGTTATTTTTCCGAAAATGGATCATGAGCGGGCCATAAAGCACCCGCTTGGTGTTGGCCGGGAACTCTCCGCCTGAATCGATGTTGTAACGGCCCTTCGGGGACCGGAATGAAATTGGCTTGCGGGCTTTGTTCCCATTGCGAAAGCCCGATCTGAAAGACGTATCGCACGAGTTCGCATTTCTCACGCGACCTCTCACGCGATTGAAGGACGAAAGAAGATGATGGAAAAGGTTCCGATGACAGCGAGCGGCTATGCCGCGCTCGAGGTTGAGTTGAAGAAGCGCCAATCGGTGGAGCGCCCGCGCATCATCGAGCACATCGCGGAAGCGCGTTCGCATGGCGACCTTTCGGAGAACGCGGAATATCACGCCGCCAAGGAAGAGCAATCGCACAATGAAGGCCGCATCGCCGAGCTCGAAGACAAGCTCGCGCGTGCCGACATCATCGACATTTCCAAACTCTCCGGCGACACCATCAAATTCGGTGCCACCGTCACGCTGGTCGATGAAGACACCGACAAGAAAGCCGTGTGGCAGATCGTCGGCGAGCCGGAGGCCGACGCCAAAAAGGGCAAGATTTCCATCACCTCGCCGCTCGCGCGCGCGCTGATCGGCAAGACCAAGGGCACCACCGTCGAGGTGATGGCTCCAGGCGGC
>DATGJS010000286.1:0-7341 GCA_035295025.1 Bradyrhizobium sp.
GTGAGAATCATCGTTCCCTATGCGGCGGGCGGCACGGCGGATGCTGTTCCACGCGTGGTGGGGGACTGGCTCTCGCGCAAATGGAAACAGCCGGTCGTGATCGAGAACCGCACCGGAGCGGCGGGAAATATCGGCGCCGAATTTGTGTATCGCGCAACACCCGACGGCTATACGCTGCTCGCAACGCCGCCGCCGCCGCTCGTGATCAACCAAAACCTCTATCCAAATCTCGGATTCGACCCGTCCCGGTTTGAGCCTGTCATCGTGATGGCGCAGGTGCCGAACGCGCTTCTCGTCAGTCCCAAAAGCCTGAACGCCTCGACCGTCGCCGAGCTCATCGCTTATTTGAAAGACCATCCCGACAGAGTGACCGCCGCTACCCAAGGCAACGGCACGACCTCGCATTTGACCGCCGAGCTTTTTCAAGCGATGGCCAAGGTGAAGTTGCGTTTCATTCCATATCGCGGATCGGCGCCGGCGCTTGCGGGCCTGCTTGCCGGCGATGTCGATTTGATGTTCGACAATCTCGGCGTCTCGCTGCCGCTTGCAAAAGCCGGCAGCCTCAAGCTGCTTGCGGTCGCCTCAAGCGGGCGCCTGCCGTCGCTTGCCGAGGTGCCGACGATTGCGGAAACGCTGCCCGGGTTTCAGGCCGTCGCCTGGTATGCGATTGCCGCGCCACCAGGGACGCCAAAGGACATCACGGAGAAGATCAACGCCGATGTGAACGAGGCGCTTCGCCAGGTCGAGATCCAAGATCGCCTCAAGGATCTGTCGGCGCAAACCTTTGGCGGTTCGCGCGAGAGGTCGGCTGGCTTTATCCGCGAAGAGATCGACCGGTGGGGCGGGGTGATCAAGGCCGCCGACGTCAAGCTGGAATGACGACGCGGCGGGGGGACCCGAAGGGCGCTCGTTGATTGGAATGCGCGCGCGGGAAGGCTTGTCGGCCGCGAGATTAGCTTTATAGATAAAGCCGATTTGATCGATGAAAATACGAGGGAATTGAAGGCATGGTTGATCGGCGGTTGGACCCCTATAATGGTGGCGTCGAGAACGTTCGGAACGATTGGACCCGTGAGCAAGCCCAAGCGCTTTATGATCTGCCTTTCGCGGATTTGATGTTCCGCGCGCAAAGCACCCATCGCCGCTATTTCGATCCCAACCGTATCGAGACCGCGAGCCTGCTCAGCATCAAGACCGGCGGTTGCCCCGAGGATTGCGGATATTGCTCGCAGAGCGCCCATTACGACACCGGACTGAAGGCGACTAAATTGATGGCGCAGGCCGAGGTGGTCGCCGCGGCCGAACGCGCGCGCGAAGCCGGGGCGAGCCGCTTTTGCATGGCGGCGGCCTGGCGCAACCCGAAGGATCGCGATCTCGATGAGGTTTGCGGCATGGTTCGCGAAATCAAGCAACTCGGCATGGAAACCTGCGCGACGCTCGGCATGTTGACGCCTGACCAAGCCGCGCGGCTGCGCGACGCCGGGCTCGACTTCTACAACCATAATGTCGATACCTCGCCCGAATTCTACGACCGCATCATCACCACGCGCACATTACAAGATCGCATCGACACGCTCGCTTATGTGCGCGACGCCGGCATCAAGGTTTGTTGCGGCGGCATCATCGGCATGGGCGAAGAGGTGGACGACCGGCTGGGCATGTTGGTGCTGCTCGCCAATTTGCCTGAGCACCCCGAGAGCGTGCCGATCAATCTGTGGAACGAAGTCGCGGGCGTGCCGATCAACGACACGGCCGAGCGTCCCGAGCCAATCGCGCTGGCGCGGCTGGTCGCGGTCGCGCGCATCATGATGCCGAAAAGCGTGGTGCGGCTGTCGGCGGGACGTCAATACATGACCGACGAACTTCAGGCGCTTTGCTTTCTGGCCGGAGCCAATTCGATCTTCATTGGTGATGTGCTGTTGACCACCAAGAATCCGCAAACCGCGCGCGATAAGAATTTGTTCGAGCGGCTCGGCGTCAAGACCCGCCTTGCGGAGCAGCCGATGGCGGCACGAGACCCTGTGCTCTGAGCGAGGCCAAGGCAAATGATGACCGCAGCCCCGGCGGATAAAGCCTCGCGCTACGCGGCGGATTTGAACTCGTTGCAAAGAGACGATCGGTTACGCGGTCTCGCACCGCGCGTGGGCATCGATTTTTCGTCGAACGATTATCTCGCGCTCGCCAATTGCCCGCGGATGCGCCGGGCGATTTCGGTCGCGATCGATTCCGGTACGCCGATCGGCGCCGGAGGGTCGAGGCTTTTGCGCGGCAATTGCGCCGAGCATGAAAGCCTTGAGGCCGAAGCCGCGCGCTTCTTTGGAACGGAAGCCGCGATTTTCTTCGCAAGCGGCTATGTCGCCAATTTCGCTGTGCTGACGACGTTGCCGCAGCGTGGCGATCTGCTGGTGCTCGATCAGCTCGTGCATGCGAGCATTCATGAAGGCGCGCGTGCCGGCCGCGCCGAATTTCGCTACAGCGCGCATAATGATCCCGATTCAGTCGAAGACGTGATCCGCGACTGGCGCGCGCAGGGCGGCATCGGGCGGGTCTGGATCGTGGTCGAGAGCCTTTACAGCATGGATGGCGATTTTGCGCCGCTCGACGCGCTCATCGCGTTCGCCGACCGCCATGATGCGTTTTTGATGGTTGATGAAGCCCATGCGACCGGCGTGTTCGGCCAAGAGGGGCGGGGACTGGCCGCTGCGTATGAAGGCCGTGAGAATCTGCTCGTCGTTCACACCTGCGGCAAGGCGCTGGGCGCGGCCGGGGCGCTGGTCACGACGACCAAACTATTGCGCGATTTTATCGTCAATCGCTGCCGCCCTTTTATTTTTTCGACCGCGCCGTCGCCGCTGATGGCGGTTGCGGTGCAAGAGGCGTTATCGATCCTGCACGACGAGCCGGAGCGGCGGCAGCGGCTTTCGAATTTGATTGCTTTTGCTCAGCGCGAGATCGGCGCGCATCAAGGCTGGCGGTTTTCCGGCTCGCAAATCATACCGTTCATGGTCGGGGACAACGCGAGGGCGATGCAACTTGCCGCCGCGCTGCAAGGCCACGGATTCGATATTCGCGGCGTGCGCCCGCCGACGGTACCAACGGGTACCGCGCGTTTGCGCATTTCCCTCACCAATAATGTCGGTGAAGAAGATGTGCGCGCCATGTTCGAGGTGCTTGCCGAGGAGAGTGGAGGCGAACGGCGATGAGCCGGCCGATCGCCGTCGCGGGAACCGACACCGAAATCGGCAAGACGGTGTTCGCCGCCGGTCTTGCCGGCATGCTCGGTGCCTGTTACTGGAAGCCGATCCAATCCGGCCTTGAAGGCGAGACGGATTCTCAAATCGTCGCACGGCTCGGTGGGCTTTCCGAAGACGATATCGTGCCCGAGGCGTATAGGCTCAAAACGCCGGCCTCGCCGCACCATGCGGCTGCCATCGATAGCGTGCATATCGAAATCGAGAAGCTTACCCTGCCCGATACCGGCGGCCGGCGGCTCGTAATTGAGGGCAGCGGCGGGCTGATGGTGCCGCTCGACCGCTCCACGCTTTACATCGATGTATTCGCGCGATGGCGGGCTCCGCTCGTGTTGTGCGCGCGAACGGCGCTCGGCACCATCAACCATTCGCTGCTCTCGATCGAAGCGCTACGGCATCGCGGAATTGAGCTTCTCGGCATCGCCTTCATCGGCGATAGCAACCCGGAAAGCGAGCGCGTGATTTGCGAAATCGGCGCCGTCAAGCGGCTGGGGCGATTGCCGCGGTTGGCGCCGTTGAATGCAGACACGCTGCGTGAGGCCTTCACCGCTTCGTTCAATCCAGCCGATTTTACCTCGTGACGCTTAAAAACAAATCGCCGATCTGGCATCCCTTTACTCAGCACGCGCTGCAGAGCGAGATGGTAAAGATCGCGCGCGGCGAGGGCGCCTATCTCTATACGGAAGACGGCCGCCGCATCATCGACGCTATCGCTTCCTGGTGGGTGGTGACCCACGGGCATTGCCATCCCGCGATCGTCGACGCCATTCAAAAGCAGGCCGCGCAATTAAATCAGGTCATCTTTGCAGGTCACACCCATGAGCCGGCCGAGGCGGTAGCGGCAGCTCTATTGAAATTGACGCCGCGCGGCCTCGATCATGTTTTCTTCTCCGACAGCGGATCGACCAGCGTCGAAGTCGCGCTAAAGATGGCGCTCGGTTATTGGCGCAATATCGGCGAGCCGCGCACGCGGATCGTTGTGATGCAGCACTCTTATCATGGCGACACGATCGGGGCGATGTCGGTCGGCGAACGCGGTGTTTTCAACGCGCCCTATGGCCCGCTTCTGTTTGGTGTCGCGACGGTGCCGTTTCCGTCTCAAGGCCGCGAGCAGGAGACGTTGGACGCGTTGGAGACCGTTGTCCGCACCGAAAAGCCGGCCGCCTTCATCGTGGAGCCGTTGATATCGGGCGCCGGCGGCATGCTGATGTATCCGGCATGGGTTTTGAGGGAGATGAAAAAGATTTGCGAAATCTCTCGCGTCTTGTTCGTCGCCGACGAAGTGATGACCGGTTGGGGCCGCACCGGGACCTTGTTCGCCTGCGAACAGGCTGAGGTGTCGCCCGATATCGCCTGCTATTCGAAGGGGCTGACGGGCGGCGCGTTGCCGCTCGCGGTGACGCTTTGCCGGTCTGAGATTTTCGAGGCGCATGTCTCGACCGATCGCAGTCGCACCTTTTTTCATTCGAGTTCGTATACCGCCAATCCGATCGCATGCGCCGCGGCGAAAGCGAATCTCGATTTGTGGCAAGACCCAAGCGTTCTGGCGCGGGTTGAGGCGGTTGCCGCGATGCAGGAAAAATCGCTTGTGCCTTTTCGAGCCGATGATCGTTTCATCAATGTCCGCCGGACCGGCACGATCACGGCGCTCGAACTCGATGTGCGCGATAGCGGCTATCTCGCCGGCATCGGGCCCAAGCTTCTTGCTTTCTTTGGCCGCCGCAATTTGTTGTTGCGGCCGCTCGGCAACACGATTTATGTGATGCCGCCTTATTGCATCACGCAAGCCGATCTCGACGAGATCTATGCGGCGATTGCCGATGCGGGGAGGCTTTGATAGAGGCGCTTCGCGCAAGTATCTGGAGGCGAATTTGCAGACGCAGGCGGGAGGAACGGTTCTCGAGATGGACGGTGAACATCGGCTTTACCGCAAGGTTGCCTATCGGATCATCCCGTTCATCTTTGTCTGCTACGTCCTGAATTATATTGACCGCGTCAATGTCAGTTTCGCCAAATTGCAGTTTCAAGGTGACCTGAGCCTTAGCGACGCCAGCTATGGCCTGGGCGTCGGCTTGTTTTATATCGGCTACATCCTGTTCGAAGTGCCCAGCAATCTGATGCTGCAAAAAATCGGTGCTCGCAAGACCATGACACGGATCATGTGCCTGTGGGGCTTGATTTCGATGGCGATGGCATTCGTTTCAAATCCCACGGAATTTTACCTGACGCGCATTTTGCTCGGCGCCGCCGAAGCCGGCTTCTTTCCCGGCGTTATTGTCTACCTTACGCTTTGGTTTCCTAATCGTTTGCGCGGTCACGTCATGTCGCTTTTCATCCTCGCGATCGCGGTGTCCGGAATGATCGGCGGCCCGGCTTCGGGTGTGATCATGCAGCATTTCGGCGGCTTGCTTGGATTGAAAAGCTGGCAGTGGCTGTTTCTGATCGAGGGACTTTTGCCGGTTGCGGCGGGTGTTGCGGCGTTCTTCGCGCTCAGTGATCGTCCGCGCGACGCGGCGTGGCTGTCGGAGGACGAAAAGAATCTTCTTGCGGCAAATCTGTCGGCTGAAAACCGGTCCGACCGCCGTGCCGGTTTTGATGCTTTCTTGGCCGCCCTTCGCAAGCCGGCATTGTGGGTCGCGACATTCGGCTATTTCGCGGTGACGTGGGCTGGGATGCTTCTCAATTTTTGGGCGCCGACTATTATTCAACGCTCGGGGGTGACGAGCGTTATTCATATCGGTCTTTTATCGGCGGTGCCCTATGCGGTCGGCGCCGTCGGCATGCTTTTGTTTTGCCGGCATTCCGATCGCAAACTCGAACGCCATTGGCATTTCTTCGCGGCCGTGTGTGCGGCGGGCGGCGCGGCCGTCGCGATTGTCCCTGCCGCGCAGAATCCGATATTTTCGATCGCCTGCCTTGCTGTGTTGGCGATTGGTTATTTGTCCGCGATCGCCCTGTTTTGGACGATTCCCACGAGCTTCCTTTCCGAGCGGGAATCTGCCGGCAGCATCGCCTTCATCAGCAGCGCCGGTCAGATCGGAAGCCTCATAGCCCCGGTCTTGTTCGGATATGTCGCCGGACGCACGGGCAATTTCACCGTGGGCGTTTGTCTTGTGGCTTCGGTCCTGGTTGCCGGTGGCGGCGCGGTCTTGAGTTTGAAGGCTTCGGCATGACAGCAGGGTTGATAGCGCCTTAAACCGGCCAACCCCCGTCCCGTGATTTTACGGCCATTAGGAGCTGTTTCATTAATTTGAGCTAACCATGATCTGTTTCAAAACCTTTCTTGGGTCTCTTTGGCAATCGGGTGCTCAATGCTCGGCAATTTGCGGATTTCCTATAAATTATTGATGATGATCGGTCTCTCGGTGCTCGGCATCGCGGCCGTAGCCTTGATGGGTCTCTCCGCGCTGTGGGGGAATCTCGTGGAGGATCGCAAGGCCAAACTTCAGGACATCGTCACGGTGGCCCGCGAAGCGCTCGAGTACAACTACCAGGCTTCCCGGCAGGCCGGACTGTCCGATGCGGAAGTGGCTGAGCGCGGCAAGGCACTCATCCGTACCATGCGATTTGGAAAAGAAGATTATGTTTACGCCATCAGCACCCAAGGGGTGGCGGTGTCCAACCCGAATCCCAAGGTCGAAGGCAAGAACCTTTACGACATTTCGGATAGCGACGGCGTGTTTTTCGTTCGCCGGCAAATCGAGATGGCCGCCAATGGCGGTGGTTTCCTCGCGTTCCGTTTTCCTCGCGCGGCCGGTGGCGATCCGATGCCGAAAATCGCCTATTCGGTGGAGTTCAAACCGCTTAATTGGATCGTGGGCGCGGGTATCTATCTCGACGATGTCAGTGCGATTTTTTGGAGTCAGGTCCGAAACATCGGCATGATGATTTTGTTTGCGTTGCTTTTGGTGAGTGGGTTATTCCTGCTGCTTGGCCGCAGCATCGTCAACCCGATCGATGCGATGACGGCGGCGATGCGCAAGATCGCGGCAGGCGATACTTCAACCGCCATTCCGGCGCTCGAGCGCGGCGATGAAGTCGGCGCCATGGCCCAATCGGTAAAAGTCTTCAAGGACAATATGATCGAGGC
>DATGJS010000287.1:0-15138 GCA_035295025.1 Bradyrhizobium sp.
GTTTCCGCGTCCACCGTGGTGGTGATTTGCTCGGTGATCAGCCGTCGCGTGTTCCAGGCGAAATAACCGAGCAGCGATGCTGCGAACAGCGCGAATAGAAACAAATAGACCAGCGTCAAGCGAAACGCCGTGGTTCGGATCAGCTTACCGAAGGCCGTCACGGATCATGTATCCCGCGCCGCGAATGGTGTGAAGCAGCGGCCGTTCAAAACCCTTATCGATCTTGGAACGCAACCGTGAAATATGCACGTCGATCACGTTGGTCTGTGGATCGAAATGATAATCCCAAACATTTTCCAACAGCATGGTGCGCGTCACCACCTGTCCGGCATACTTCATGAGATATTCCAAAAGCCTGAATTCGCGCGGTTGCAGCGTCAACTCTTCCTTACCGCGCATCACCCGATGCGAAAGCCGGTCGAGCTCGAGATCGCCGACGCGATAGGTCGTCTCTTCGGCCGGACCGCCGCGGCGGCGCGACAGCACTTCGATTCGTGCCAGCAATTCGGCGAAGGAATAGGGTTTGGGCAGATAATCATCGCCGCCGGCCCGCAAACCCCGGATACGGTCATCGACCTGTCCGAGCGCCGACAAAATCAAAACCGGCGTGCGATTACCTTTCTCGCGCAGCGCGCCAATCAACGAAATGCCGTCGCGTTTGGGAAGCATGCGATCGACCACCAGAACGTCGTAGTCGCCACCCTCGGCCAGTGCCAACCCTTCCTCGCCGTCGCGGGCGACGTCGGTCACATAGCCCACTTCCCGGAACGCCTTGACCAAATAGTCGGCGGATTCGCGATCGTCTTCAATGATCAAAAGGCGCATCTGAGTATTGGTTGCAATCGCGGTCACGAGCGGCAGCTTTCTATCACCATGGCGCGGCTAGTGCCCACTTTTCGAAGTTTGTACACCATCGCTGCACACCTTTTTACGAACTTCGAAAAGTTAGGGCACTAGAGATAACCAGACGCACCTTTGATCCAAAAAAGCGGGCGGTGAAGTTGGGGGGACCTCACCGCCCTTTGACCTCCCGACGGAGGGGGGCGTTTTCCACCGGAAGGTAGTCTGAGGGAGCGGGCTTGGTGGCCCGCCCCCAGGAAAGAGCCGTCGGCGGGGGCGACTATGCCGGCGACACCCTCCATTGCTTCACGTGCCCAGCCGCTTAGCCCTTCGCCAGCGGGATCGCGACAAAGCGCGAAGACCCACCGCTTTTGACCCGCATCAGGACGCTATTCTTGTTGTCGTTGCGAGCGGCGGTCACCGCCTCACGCACATCTGCGACATTGGCCACGCTCTTGCCCGCAACTTCCAGGATGACGTCGCCTTCCTTGAAACCACGTTCGGCGGCGGCACTCTTCGGATCGACATCGGTTACCACGACACCTTCCTTGCCGGCACCGGCCACACTGTTGGCGGGCGCAAGTGTCAAACCAAGTCGCGGCACGTCGGTTCCACGGCTCGCGCCACCCTTGTCGCTATTGTCCGTGTCGGCCTTGGCTTCCAGCGCGTTGGGCAATTGGCCAAGATTAAGGCTGATCACCTTATCCTGCCCTTTGTGCATGACGCTGAGCTTGACGGCGCTGCCGGGAGGAAGGCCGCCAATGGTACGCGCCAGTTCGCGCGCATTCTTGACCGTCTCACCGTTTACCGCGGTAATCACATCGCCGGATTCGATGCCGGCTTTCGCCGCTGGGCCATTTGCTTGCGGCTCGGCAACCAGCGCCCCTTCGGCTCTCTTCAAGCCGAGGCTGTCGGCGATTTCGGGCGTGACAGGCTGAATCTGGACACCGATCCATCCACGGCTCACCGAACCCTTGTCCTTGAGCTGGGCAATCACGCTCTTGACGGTGGACGCTGGAATCGAGAACGCAATGCCGACGCTGCCGCCCGAGGGCGAGTAGATCGCGGTATTGACGCCCATTACCTCGCCTTCGGTATTGAAGGCCGGGCCGCCGGAATTGCCTTTGTTCACGGGGGCGTCGATCTGAATGAAATCGTCATACGGGCCATTGCCGATGTCGCGGCCACTGGCCGAAACGATGCCGGCGGTGACGGTGCCGCCGAGTCCGAACGGATTGCCGACCGCAAGCACCCAATCGCCGATCCGCGGCTTGCCATCGGACAGTTTGGCAAAGGCAAAATTCGTTTCCCCTTCGACCTTGATCAGCGCGAGATCGGTGCGCCCATCGGTGCCGATCACCTTGGCGCTATAGGCCTTGCCGTCATCGGTCGTGACTTCGACCTTGTCGGCTCCGTCCACCACATGATTATTGGTCACGGCATAGCCGTCAGCCGAAATGAAGAAACCGGAGCCCTGCCCGGTCACCGCGCCGCGACCCCGCGGACCCCCGCGCATGCCCGGCGGCAAATCAGGACCGCCGAAGCGACGGAAAAAACGCTCCATCGGCGATCCCGGCTGGAACGGCGATTCCTCGTTATTGTCGCTATTATCGTTCTTGGCGACTTTCTCGTTGATATTGACCTTTACCGAAATCACCGAAGGCTTCACGCGCTCGACAATGTCGGCAAAACCGACCGGCTGGGCGACCTTACGGACCTCATTGTCGACCTGCGCATGCGCGCTGGTGCTGAAGACGTCGCTGGGGCCGGTCGGGGGGCCGAATCCGTAGATCGCGGCTCCCAGGCCTGTCACAACCGACGCCATCAACGCGAATTTGCGGGCCGATAAGAGCGAGCGGCGCGGCGCCGGATGGGATGGAAAGGATGAAAGGTCGATGGGGCGGCGGTCGGTCATTTAAATATCTCCAGAGCCTGAATCCGAATCCTTGGTGCGGAGCATGCACCGTGTAGGCCTGAAGATGGGGATGACCGCCTTACGGCGCGCTGGCGAAGGAATTAAACTTTTGTAATAAAGGGCTCATCGAATGCGACGGAATACCGCAGCCTAAATCGGCCGGCTTGCAAAACTTGGATTCTTATCGTCGCCAGCCGACGCTGATTCGCCCGCCTGCTCCGCGTCGATGAGCCGGTTGAGCCGCGCCTCCTCGTCCTCCGTCAGCTCGAATGATGCCACCTCATCGAGGCCACCCCGGATGCGGCGGCGACTATGCATCCACAATGCGATGGCCCCGCCACCCAAGACCAAAGGAGGCAAGAGCCAAAGGAGCCAGGTGTGCGAATTGAGCCTTGGCTTTAGCAGGACGAATTCGCCATAACGCGCCACCAGAAACTCAATCACCTGGGCATCGGTGTCGCCAGCCGCGATCCGCTCGCGCACCAATAGCCGCAGATCTTTTGCCAGCGGCGCCTCGGAATCGTCGATCGACTGGTTTTGGCACACCATGCAGCGCAGTTCGCGCGACAAATCCCGCGCCCGCGCCTCTTTGGCGGAATCCGACATGATCTCGTCGGGTTGCACGGCATGGAGCGGAGACGCCGCCATCGCGCCGATCACCAATGCGAAACGAAGAATGCGTTTCATAACCTCACTCCGCCGCCTGCAATTCGCGCAAGCTTCTCGCGGGCTTTGGGGCACCCACGCGCAATCGACGGTCCGACAGCGACAGCATACCGCCAAACGCCATCAGAACGGGACCGAACCAGATCAACAGCACGAGGGGCTTGTGATAAATCCGCACGGCGATCGTGCCATCTCCGGCGACATCGCCGAGCGAGATATAAAGCTGACTTAACCCGCGCGTCAGCAGCGCGGCTTCCGTCGTGGTTGCCTCACGGGTCGTAAAATTGCGCTTCGATGGCGTCATGGTATCGATCAAGCGCCCACCACTGCTGACGCTGAACTGCGCGGCCATTTCGCGAAAATTCGGCCCCTGGCGCTGCGTCAAACCTTCCAGCCTCAACTGATAGCCGGCGATATTGGCGACCTCGCTGGGCTTCATCGATCGGATGAATTCGCTGTTCCAGGTCGTTTCGCAAACAATTCCGATCAGGGCCAATCCTACGCCAGCGTGAGCGAACATCGTTCCCCAAGCCGAGCGGGGCAATCCGCTTGCGCGCCGCACTATGATCGAGAACGGCATCCGGAACAGGCCAACCCGTTCGACGATATCGGCCACGGCCCCCGCAATCACAAATACCGCAAGGCCGATCGCGAGCGGCGCGAATGTGCTGCCGCCGAGGGTCCACGCCCACACCACCGCGGTCACAACCAACGCCGCGACGCCTGCCGCCATCAGGCGTTGGGCGGCGCCCAATAAATCACCGCGCTTCCATGCCAGCAACGGGCCAAAGGGCAGCGCGACCATCAGCGGCAAAAACAACGGACCAAAGGTAAGATTGAAGAATGGCGCGCCGACCGAGATCTTCTCCTCCGTCATCACTTCCAGCGCCAACGGATAAAGCGTTCCAACAAAAACCGTCGCGCAAGCGGTGGTGAGCAGGAGATTGTTGAAGACGAGCGCGCCCTCTCGCGAGATCGGGGCAAACAGGCCGCCCTGCTTGAGCGAGGACGCCCGCCACGCGTAGAGCAAAAGGCTGCCGCCGATAAAGACGCAAAGGATCAAAAGGATGAAGACGCCACGCTTGGGATCGTTGGCGAAGGCGTGGACCGAGGTGAGTACGCCCGAGCGAACCAGGAAGGTGCCGAGCAAGGATAGCGAGAATGTCAGGATCGACAGCAGGATGGTCCAGACCTTCAACGCATTGCGTTTTTCCATCACCACCAGCGAATGCAACAACGCGGTGCCGGCAAGCCACGGCATCAGCGAGGCATTCTCGACCGGATCCCAGAACCACCAACCGCCCCAACCGAGTTCGTAATAGGCCCAATAAGAACCCATCGCGATGCCGAGGGTCAGAAATATCCAAGCCATCAGCGTCCACGGTCGTACCCAGCGCGCCCAGGCCGCATCGATGCGGCCCTCAATGAGAGCCGCGATCGCGAAGGAGAAGGAAATCGAAAAACCGACATAGCCGAGATAGAGCATCGGCGGATGCACCGCCAGGCCGATGTCCTGTAGAACGGGATTGAGGTCCTGTCCTTCGATCGGCGGGTTTGCCAACCGCAAGAACGGATTCGACGTCATCAAAATGAAAAGATAAAAGGCGCTGGCGATCCAGGCCTGCGCCGCCAGCACATGGGCCCGCAGCGATATCGGCAAATTGTTGCCGAAAATCGCAACCAGGCCGCCAAACAGCGCCAGGATCGAAACCCACAACAGCATCGAGCCTTCGTGGTTACCCCATACGCCGGTGATCTTGTAAATCAGCGGCTTCATCGAATGCGAATTCTCAAACACGTTGGCAACGGAAAAATCCGAAGCGACATGCAAGCTAACCAGAGCGGCAAAGGATGCCGCCACGAAGACAAGCTGCGCAACCGCGGTCGAGCGCGCAACGTTCATAAGCGCGACGTCGCGCCAACGCGCGCCCAAAATCGGAACGATCGATTGCAGGAGCGCGAGTCCCAACGCGAGCACCAACGCGTAATGTCCGCTTTCCGCGATCACCGCACCGCTCCCGGTTGCGAAGCACGACCCATGCCAGGACTAACATCGGGGGCCCTCGCGCTGCCTTGCGCCTTGACGCCATATTCGTCCTTCCAATGGCCTTGCTTCTTCAAGGCGTCGGCGACGTCTTTCGGCATATAGTTCTCGTCATGCTTGGCGAGCACGGTATCGGCTTGGAATACCCCTTCGGCATTGAGCGCGCCTTCGGCCACGACTCCCTGTCCCTCGCGAAAAAGGTCGGGCAGGATTCCCCGATAGGAAACCGGCAATGTGGCGCCACCGTCGGTGACCTGGAAGGTGACGGCCAAATTATCGCCGCGCACCAGCGACCTCGGCTGAACAAGACCGCCGAGACGAAACCGCTTGCCCGGTTGAACGTGCTTTTCAGCAACCATGGTCGGTGTCGAGAAGAAAACGATCGAATCGCGCATCGCATTCAAAACCAATGCCGCCGCAACCGCGAGAACCGCGAGCGCGCCGCCGATGATTGTCAAACGCCTTTGCTTGCGCGTCATCGATTGCTTCCTTTCTGCGCCGACATCACCGCCCTCACCCATCGAGTCCGAGATTCTTCAAGCCCTCGTTTAACTGCCGCAAGCGTTCGGGATTATCGCCAACCGCCCGACGCGCGTCCGAGGAAGCATCCTTCGCCTTGCCGCCATCGCCCATGACCATATAGGCCCGCACCAGCCGCAGCCACCCCTCGACATCCTCACCATTCTGTTTCAACCGCGTGGCGAGGCGCTCGACCATGCTGCGAATCATGGCGCTGCGGTCGGTCTCGTTCATGTCTTTTGCCGCCGCCACGGCGTCGTCCGACAAAGCGGGGACGGGAGAACCGCCGACCCGGATCAAAGCGGCCTGCACCAAGGGACGCCATGGCGCGTTCGCGGGCGCTTGGGCGAGCATGCCCCGCCAAATCGAGGCGGCGTCCGCCGAGCGTCCGTCCTGCTCGGCCGCCAGACCGAGGTAATAACTCGCCTTGACCTCGCCGGCATTCAGCGCGACCGCGCGTTCGAATTCACCCTTGGCTTCGCCGGTGACCACGCCGCCCGCACCCGCGACAAGGGCTTCGCCGAGATCGGCACGCCGATCGGAGCTTTCGCCATTATAGGTGATTGAATTTCGGAAAGCGCGGATCGCCTCGTCGGTTCGTCCAAGCCGAGCAAGCACCGGCGCCAGCACGCTCCATCCCCGGCCGTCGGTGGGGTTATTCTCCAAGTGCTGCTCGACCTGAGCCACCAGCGTATCAAGCGAGCGCGTCGCATCCGTCGCACTCGCGCGTTGCGCCAAGGGGAAATCGGGCAGCCCCGGCGAACCCAGCGGAAGATAAAGCCCAAGCGCGATGATCGGCACGCCGATCAGGGCGACAAGCGCGGTGACCCGTCGCAATCTCAAGCTCGATCCCAAGGGGGCCGCGCGCTGAATATCGGCGGCGGCCAGCAATCGCCGGCTGATTTCGACCCGCGCGGCGGCGGCTTCCGGCGGACCGATGAGGCCGATGGCGACGTCGCGATCGACCTCCATAAGCTGATCCCGATAGACAGCCGTTTCGCTGCCGTCCGCCTGGGCACGGTTGTCGCGCTGTCTCAACGGCCATAGCACGGCGAAAACCGCCGCGACCGTCATAAGCGCGAACACAAGCCACTGCATCATCGAGCGGGTTCCGGACGAGGAAGGCGCGAGCCAACGCAGGCACCTTGGCTGCCGCTTTACACCACAGTTGGCAAGACGGGCAATTGACAAGTATTAAATTGATGAGTTGGGCGTAAATTATTCAAAAAATTGAGAAAACATGCCTCCCTCGTGCCGGGAGTCTCGGGCTTTTGAGACGCTCCATCCCACCGCGCTGCATTTAGCCGGCGCGCGAGGATTTACGTTCGCCTGACAGGGCACTTTCCACCGCCCTTTTCATCAATGACGCATAATCACTGCCAAACAGCACGTTGCAAAAGCGGATCGCCGCGGAGGCCTGCAATTGCCGATAGGCGCGGTTCTTGCCTTCGCTCACGCGCAAGGACTGCACAAGGGCTTCGGTGGATTGCTCGACATAGTGCTGGAGGTCGGAATAGGTCCGCAACGTAACCTCATTGATCGCCAATTCGCTGGCATAGGTACGGCAAACCGCGACGAATTCGATCAACGCGCAGGTCTCATCGACCTCGCTCGAGTCCATCTGGGCACTGGCGGAAATGTCCTTGTCGGCGCGTTGCCGCAGCAACCGCCGGACACGGCCTGGAACGCTCTCGATTTCCGATTGCAGCGCGCCGGAAATTTCGGCGCGGATCGCGGCCAATTGCTTACCCCAGGCCGAATCGTTGCGAAGATCGAGCTCGGTGCGCAAACCACGCACACCGTCATGAAGAATTTTCAAATGCTCGGTCACCTCGTTGAACCGGCCGCGCCGGATATCCGCCCGCAAGCTCACGGCCACGCGAGACAAATCATGCAGTGCAATGGTGACGGCGGTGCCATAGGGCGTCGAGGCGACACGAAGTTCGTCGTCGGAAGACGCCATCCGAACCGCTAACCGGATGATTTGCCAGGGAGCCGCCAGCCGTTGCGTCACCAGCGACAGCGCAAAGGGCAGTAATTGCGGCGTTTGCAGCGAGGGAATATTAAGCGCGGAAGTCACCGCCGTAATCTGGGTGTCATCGAACACCCGCAGCGAACCAGGAAGCCGGCTATTAAGGGTGTCGAGCGCCTCGCGCCCCTGCAACACATGGGCGATCGAAGGCAAATCCTCAATCACATCGGTGGCTCCGATGCGGGACGGGCCCCGCCCCGAGGCCAACAGTGCCTCGGCCGCGGCGAGCTGAAGTTTCCGCGTAGCGGCTTCGATCTCGGAGGTGGTCCCGGCCTCCGGCCCACGGGCAAGCGCCGCTTGGTAGGCCTGTACCAAGTCCGGCGATCCCTCGCGGATCAGCCATTGCCAAACCGGCATCAAAGAGCTGCGGCGAATCTGCCCCAGCCGTGGCGCAACGTTAGCCTCGATCAGAAACGGCTCAAGCGGCTGGAACAAAAGCCGGGTTGGATTGTCGATACGCGGCCGCGCTTCCTGGTCGGCACCGCGCACAACCTTACGAAGCTGTTCGAGCACAAAGGCGGCGACCGTGGTATCCTCGCCGCGTTCGATGGCGCGCTCGAATTCTCGCATCAGCAACGCCTGCGACTGAGGCGGAAGCTGCGCGAGATAGTCTCTCAGCCGTTCGATTGATGTCTGACTCATGCGATCGAGTTGCACGCTGGTGGCACGGACAGGAAATACGTCCACAGGGCATAGTAGAAGAGACCGCGTTAAGATTTCGTTTAGGATGATCCATCGCGGAAGGGCGGCGTTCTCCCTTTTTTCTATGGAAAATGACGCTCTTAAGCCGCCGGCAGCACGAGTTCCGCCCGCAACCCGCCGATCGGCGCCCGGCTGAGCGAAAGACGCCCGCCATAGAGAGTGGCAAGATCGACCACAATCGAGAGTCCCAACCCAGAACCCGGCTTGGATTCGTCGAGTCGTTGACCGCGGCGCGACACCTGGGCGCGCTCGTCCGTCGAAAGACCCCGCCCATCATCGTCAACGATAACGCGCAACATCGAGAGCGCACCAGGCGCGTCCGGCGGGTCGGCCAAAACCTCGATAAAGACGCGCGAGACCGCCCATTTGCAGGCGTTGTCGACGAGGTTACCGACCATTTCCTCGAAATCCTGACGCTCGCCGCGAAATCTCGCTTGGGGCAAAGCGGCGGTCTCAATGGCCACGCCGCGACCGCGGTGGATTTTCTCCATGGTCCGGCGCAAGGCCTCGACCACCGGGCCGACCTCGGTAATGGTGCCGATGATGGTAAGACGCGCCGCGATCCGCGCTCGCTCAAGGTGATGGGCGACCTGATCGCGCATCACATCCGTCTGCTCCAACACTTTTGCGGCGAATGGATCGGCGGCGTGGGCGCCAGCCTCGTTGACGATGACGGATAACGGCGTCTTGATGGCGTGCGCCAGATTGCCGACATGGGTGCGGGCGCGCTCGACGATCTCCCGGTTGGCATCGATCAGCGCGTTGGTCTCCCGCGCCAACGGCGCGATCTCGACGGGAAATTCGCCTTCAAGCCTTTCGGCGCGGCCGGAGCGGATATCGGCGATCGCGTCCGAAATCCGTTTGAGCGGAGCCAAGCCGAAGCGAACCTGAAAAATAGTGGTCAGCACCAGGACGATCGAAAGAGCGACAAACGTGCCACCGAGGTAATAGTCGAAATTGCGCGTCTCATCGAAAATTTCCGATGCATCGCCGGCGACATCAACCAGGAATTTACCGTCGGCGCCCAGATCGACCGGCCGCTCCACCATCCGCAAAGTCTGACCTTCGGGGCCTTCGACATAACCGAGGCGGATGCCCGCCACGGTTAGTTCGGCGCCTTGCTCCTCCAATTTCGGCAGTTTCTTGTCCCACAGCGAGCGCGACGCGCGTGGCTCATCCTTGTCGGTGTCGTTGCGGGTAATCTGCCAATACCAACCTGACAACGGCAGTTCGAACAACGGCTCGCCAAGCGATTGGAACTGACGATCGGGCGGTTCATCGGGCGTTGCGACTTCGGCAACCAGTGTTCGCAGATAAAGGTTGAGGCGCCGGTCGAAGGCACGTTCCGTGGCATCGCGGTATACCGAGGACAGAATAAAACCGGTGATCAGCAAAATGACCACCACCCAAGCGGTCGCCGATAGAAACAAGCGGGTGGCAAGCGAGCTGCCGCGCATCAGGGCATCATCCCAAAAACCTGCCGTCGCGCCTCAACTGCCGGGCGCCGACGGTGTCAGCAGATAGCCTAGCCCCCTTACGGTCTGGATAATATCAACGTCCAGCTTCTTACGGATCCGGCCGACAAATACCTCGATGGTATTCGAATCGCGGTCGAAGTCCTGGTCATAGAGATGTTCGACCAATTCGGTGCGCGAAACCACCCGCCCGGTATGATGCATGAGATAGGCCAGCAGGCGATATTCATGCGAGGTCATCTTGATCGGATTGCCCGACACGCTGACGCGACCGGTGCGCGTGTCGAGCGAAACCGGGCCGCAGGTCAGCTCGGATTGGGCGTGACCGGTCGAGCGGCGAAGCAAGGCGCGAATTCGCGCCAGGATCTCCTCAAGATGAAACGGCTTGGCCACGTAATCGTCGGCGCCGGCATCAAAACCTTGAACTTTGTCGCTCCAGCGATCGCGGGCCGTGAGGATCAAAACCGGCATCGTGCGCCCATTGCGCCGCCAGGCTTCCAACACCGAAATGCCGTCCATCTTCGGTAAACCGATATCGAGGACGACCGCGTCATACGGCTCGTTGTCGCCAAGAAAATGACCTTCCTCGCCGTCGAACGCGCGGTCCACCACATATCCTGCGTCCGTCAGGGCCGTGGTCAATTGACGATTGAGATCCGGATCATCTTCAACGACAAGCAGGCGCACGCTAGAGCTCCAATTCCGAAATTCGTATGATGTGAGCAATGTTCTTGAAATGTAACAAGAGCGCGGCCATCGTGAATGGGTTGTGAACGGACCAGACGACAAGATTACATTTTCTTCACAACCGCTTTCAATGATATCTTGACCGTAAGACGCAAAGATCCAGAACGCTAATATCTTATCGTCCCGACACGGCCCCTTTGATGACCATGATGTCGATGGGTCCCCCGGGCCTTTCGTCGTCAAAAACGCCGATCGTCAATCGTCCGGTCCGCCAGGCGAGCGTGTCGAGGTTGGTACGGCCTTCGTAGAGCAGCGGACCGTCGGGACAATTGTCGTGCCCGTGAACGACATGAAATTTCCCGAAGCCAGAAGGAAATCCCTTGGGATAGCGCTTCCACAGCAATGTCTGTGTGCTCTGCCGGTCCAACGAAACATCGGGATCGATGCCGGCATGCACATAAAGGCGGTAGGCATCGACATGGCTCAGCCGCAGGCGATCAAGCCAATCGATATGGGCTTGAGGCACGTTGGCCATGTCGCCGCCATAAGAAGCAAGCGCGGCGTCGCCGCCTTTGGCCATCCATCCCGTCATTTTCGAGGGATCGCGCAGCGCATCGACCATCATGGCGTCGTGGTTTCCCTTCAAGGCCACGAGGGTAAACCCTTCTCCGACACCCGAGCGGAGCCGCTCGATCACGCCTTTGCTTGCCGGCCCCTTATCGACATAGTCGCCCAACGTGACGATAATGCTCGTTTTGTCCCGAGATCGCGCCGCAATTTGCGCAAGACCGTCACACAGCAAATCAAGTCGGCCGTGAATATCCGGGATGACGAATGTCTGCCCCATCGATCTAAAATCGCAAGCTGGTGGAGTGGATCTGAATGGCTACCAAGCTAGAAATCTATATTCGAAGGTTGAGATCAAGCCTGTTGTAGCTTACCAACGGGGAGAGCGGTTCGAAAGTCCGCACCTTCTGTGCCAAATTTGTGAGAGAAGTTCAGGTAGGCGGCCCGCACCATGATTCAAAGAATTTCCATCGTCATCGGCTGGCTGGTGCTCGCCTTCATTGCGTTTGCGACATTATCGCCCATCACAGCCCGCCCGTCGGTCGCCAGTCCTCATTTGGAACATTTCGCGGCCTTTGCCCTGATGGGACTGGCTTTCGCGCTCGCCTACCCCAACCGCATCTTGCTGGTTGTGATCCTCGTCTTGGGCGCGGCGCTGGGTCTGGAGGCACTTCAATTGCTGACGCCTGACCGGCACGGCCGGGCGGCGGACGCTTTCATCAAGGCATTGGGCGGCATCAGCGGAATCTGTGTCGGGCAACTGGCGTTTTTTCGACTCCGCCTCAAATCCACCCCCTCGGACTGATCCGTCCAAACCTTCCCAGACGATCAGATGATGCTGAAGGCAAAAAGAATCACGCGGCCAACGCGAATGAACCTTCTCGTTCTTAAATTCTAAAGAAGACAAACCAAACAACGCCGAGGATCAAAATGGCAAGGCCGGTGGAAATCGCCAATAATGCAAACACCGACGGCCCAGGCTCGGCCTGCCGCGCTTCGGTTGGCGTTTCAACGATCCGACGGTTTTGTTGTGTTGCCATGGCATACCCTCGATCTATGACCAGCCCCTCCAAACCGGCGATGCGCCGACCCTACGTCCCCCGCATCCAAGCGCTCGCTTGAAACGCTACGAGCCAACGCCCGATTCCAGATGGTGTTCCAAGACTTGCCGCGATCTCATCCAGCACCACATGAATGCCGTGAGTGCCGGCATCTCATCACCCCGCAACCTGTCTTGGTTAACGCCGTTAAGAGATTCCATTTCGACTTTGAAACCGCACCCACCCGATGGTATCGTTTCGCTTTCGTGTTCGCGTATTCTAGGAGTATCCCATGGCCCCCCGCGCCAATTGGAAGGGTTTCCTGCGGCTTTCGCTTGTGACTTGCCCGGTCGCGCTTTATCCGGCGACATCGGACACGGAAAAAATCAGCTTCAATCAAATCAACCGCAAGACCGGCCATCGCATCAAATACGCCAAGGTCGATGCCGGCACAGGCGAGGAAGTCGCCTTCGAAGACATCGTTAAGGGCTACAAGGTCGATACCGATACTTACGTCGAGGTTTCGAAGGAGGAGCTTGAAGATATCGCGCTCGAATCAACCCATACGATCGAGATCGATGAGTTTGTTCCGAAAGCCGATATCGATAGCCGCTATCTGATCCGCCCCTATTATCTCGTGCCCGACGGCAAGGTCGGCCATGACGCCTTTGCCGTGATCCGCGAAACCATCCGCAGCATGAACAAGATTGCGATCGGCCGGCTGGTTCTGACCAACCGGGAACACATTGTGGCGCTGGAACCGCTCGACCGAGGGCTGATGGGAACTCTGCTGCGCTATCCATACGAGGTGCGCGGCGAAAAGGAATATTTCGCCGATATCCAGGATGTGAAAATCACAAAGGACATGCTGGATTTGGCGAAGCATATCGTCGAAAAGAAATCGGGGTCGTTCGAGCCTGATAGGTTCGAAGATCACTATGAATCCGCTCTCATTGATCTCATCAACAAGAAACGCAGCGGCATTCCTGTCAACGCAAAGACCGCGCCCAAGACAGCCAGCAACGTCATCAATCTGATGGATGCGCTCAAGCGCAGCCTTACCAATGAGCGGCAATCTCTCGCGCCGTCAAAGGTCAAGGGTAAGAAGGCAAAGAAGCGCATCGAAGGTCAGCGCGAAATGCTGCTGCCGATCAGCGGCAAGCGAGCGGCAAAGGAACCAGCCGCGAAAAAGACGGCGCGCGCGCCCGCCCGATCGAAAAAAGCCGGATAATCCTACGCGCCGTTACTTCAACGACGAACTGACCGCGCCGAATTTCGCATTGAGGGTGCTGCCGATGCCATTGACGGCGGTGACGATCACGATGCTGAGGCCCGCCGCGATCAAGCAATATTCGATGGCGGTGGCGCCGAATTCATCGCGCAGGAATTTTGAAATCAGCCGCCGCATCAAAACTCCTACTCAAAACCCGATCTCTTGACCGCCGAAATCTAGACGGCATTGGTTGCGGACACCTTGACGAATGCGCTAAACGACGAGTTAACCGAATGGCGACAATCCGAACTTCTGAGCCAGTCCAGGCGGCCTCGGGATGAAATAATCAGCCACGGTTCCGCGCCGGCACCGCTGCCTTTTCCTGGATTTTTATGAATGACCTCGCTTTCTTCCGACCCAAAGGCCGATCTCAGGGAAGAGAACGCCCGGCTGGCGCGCGAGCTCAGCGAGGCACTCCAACAACAGACCGCGACCGCCGAAGTGTTGCAGATCATCAATTCTTCGCCCGGCGACCTTGCGCCGGTATTCGGCGCGATTCTGGAAAAGGCTATGAGGCTATGCGAGGCTCCTATTGGAGTCCTATGGACCTATCACGTCGAGTATGTGTGCGCCGAGGCGAGCCGCGGAGCGCCACCCGCTTACGCCGAATACCTCGAACAGGGACAGCACCGCCCGAGCCGTGCGCAGCAAAGCCTGCTGAGCGGGCAAAGATTCGTTCAAGTCGTCGATATAATAGCATCCGAGGGCTATCGTTCGGGTGATCCAGTGTCGCGCGCGGCCGCCGATCTCGGCGGTGTCCGCACGCTCTTGATCGTCCCGCTGCTCAAGGATGGGGCGCCGATCGGACAATTCAGCATCTATCGTCAGGAAGTACGGCCATTCTCCGACAAGCAGATCGCGCTTTTGCAGAAATTCGCCGATCAGGCCGTGGTCGCCATCTCCAACGCGCGGCTGTTCAACGAGACCCAGGAGACGCTGGCGCAACAGACGGCAACGGCCGAAGTGCTCGGCGTCATCAATTCGTCGCCAGGCGATCTGCAAGTGGTGTTCGAAGCGATGGTCGAAAAGGCACGACGGCTTTGCGATGCCGCTTCCGGACATCTCGCGCTGCCCCTCGGCGACGATTTCCGCACGGCGGCGGTATCGGCGATGTCGCCCGATCTAGAGACGATCATCCGAAGCGTTTCGTATGCCCCTGGCCGCGGGACGGCAATCGGCCGATGCTTGCTGGAACGCCGTGCCGTCCAGATCGCCGATATTGCCGCCGATTCCGAACATGCCGCCCGCCATGTGGCACATGGGAACCTTATCCGGACTATTCTTGGTGTACCCTTGCTGCGGGAAGGCGAACCGATCGGCGCGTTCGGTCTTTCACGCGCGCGGGTTGAGCCCTTCACCGAACGCCAAATCGAACTTG
>DATGJS010000288.1:0-12838 GCA_035295025.1 Bradyrhizobium sp.
GCGCTCAGCGCATCGATCTGAACCGCGAGTTCCTCGTCCGACAGAACCCGCACGCTCCCCGTCAGGTGAACGGATTGGTAAAGCCAGGTCGGCACCTGATCGGGAGAGACGTACCAGTCCGGCGATACATAGGCATCGGGACCGTTGACCGCGAGAAGCCAGGCGTGCCTGCCGTCCGCCAGCGCCACAAGTGGATTTTGCCGGGCGACATGAAACAGGGCCTGTAGCGAACCATCATCGGCCTCACTCAAATAAAACGGCAGCAGAGAGGCGACCGGCCTTGTCCCGCTCCAGGCGCAGACCATGCCAAAGCCACGCTCGTCCGCAAACGCGAGGCTCGCGGCGCGGTCCTGCTTGAACAAGGGAGGCGTATACATCGTCAAACTCCTGCTGGGCTTGGCGACCTCAAGCCGCCGGATCGGATGCGCTGGCAGGAGAAAGAATGCCGCGGACCGGATCCGGCGGCAAAGGCGATGATCTTAAACGCGAACGACCGCCTCCACCGCAAAGCTGCGGCGACGACGGCGGCCAAACAAGGTGGTCACGGCGTTGATCATGGGGCGGCCTATAAGGCCACGGCCGTGCGCCGTCAAGGTTTTCCAGGCTCTCACATGGGCCATTGGTGAATAATCTTCCGCAAGAGCCGTCAAACGACCCGCCAAAGCCACTCGATGATTTCTCCGATCACGTCGCCGAACAGGAGCAGCGCCGCCGACCAGACCAACGCGGAAACGAAATTCGCTGTCTGGAATTGCCAATACGGCATCTCGAAAATTCCGGCCGCCAGAGGCACGGAGGCGCGTAAGGGTCCGAAAAACCGCCCGATGAAAATGCTCGGCACGCCCCAGGATTTCACGAAGGCCTCACCGCGCGGCAGAATTTCCGGGTAGCGCGACAGCGGCCACATCTGCGCGACCTGCTCCTTGTACCTGAAGCCGAACCAATAAGAGACCCAATCGCCGAGCGCGGCCCCAATGCCGCCCGCGATCCATACCGGCCAGAAGCTGATGCCGCTCACCCCAATCAACGCGCCGATCGCCACCAACGCGCCCCACGCCGGAATCAGCAGCGAGATGAAAGCAAGCGATTCCCCGAATGCCAATAACAGAACGATCGGCGAAGCCCAGACCTGGTGGTCGCGCACGAAGTCGGCCAGCGCGCGCGTGAGATCTTCCATAGCGATCGGCCCTTCCCCCGCTTTTAGCGTCATTAAACTGGCGGCTTCGGCAACATCAAGTCACAATGGCGAAGCTATTGACCCCACCTCCTCACCCGTCACTTTTTGAACCCATCCGTGGCATAGTCAGGGGAGCCCGATTCGCCGCGCCTGTCGCCCGCGCGCTACACATGAAAAGATATGACCAAAGCACTGAAATCACCGACAAAAAATAAAACCTCGAACGATCTGTTCGCATCCGCCGAAACCAAAGGCCGCGCCGCGCCCAAAGCCGCTTCGCGCGCGAGCGGCTCTGAAGCCACCTATACCGCGCGCGACATCGAAGTGCTTGAGGGGCTCGAGCCGGTGCGGCGGCGGCCCGGCATGTATATCGGCGGCACCGACGAAAAAGCGCTGCATCATTTGTTCGCCGAGGTGATCGACAATTCGATGGACGAAGCGCTGGCGGGCCATGCGACCTTTATCGAGGTCGAATTGAACGGCGATGGTTTTTTGACCGTCACCGACAATGGCCGCGGCATTCCGGTCGATCCGCATCCGAAATTTCCAAAAAAATCGGCGCTCGAAGTCATCATGTGCACGCTGCATTCGGGCGGCAAATTCGATTCCAAAGTCTATGAGACCTCGGGCGGCTTGCACGGCGTGGGCGTTTCCGTGGTGAATGCGCTATCGTCGCGTCTGGAGGTCGAGGTCGCGCGCGGCCAGAAGCTTTATCGCATGGCGTTCGAGCGCGGCCATCCCAAGGGCAAGCTCGAAGACCTCGGCAAGGTCAATAACCGCCGCGGCACCAAAATCCGTTTTCGCCCCGACACCGATATTTTCGGCGTCAAGGCCGCGTTCAAGCCGCAACGCTTGTTCAAGATGGCGCGCTCCAAAGCCTATCTGTTCGGCGGCGTGGAAATTCGTTGGCACTGTGATCCCGCGCTGCTCAAAGGCATCGAGGATGTGCCGACCGAGGACAGCTTTCACTTTCCCGGCGGCTTGAAGGATTATCTGGCCGCGGCAATTCACGCCGATACGCTGGTGCATCCCGATATTTTTTCCGGCAAATCGGGGCGCGTCGGCGCGCATGGGGCCTGCGAATGGGCGGTGGCTTGGACCGCGGACGCCGACGGTTTTCTATCGTCCTACTGCAACACAGTCCCGACGCAGGATGGCGGCACGCATGAATCGGGCATGCGCAGCGCGCTGTTGCGGGGCTTGAAAGATCACGCCGAGCGCGTCGGCCAAGGCAAGCGCGCGACCTCGATCACGTCCGAAGATGTAATGGTCGGTGCCGCCGTGATGTTGTCGGTCTTCGTGCGCGAGCCGGAATTTCAGGGCCAGACCAAGGATCGCCTCGCCACCGCCGAAGCCCAGCGCATCGTCGAGCAAGCCATCAAGGATCCGTTCGACCATTGGCTCTCCGGCAATCCGCTGCAAGCCAACAAGCTCCTGGATTTTGTCGTCGAGCGCACTGAAGAGCGGTTGCGCCGCCGCGCGGAGAAAGAGATTTCGCGCAAAACCGCCGTGAAAAAACTGCGCCTGCCCGGCAAGCTCGCCGACTGCACCGACACGGCGGCGGAAGGAAGCGAACTCTTCATCGTCGAAGGCGATTCAGCCGGCGGCAGCGCCAAACAGGCGCGCGATCGCAAGACCCAGGCGATCCTGCCGCTCCGTGGCAAAATCCTCAACGTCGCCTCCGCGACCAAGGACAAGCTGACGGCCAACGCGCAATTGGCCGATTTGATTCAGGCGATCGGTTGCGGCACGGGCGCGCATTATCGCGAAGAGGATTTGCGTTATTCGCGCGTCATCATCATGACCGACGCCGATGTCGATGGCGCCCATATCGCTTCGCTCCTGATTACCTTCTTCTACCGTCAGATGCCGCGGCTGATCGATGAGGGCCACCTTTATCTCGCCGTGCCGCCGCTCTACCGCCTCACCCATGGCGCCAAGACGGTTTACGCCCGCGACGAGGCGCACCGCGATACGCTGTTGAAGAATGAATTCAACGCCAACGCCAAGGTCGAAATCGGCCGCTTCAAAGGGCTTGGCGAAATGATGCCGGCGCAATTGAAAGAAACCACCATGAACCCGTCCAAGCGCACGCTTCTACGGGTCGTGCTGCTCGCCGACGACCGCGAGGGCACCGCCGATTCCGTCGAGCGGCTGATGGGAACGAAGGCGGAAGCACGCTTTGCCTTCATTTCCGACAAGGCCGAGTTCGCCAGCGAAGAGCTTCTCGACGTGTGACTTCGCGGTTTCCGAATCTTTGAGGTGGGCATGCGCGCGAAAAGCGCCTTTGCCTACCCTACGCATTGAAATTAAAAGGTTTTTAACCGCAACATCCCCTGTGGACACGCCCGTTTTCGGACAAGTGTGCCCGACCGGCAACAGCTTTTTGGCCGGAAATGTTTATAAACGTGACACAGATTCGAAACGGGGCACGGTTTGAGTGCTAACGCTTGAGGGCTTTGAAATGAAAAAGTTGGTATTGGCACTCGCTGCTGTCGCAGCCTTTGGTGGGACGGCGCTCGCCGCGGACCTTCCCGCGCGGACCTATAGCAAGGCTCCGACCATGGTCGAACCGACCCCGAGCTGGACCGGCTTTTACATCTTCGGTGGCGTCGGTGGCGGTGTTTGGGATGCCAGTAATATCACTTTGAACGCGGCTGGAGTGGGGACTGTCAATCAGCGCCAGGGTGGTGACGGCTGGTTCGGCACGGTCGGTGCCGGCTACGACTGGCAGTTCAATCACTCCTGGGTGGCCGGTGTCTTCGCCGATGGCCAGTTCGGCAGTCTTCGAGGATCAATCAACGATGAGCTTAGCGCGCTGACCGGCACTGAGAAGCTTCGCGATAGCTGGGCCGCGGGTGTCAGGCTGGGTTATCTCGTGGCGCCGAATGTATACTCCTATCTCAATACCGGCTTTACGCAGTCCTATTGGTCGAGCTCCTCGCTCGGCTCCGTTTTTGGCGGCGCGGCGACCGTTGCAACGCCATCCTTCAATCGCAGCGGATGGTTTGTCGGCGGCGGTGTCGAAAACAATTTGAACATTTTCGGCATCAACGCGCCGGGCTGGTTCATGAAGACCGAATACCGTGCGTCTTACTTCAACCGCGCGACCTTGGCGGAAACCTTCATCGCCAACGGCGCTCTGACGGGCAACTCGGATACCTTCAAGCCTTTCGTGCAGACGATCTCGACCTCACTGGTCTACCGCTTCAATTGGGGCGGCCCGGTGGTGGCGAAGTATTGATCTGATCGGATTACGCGTTTAAAAGCCCCGGCATGGTCCGGGGCTTTTTTGTGCCTTGGGCGGTCTTCTCCTGTCATTGCGAGGAGCCAACGGGTCGCGCGAATGCGCGCCCGATGACAGGCTCCGCGACGAAGCAATCCAGTTCTTCTTGCTTTCTCGCTCCTGGATTGCTTCGCTCCGCTCGCAATGACGGTCGCAAACGACCCATGCCGCCACCGGAGGAAATTCCATGCGTAACCTGCTGCTTGTTTTTGGTCTTCTTGCCGTGGCGCTTGGGGTTTTATGGATCGGTCAAGGCACCGGCATGATCACTTGGCCCGCCTCAAGCTTCATGATCCGGCAGATCCAATGGGCCGGCTATGGCGCCGCACTCGCCGCCCTCGGCCTCGTGCTGATCTGGCAGAGCAAGCGCTGAATTTCCGAAGATGGGCAAAGCCAACGAGTCGCGCGAATGGTGGACACGGCGCAAAATGCGCCTTTGCCCACCCTACACAAATTTTTGATCAGCTTTGCAGTGGGCGCGCAGCACTCTATCTTCAACGGCGGAAGCTCTTGATTTCCGAAACGCTGCCGTCGCGATAGGTCAATTCCACCGAAACGAATTGGTTCGAAGGCGAGAGCTTGAGATAGGGCTTGGCGTCGGAGGGAATGACGAGCGGGTCTTTCATATTACATGGCGGCATTTTGAGCGCTTGATCGGGCACCGTCGTATCGACGCCGATGCGGACTTCGCGGATCGCGCAACGATACGACAGCAGATGCGTATAATAAACCAGGAGCCCGTTGAATTCGCGAAACGACAGCCAGCTCGTCGCGGTCAATTCCAGGATTTTCCGCTGATCATGAATCAGGGCCGCCTCGGGATCGAATTTGATCGGAAACGGCCCCTGCATGGCCCCAAACGCGTCGATGTAACGGACTTCGATCGTCGCCGCGCTCGCGTCCGCAGGGAGTTCGACGGATGGGTTGGGCATCCGCCGACGGGTTCGCGAATCGAACGTGTCGAGAAAGCCGGTTTCGCGGAAATCGCCGGCTCCTCCCATCCGCCAGGAAATTCCAAGCGTCGGATCGAGGACCGAAAACACAACCGTCCAACCGCCATTGTGACGGGAGAAG
Organism: Bradyrhizobium sp.; assembly: GCA_035295025.1. Classification (GTDB taxonomy): domain Bacteria; phylum Pseudomonadota; class Alphaproteobacteria; order Rhizobiales; family Xanthobacteraceae; genus Bradyrhizobium. The sequence goes on from DATGJS010000288.1 coordinate 5,538, forward strand.
GTCGCAATCGGCGCGTTGAGCGAATCTTCCTTCGGCACGCGCGGCGCCAGTATCGGCGGCAAAACGGCGACCTTTTGCGCGAGCTCGAATGGTTTTGCGGTGTCGCTTGCCACGCCAGCTTGCGGTTTCTCGGCTCCGTTCAAGAAAACGTCGTCCACCATCTGATCGAAATAGACAGGAATTTGCTTATGGCGCACGCTTTCCGCCATTTCGCTGACGAGGCGGCGCGTATGCTGAGCGACCTGAACGAGATTCTCGCCGGGTTGCAGGATTTCCTTGGCGAAGACACGGGTGAACACCGAATTCGGATTGTTGTCGCTGTTCGACAAACGATCGAGGGCGGTTTGGCGGGGACCGGCCGAAAACACCGAAAACACGCCCTCCGGCAATTGCGTCATCGGCGCAAGCCCGCCGCCACCCCCAATCGCGCGGGTACCCGCGCGCTCGAACGGATTGTTGCGGCACGCGTCGAACACCAGGATCGCGGTGCGCGCTTTCCTGTTCTGCAACCGTTGGATGATACGGTCCGCCAGCACCGAAGCATCCCGCACCAGATCTTCCTGGCCTTCGCCGGCCGCGGGCACATCGATCGGCAACAGGAAGTTCTGTCCCGCGATTTCAAACCCATGTCCGGCATAAAAGAAAAACGCGGTATCGCCCGGCTCCACGGCCGTGTCGAAAGCCAGCAGTGTTTCGCTGAAGGCCTGCCGGGTCTGATTTTCCGCAAGCATGACGGTGAAGCCGAGCTGCTTGAGCGTCTCACCCATGGTGCGGGCGTCGTTGACCGCCTTCTGAAGTCTTGGCACGTTTTTGTAGTCGTTATTGCCGATCACCAGCGCGACGCGCTTTTCCGCCAATGCGGGCGCGGGAAGAAGCAGGATTCCAACGCCCAAGGCGATCGCCGCCAACCTATGTCGGATTCTCATCCGCCATCCCTTCGTTTCTCGCTCGACCGGCCTGACATGGCGGCCCACTGCTATGGTCGGCGGCTCCAAGCCACGGGTTCAACCGTTCCGCCCTTCGCGACGGCGACCACGACATCAACGAATAATCCGGATTTTGTGGCAAAACATTAAGGTTTTTCAACGCTACCGGCTCCCGCTCCATTGACTTTGGCCGGTTCGCGCCTATGTTCCGGCTCGACGCGGCTCAATATCGAAGCGCGATATCTTGATCATGCCGCCTGTTTGAATCCCGTGCAAATTTCCGTGCCGTTCCGGGATCGAACGCGATCTTCTTTTTTAGATTCCAGACGGTGGTATCTGCTAGTGCTTCAATTTCACAGCCGCACTAGGATCGACAGGTTACCAGAGCTCCTTTGATTCCGAAGTTCGCATCGGAGGTGCCACAAATAACGTGTGAACTTCAGAACCAGAGCTTTAGAGACTCAATGTCTTTTTCCCATCTCGGCCTGTCCGACAAGGTGCTAGCCGCCGTCGCAGCGACCGGTTACACGACCCCGACCCCCATTCAGGAACAAGCGATTCCTCACGTCCTGGCCCGTCGTGACGTGCTCGGCATCGCCCAGACCGGCACCGGCAAGACCGCCGCTTTCGTCCTTCCGATGCTCACGATCCTGGAAAAAGGCCGCGCGCGCGCCAGGATGCCCCGCACCTTGATCCTGGAGCCGACGCGCGAACTCGCAGCCCAGGTCAAGGAAAATTTCGACCGCTATGGCGCCGGGCAAAAACTCAACGTCGCGCTTTTGATCGGCGGCGTTTCCTTTGGTGATCAAGATTCCAAACTGACGCGCGGCGTCGATGTGCTGATCGCAACGCCCGGCCGCCTTCTCGATCATACCGAACGCGGCGGCTTATTGCTTACCGGCGTCGAACTGCTCGTGATCGACGAAGCCGACCGGATGCTCGACATGGGCTTCATTCCCGATATCGAGCGCATCTGCAAATTGGTGCCCTTCACCCGCCAGACGCTGTTCTTCACCGCGACCATGCCGCCGGAGATCCGGCGGATCACGGAAGCTTTCCTGCATAACCCCGAAAAGGTCGAGGTTTCCAGGCCGGCAACGACCGTCGCCACCGTCACCCAGTTGCAGATCCCCGCGGGACGCGATGCCCATGAGAAGCGTGAGATTCTCCGCCGCCTGTTGCGGGATGCCAAGGATCTCAACAACGCGATCATTTTCTGCAACCGCAAACGCGAGGTCGCGGTTTTGCATAAATCGCTGCAAAAGCATGGCTTCAGCGTCGGCGCGCTGCATGGCGACATGGATCAATCCGCGCGGACGGCCGCGCTCGATCAATTCCGCAAAGGCGAAATCCCGCTTTTGGTCGCCTCCGACGTCGCCGCCCGCGGCCTCGATATTCCAGCCGTCAGCCACGTGTTCAATTTCGACGTTCCGCATCACGCCGACGATTACGTCCACCGGATCGGCCGCACCGGGCGCGCCGGCCGCACCGGCACCGCGATTTCCATCGTCACCCCGCTCGACCAGAAGTCGATGACAGCGATCGAAAAACTGATCGGACAAAGCATTCCGTTCGCCGAGCAGAGCAACGAGCCGTTTCTCGCGGAAGGCGCACCTCATCACGAGCCGCGCGCGCCTCGCGAGGGCGGTCGGGAAGGTTCGCGCGGCGGCCGCAAGCGGCGAAGCGGCGGCAGCCGCAACCCATCGCAACCCGTTCAAGCGGAGCTTGCACCGATTGCGACGCCGCCGGTCGCCGATTCCTCGCCACATGCGCCACCGCGCCGCAGATCAGAATCGCACGCAAAGCCCGCGCCGGAACCGGCGGATCACTCGCATCTTCCCGCATTCTTGCTGCGGCCCATTCGAGCGCGGGTGTGACGATACTTTTTTCTGGCGCGCCTCAGCCTTCCATCTTTGCCGGCTTGAGCTGGACGGATTCCCCGCAGCCGCAAGCCCCGACTTGATTGGGGTTATTGAAAATGAACTGGGCCTGCATCTTGTCGGATTTGTAATCCATCTCGGTGCCGAGCAGAAACAGTACCGCCTTGGGATCGACCAGGATTTTCACGCCCTTGTCCTCGACGATCTCATCGGTCGGACGTACATCATGGGCATATTCGACCGTGTAGGATTGTCCGGCGCAACCGCCATTCTTGACGCCAACCCGCAAACCCACGATCTCGGAATCGGCGCGTTTTGTCAGTTCGGCAATGCGTTGAGCGGCGGCTTCCGTCAGCTTCATGACTTGCGGACGTGGGCGCAGCTTCGGCTTCTGGGCGGGCGATGCTGGGGTCATATCGGTCATGTGGGCAATCCCGAGGCCACTTCAATGGCGGTTCAATGTTAAAGGCGAAGGCTCACCACATATTGAGGACGAGGCGGGCCTCGTCGGACATCCGGTCCGGCGTCCAAGCCGGATCCCAAACCAGATTCACGTTCACGACGCCGACGCCGGGAACGCTCGCCACCGCGTTCTCCACCATCTGCGGCAACTCGCCGGCCGCCGGGCAATTGGGCGTCGTCAACGTCATCATCAGATCGACGGAACGGTCGTCCTTCAGATCGACCTTATAGATCAAGCCGAGTTCGTAAATGTCGGCCGGAATTTCCGGGTCGAACACGGTTTTCAACGCGGCCACGATCTCCCCGCTCAGCCGCTCGGTTTCCTCCGGCGGCAACGCCGAATGCGTCTCCATGTTGGAAGTTTTGGCTTCCAAATTCTTGGCCTCAACGTCCTTGGCTTCGACTGTATCGGTCATGCGAACAATTCCCGCGCCTTGATCAGCGCACTCGCCAAATGGTCGACTTCCTCGCGCGTATTATACATCCCGAACGAGGCCCGGCACGTCGCCGTCACATTGAAACGCTCTAAAAGCGGCATCACGCAATGGGTGCCGGCACGCACCGCAACCCCCTGCCGGTCGATCACGGTGGCGACATCGTGCGGGTGCGCTCCCTTGATCTCGAAGGAGATCACCGGCCCCTTGCCTTTGGCCGTGCCGATCATGCGCAACGAGTTGATCTCGCGCAGGCGGGATTCCGCGTAAGCGAGCAGATCGTGCTCGTGGGTCGCGATGCGCTCTTTGCCGATCGAATTGACATAATCGATGGCCGCGCCAAGCCCGATCGCCTCGACGATCGGCGGCGTCCCCGCCTCGAATTTATGCGGTGGATCGCCATAGGTAACCCAGTCGCGCGCGACTTCGCGGATCATTTCGCCGCCACCATTATAGGGCCGCATCGCCACGAGATGATCGTGTTTGGCGTAGAGCACGCCGATTCCGGTCGGGCCGTAAAGCTTGTGGCTGGTAAAGACGTAGAAATCCGCGTCCATATCCTGCACGTCGATCGCAAGATGCACGGCCGCCTGGCTGCCGTCGATCAACACCGGAATGCCCTTATCGTGGGCGATCTTCACGATCTCCTTGACCGGAACGATGGTGCCGAGCGCGTTCGACATCTGCGTGACCGCGACAAGCTTGGTGCGCGGCGACAACAGCTTTTCGAACTCCTCGACCAGGAAATTGCCTTCGTCATCGACCGGCGCCCATTTGAGGACGGCGCCATGACGCTCTCTCAGAAAATGCCAGGGGACGATGTTGGAATGGTGCTCCATGATCGAGAGCACGATCTCGTCGCCGTCTTTGATGTTCGGCACGCCCCAGGACGATGCCACGAGATTGATCGCTTCCGTGGCATTGCGGGTAAAGACGATTTCCTCTGGGCGTGCCGCGTTGAGAAATTTGACGACCTTGGCGCGGCCCCCCTCATAGGCTTCGGTCGCGGCATTGGCGAGATAATGCAGGCCGCGATGCACATTAGCGTATTCGCTTTTGTAGGCTTGCGTCATTCGGTCGAGCACGGCGTTCGGCTTTTGCGCGGAAGCCGCATTGTCGAGATAGACGAGCGGTTTGCCATAGACCTTCGCAGCCAGCGCGGGAAAATCCTGCCGCAGACGCATTACATCGTAAGAGCCATTTGCGACCGCAGGATGCAGCATGGTCATCCTTTCGCCGCCAGCCAACGCCGCGCGGCCGACATCGCCAATTCGCGCAACGCCTCGCTTGCGATAGATTCGATGGCTTCGCCGACAAAGGCTTGAATCAACAGCGCTTGGGCTTCCTTCTCGGAAAGCCCGCGCGCGCGCAAATAAAACAACAGGCTCTCGTCGAGCGCGCCGGTGGTTGCGCCATGGCCACATGTCACATCGTCGGCAAAGATTTCCAATTCCGGCTTGTTGTCGGCTTCCGCCTCATCGGACAACAGCAACGCCCGCGTCATCATTTTGGCGTCGGTCTTCTGCGCATCGGGACGCACGATGATGCGGCCCTGGAACACCGAATGCCCGCGATCGTCGATAACGGCGCGAAAGATCTCGCGGCTCGTGCAATTCGGCACCGCGTGATCGAGGAATAGCGTGGTGTCGGCATGCTGGCGGCCGTTGAGGAGGTTGACGCCATTGGCGTTCACCTCGGCGCCCTCGCCCGCGAACGTAACATAGCCCTGATAACGGCTCAACGCGCCGCCGCTCGTCAAGTTGAAGGTGGTCAGGCGCGCGTTCGCATCGACGGTAAAAATCGCGGTCGTGACGTTGGCCGCATCCGCGCCATCGGCCATCAACCGCACATGCTCCAGCTCGGCGCCCTGGCCGAGCCGAACCGCAATGGCGTCATTGACCTGATAGGATTGGGCGCCATCGGCGGCGACAAAACTTTCCAGAAGCGTCGCCCGCGCAGCCTTACCCAGTGTCAGGGACGAGCGGGTATAGGCCCCGGCCGAGGCCCGGGCCGCGACATGCACAATGTGAAGTGTTTTGGTCAGTACCGTACCATCGGCAATGTCGATCACCACGCCGTCGGTCGCCATCGCCGCGTTAAGCGCAATCATCGCTCCCGAAGCCGCGCCATTGTCGAGAAGATCGGCGCTGCCGCCTTCCAACACCTCCCGCAAGGTCCGCACGCGAACGCCGGCCTCATGTGCCGCCAGATCGGAGAGCGCAGGCGCCAGCACGCCATCGACCAACACAAGCCGACAGGAATTGGCCGTCTTGAGCGCGACAATCGCCTTTTCGGCGCGCTCCAATGCGGCGGCAGCCGGCGCCGCGGCCAACGGCAGCGCTTCCCGCATCAGGGCCCGCAGGTCAGTATATTTCCAATCTTCGAGGCGCCGATGCGGCAGGCCTTCACGCTCAAAAATCTCGAATGCCCGCCCGCGCGCCTCGGCGACCTTGCCCGTACCGGGCAGCCGGTCGCGCGCGCGAGCGAGGATATCGCTCGATCGGACCGTGTCGGTTTTTGCCAACGCCAAATTCATCAGGCCGCGTCCTCAAACTGCGCGTAGCCGGAAGCCTCAAGCTCCAGCGCGAGCTGCTTATCGCCGCTTTTGACCACCCGCCCCCTCGACATCACATGCACAAAATCCGGCACGATATAATTGAGAAGCCGCTGATAATGCGTAATCACCACCATCGCGCGATCGGACGAACGCAACGCGTTCACACCGTCAGCCGCGATCCGCAGTGCGTCGATATCCAGCCCGGAATCCATTTCGTCGAGGATGCAAACCGCCGGCTCGAACAACGCCATCTGTAAAATCTCGTTGCGCTTCTTTTCGCCGCCGGAGAAACCGACATTGACGCCGCGCTTGAGCATGTCTTGCGGAATGTTCAGGCTTTTGGCGACTTCACGCACTTTCTTCAGAAAATCAGGCGTCGAGAATTCGCTCTCGCCGCGCGCTTTGCGCTGCGCGTTCAATGCCGTGCGCAGAAAGGTCATGGTGGCGACGCCCGGAATTTCCACCGGATATTGGAACGCCAGGAACACGCCCTTGGCGGCGCGCTCGTCAGGCGACATGTCCAGGAGGTCTTCACCCTTGAACAGGATTTCGCCCGAGGTGACTTCATAACCGGGCTTGCCGGCGATGACATGCGACAACGTCGATTTGCCGGAGCCATTCGGCCCCATGATCGCATGCACCTCACCCTTGTTCACGGTGAGCGACAGCCCGTGAAGGATCTCACGATCTTCGACACGAACGTGCAGATTTTTGACTTCGAGTAATGCCATTCGCTTGGTCCTTAAGATTTAAAAGCTCGTCATTGCGAGGAGCTCTTGCGACGAAGCAATCCAGTCTCGTTTTTGTCCACTGGATTGCTTCGCTTCGCTCGCAATGACGATATCAACGAAGTCATCCGACCGAGCCTTCCAGCGAGATCGAGATCAGCTTCTGCGCCTCGACCGCGAATTCCATCGGCAACTGCTGCAGCACGTCCTTGACGAAGCCGTTGACGACGAGACCGACCGCCTCTTCCTGGCTCAAGCCCCGCTGCACGCAATAAAACAAAACGTCCTCGGAAATCTTCGAGGTCGTCGCCTCA
>DATGJS010000289.1:0-12240 GCA_035295025.1 Bradyrhizobium sp.
CGACGAAGCAATCCAGGCTTTGACGCGACAAGTCTGGATTGCTTCACTTCGCTCGCAATGACGCCAAGACCAACAATCCCGGTGATGACGGAAAGCGAAATTGCGATCGGCTATTTGAAAATTGAATCCGTCCACGTCTAGGCGGGGACGACGACAGGGGTAGGACGCCTACCCCGCGCCGACCTTGGTCTTGCGCCAGGCCAAATGCACCGCGCAGGTGCAACCGGGCGGGTGCGATTGCAATTCCGGCGAAGCGATGTCGTTGGCCGGCCGCGCCGAGGACGATGCGAGCGTCGGCATCGCCTCTTTCACGCTGTCGTCCTGCGCCGATCGATCCCGCGCGGGAATGTAATTCAAAACAGGTGCGAGCCAGCGTTCGGTCTCGTCCACGCCAAATCCCTTGCGCTCGGCGTAGTCTTCCACCTGATCGCGCTCGATCTTGCCGACGCCGAAATAGAAGCTTTCAGGATGACTGAAATAAAGCCCCGATACCGAGGAGCCCGGCCACATCGCAAAGCTTTCGGTCAGCTTCACGCCGCAGGCCGCCTCGGCATTGAGCAGCGTAAACAAATTCGCCTTCTCGGTGTGATCGGGCTGCGCGGGGTAGCCGGGCGCGGGGCGAATACCCTGGTACTTCTCCAGGATCAGATCCTGGGCCGAAAGATTCTCATCCGGCGCGTAGCCCCAGAATTCGCGGCGCACGCGCGCATGCATGCGTTCGGCAAAGGCCTCCGCGAGGCGGTCGGCCAGCGCCTTGCACAGGATCGAGGAATAATCGTCGTTCGCCTTCTTGAAATGCTCGGTCACGGCGTCCTCGCCGATGCCAGCGGTGACCAGGAAGCCGCCGATATAATCGGCGATGCTACTTTCGCGCGGCGCGATGAAATCCGACAAAGCCGTATTGAAGCGGCCGTCGCGCTTTTCGAGCTGCTGGCGTAAAGTGTGCAGCGTCGCGATCGGTGTTTGGCGCGTTTCATCGGCATAGACAAGGATGTCGTCGCCTTTTGCGTTCGCCGGCCAAAAGCCGATCACGGCCCGCGCGGTGAACCATTTCTCCCGGATGATCCGATGCAGCATCTTGCGGGCGTCGTCGTAAAGCGAACGCGCGGCCTCGCCGATTTTGGGATCATCGAGAATGGCGGGAAAGCGCCCGGCCAACTCCCAGGTCTGGAAGAACGGCGTCCAATCGATATAGTCGGCCAATTCCGCGAGGTCGTAATCCCGAAACGTCTTGGTGCCGAGAAAAGAGGGGCGCGGTGGCGGCGTTCCGGCAAAGTCGAGTCTAACCGCGTTATTGCGCGCATCCTTCAGTGTCAGGCGCTTCTTGCCGGCTTGCTTACGGAAATGCGCCGCCGAGATCCTGGTGTATTCGGCCCGCACCTCCGCCGCATAGGCCTCGCGCTTGTCGGGCGAGAGCAGGGAAGACGCCACGCCGACGGCGCGGCTTGCATCATTGACATGAACCACGGGGCCAGATCGGTAATTCGGCTCGATCTTCACGGCGGTGTGGACTCGGCTCGTGGTGGCGCCGCCGATCAGAAGCGGCACGTCCAGCCCCTCACGTTGCAGCTCGGAAGCGAGGAAGCTCATCTCGTCGAGCGAGGGCGTGATCAGGCCGGAAAGGCCGATAAGGTCGGCGTTCTCGCGCTTGGCGGTCTCGATGATTTTCGCGGCCGGCACCATCACGCCGAGGTCGATCACCTCGAAATTGTTACATTGCAGCACGATGCCGACGATGTTCTTGCCGATGTCGTGGACGTCGCCCTTGACGGTCGCAAGTACGATTTTGCCGGCGGTATGGCGGCCGTCGCCGGCCACGCCATTGGCAAGATTGCGTGCCTTCTCTTCTTCCATGAACGGCATCAGATAGGCGACCGCCTGCTTCATCACGCGGGCGGATTTGACGACCTGCGGCAAAAACATTTTGCCGTCGCCAAAGAGGTCGCCGACGATGTTCATGCCGGCCATCAGCGGCCCCTCGATCACATCGAGCGGACGCGTGGCGAGGCCTCGCGCGTCTTCGGTGTCGGCCTCTATAAATTCGGTGATGCCGTGGACCAGCGCGTGGGAGAGGCGCCTGTCGACCGGCCATTCGCGCCAGGCGAGGTCATGCGTCTCGCTCTTCTTTCCCTGGCCGCGGAATTTTTCGGCCAAAGCGAGCAGCCGCTCGGAGGCGCTCGAGTCGCGGTTGAGAATCACGTCCTCGCAAACCTGGCGCAGCCCTGGATCGATGTCGTCATAGACGATCATCTGGCCGGCATTGACGATGCCCATATCCATGCCGGCGTGAATCGCATGATAGAGAAACACCGAATGCATGGCTTCGCGCACCGGCTCATTGCCGCGGAACGAAAACGAGAGATTGGAGACGCCCCCCGAGACATGCGCGTGCGGCAGGTTTTGCCGAATCCAGCGCGCGGCTTCGATGAAGTCGAGGCCGTAATTGTTATGTTCCTCAATGCCGGTCGCGATCGCGAAAATATTCGGATCGAAGATGATATCTTCCGGCGGAAAGCCGACGCGATGGACGAGAATGTCGTAGGCGCGGGCGCAAATTTCGGTTTTGCGCGCGAGCGTGTCGGCTTGGCCCTTTTCGTCGAACGCCATCACCACCACGGCCGCGCCGTGACGCCGGGCGATGCCGGCTTCATGGATGAATTTATCCTCGCCTTCCTTCATCGAGATCGAATTGACGACCGGCTTGCCCTGCACGCATTTCAAGCCGGCCTCGATCACGTTGAATTTCGAGGAATCGATCATCACGGGAACGCGGGCGATGTCGGGTTCGGCGGCGAGAAGGTTGAGGAAAGTTACCATCGCCGCCTCGGAATCGAGCAGTCCCTCGTCCATGTTGACGTCGATAAGGACCGCGCCGTTCTCGACCTGATCGCGAGCGACCTGCAACGCCGCGGCATAATCGCCCGAGGTGATCAGCTTGCGGAATCTCGCCGAGCCGGTGACATTGGTGCGCTCGCCGATATTGACGAAGGGAATGGCCGGCGTCAGTTCGAACGGCTCAAGGCCCGAAAGCCGCAGGCGCGGCTCGATTTTCACAATCGCGCGCGGCCTGTGCGGGGCGACCGCCGCGGCGATCGCGGCGATATGCTCGGGCGTGGTGCCGCAGCAGCCGCCGACCACATTGACGAGACCTGCGGCGGCGAATTCGCCGATCAAGCGCGCCATATAGTCCGGGCTTTCGTCATATTGGCCGAATTCGTTGGGCAGGCCGGCATTGGGATAAGCACACACCAGCGTATCGGCGATGCGGCCGATATCGGCGATGTGGCTGCGCAAATCTTCGGCGCCGAGCGCGCAATTGAAGCCGATCGTGATCGGTTTGGCGTGGCGCACCGAGTTCCAGAACGCTTCCGGAAGTTGTCCGGACAACAGCCGGCCGGATTTATCGGTGATGGTGCCCGAGATCATCACCGGCACGTCGATGCCGCGCGCGTCCGTGATCTCGGCGATCGCATAAAGCGCCGCCTTGGCGTTGAGCGTATCGAAAATGGTCTCAACCAGGAGCAGATCGACGCCGCCATCGAGCAGGCCTTCGATCTGTTCGCCGTAAGCCAAACGCAAATCGTCGAAGGTGACGGCGCGATAGCCCGGGTTCGATACGTCGGGCGAGATCGAGGCGGTGCGATTGGTCGGACCGATCGCGCCGGCGACGAAGCGCGGCTTACCGTCCTCTCGGTTGACGCGCATCGCGGCGGCGCAAGCGAGTTTGGCGCCGTCGCGGTTGAGTTCATAAGCGAGGTCCGACATGTCGTAATCGGCCTGCGCGATCGAGGTCGAGGAGAAGGTGTTGGTGGCGACGATGTCGGCGCCGGCGCGCAAATAGGCGGCGTGGATGTCCTCGATGGCCTGCGGCTGAGTCAGAATCAGAAGATCGTTGTTGCCCCTGACGTCGCGGTGGAAGCCCGCAAACCGCGCGCCGCGGAAACCTTTCTCATCCAAGGCAAGCGCTTGGATCATGGTGCCCATGGCGCCATCAAGCACGAGGATGCGCTTCGCGGCGGCCGCGAGCAGAGCGGTTCGCTTCGGCGAGATGGACGCGGCCATCGTTCAAGCCGCTTTCTGCGCGCCCGCGGGCCGGATGCCGAGCAAATGGCAGATCGCAAACACGAGATCGGCGCGGTTCATGGTGTAGAAATGGAAAGTATCGACGCCATGCTTGTTGAGCTTCTGCACTTGGCCCGCCACCACCGTCGCGGCCACGAGCTTGCGGGTCTCGGCGTCGTCGTCGAGGCCGTCGAATTTTTCGGCCAGCCAATTCGGCACGGTGGTGCCGGCGCGGGTCACGAAGGATCGCGCCTGCTTGAAATTATGCATCGGCATGATGCCGGGCACGATCGGGATGAAAATGCCGCGTGCGCGAACCCGGTCGAGATAGCGGAAGTAAAGATCGTTATCGAAAAAGACCTGGGTGATGGCACGCGTCGCGCCGGCATCGATTTTGGCCTTGAGCCCGTCGATATCGGCCTCGAAGCTCGCGCTCTCCGGATGCTTCTCCGGATAGGCCGAGACCGACACGTCGATATCGGGAAAGCGCTTCTTGATGCCGGCCACAAGTTCGGACGAGGTCTGATAGCCATCGGGATGGGTCGTAAACGGCGCGCCGATACCACTGGGCGGATCGCCGCGCAACGCCACGATGTGGCGGACGCCGGTCGCGTGATAGCGGCGCACGATCTCGTCGATCTCGCCGCGCGCGGCCCCGACGCAGGTCAGATGCGCCGCCGGCAGCAATTCGGTCTCGGTGAGAAGGCGCGCGATGGTGGAATGGGTTCGCTCGCGGGTCGATCCCCCGGCGCCATAAGTCACCGACACGAAGTTGGGAGCGAGAGGCGCCAGCCGATTGATGGTCTCCCATAGGCTCTTCTCCATCTCCGCGGTTTTGGGCGGGAAGAATTCGAAGGAAATCGCCGGATGTTTCGGCGCGCGCGGGCTGTTCAAATGGGAAAGCGTGGCTTCACTCATGGCTATTTGACAAACTCCGCGACGCCGCCCCGGCTGTTTTTTGAACCTTCAAAATAAGCGAAAGGTCCTTTGGCTTATAGCCCATCTTAATTGGGAAATTGCCCAATATTTGTAAAAATAAAAGAATTTTATGATAAAAGTGAATGATGGTGGGCTATTGGGTAAATTTATATTATAATTAATAAACAATATCTTATGTGAATTAAACCATGAAAGTTATGGTGGGCATATGAAATATGTAAGATATAAAAAATATTTTGCCCAACAATATTGTCGGGGCTCGATTGCCGACAACGTGGGTGCAGGGACCCTGGCCCGCGCAAGGCCATGTTGTGCGCCTCGCCCACGGCACTAACGTCATGGCCATGATTCCACTTTCCGTCCTCGATCTCTCGGTGGTCACCTCAGCCACCAAACCCGCCGCGGCGCTGCAAAACAGCATCGATCTCGCCCGCCATGCGGACGCGCTCGGCTTCACGCGTTATTGGCTGGCCGAGCATCACAATCTCGCCTCGGTCGCAAGCCCCGCGCCCGATCTCATGATCGGGCAGATCGCGGCGGTGACGAAGAACATTCGCGTCGGCTCCGGCGGTGTCATGTTGCCAAACCATGCGCCGCTGATGGTGGCGGAGCGGTTCAAGATGCTGGAGGCGCTGTTTCCGGGACGGATCGACCTTGGGCTTGGCCGGGCGCCGGGCACCGATGGTGCGACCGCCTATGCTTTGCGGAGCCGGCTCGACGCCCGCGAGGGCGATGATTTCCTCGAACGGCTGCATGAATTGACGCTGTGGGAGACGCGGGATTTTCCACCCAACCATCCCTTCAACCAAGTGGTGGCGATGCCCAATGATACGCCGCTGCCGCCGATCTGGTTGCTTGGTTCAAGCGATTACAGTTCAGAGCTTGCCGCCCAGGTCGGCATGGGCTTTGCGTTCGCGCATCATTTTGCGTCCTATGACGCGCTTGCCGCGATGACGAATTACCGCGCCCATTTCAAGCCGTCGGGCTGGCGTGCCGAGCCGCACGCCATTCTCACCGTGGCGGTGATTGCGGCGGAGACGGATGCGGAGGCCGAGCGGCTCGCATTGTCGATGGACCTCAACCGGCTCTGGCGCGACCGCGGACAATATCGTCCGCTGCCGAGCATCGAGGAAGCGATAGACTATCCCTATACGGACAGCGACCGCGCCACGATCGCGCGCAACCGTGCGCGGCTGTTTGTCGGCAGCCCCAAAACCGTGATGCAAAAGCTTGAGCCGATGATGTCGGCCAGTCAGGCCGACGAGCTGATGGTGATCACGGCGGTCTTCGACCATGAGGCGCGCAAGAAGTCGTATTCGCTGCTCGCTGACGCCTTTGGGTTGGTCAAGAAGGTGGCCGCGTGACGGCTCCCGCTCATGTCTGCTGTTCGCTGAAGGTGGCGCGGAACGGATGAGCCGGATAGACGCCGACGATGCGGAATTCGCGCGAGAAGAATTTCAGCTCCTCCAGCGCGAACACGAGATTTCGGTCGTCGGGATGGCCGTCGACATCGGCATAGAACTCTGTGGCGAAGAAATTGCCGTCGATCATGTAGCTTTCGAGCTTGGTCATGTTGACGCCGTTGGTGGCAAAGCCGCCGAGCGCCTTGTAAAGGGCTGCCGGCAAATTGCGCACCCTGAAAACAAAAGTGGTGACGAGCGGGCCTGAGCTTTGTTGGGCCCAGTTCGCCTCGCGGGCCAGCACGACGAAACGGGTGGTGTTGTGGGCTTCGTCCTCGATGTCTTCGGCCACGATATCGAGGCCGTAAATTTCGGCCGCCAGGCGCGAGGCGATGGCCGCGCAACTGCTATCGCCGCGCTCAGCCACGATCCGCGCGCTACCGGCGGTATCGCCGGCGACGATCGGCTTGATGGCGAGCTTGCGAATGATGCGCCGGCATTGCCCAAGCGCGTGGACGTGGCTCTCGACCGTCTTGATGCCGCCCAGTTTGGCACCGCGCGGCGCCATCAACTGATGGTGGATCGGCAGGAACCATTCGCCGACGATGAAAAGGCCGGATTGGGGCAACAGATGATGGATATCGGCGACGCGACCCGCGACCGAATTCTCGATCGGGATCATGCCGAGCTCGGCTTCGCCCGAGGCGATCGCGGCCAGTGCGTCCTCGAAGGTCGGGCAGGGCAGAGCTTGCGCGTCTGGAAAGGCCTCAGCGATGGCGATATGGGAGTTGGCGCCCGGCTCGCCTTGGAATGCGATTTTCATGGTCTTGGTCATGGCGTCTTGTAGCAGCCGCTTACATTTTGGCCAGTGCGGCGGATTTGACATTCGCTTCAGCGCCGCCGCGAGTTCTCTGGAAGCGAATGTCAAATCCAAAACCGCACTGGAATCTGATATTTACTCCTGTCCCTTTGGTTCTGACATTCGTAAACTATCTCTCTGCGGGCATTATACGAATGTCAGAACCGGGACGCGAGTATCTGGCGCGTGGTTTCGAGATCGGCCGGGGTATCGACCCCGCGCGGGACGGTATCCACCAGCGTGATATCGATCCGCATTCCCGCCTCCAGCGCCCGCAATTGCTCCAGCTTCTCCTGCCGTTCGAGCGGCGAGGGGGCGAGGCCGACAAAGCGCTCCAGCGCCGCGCGGCGATAGGCATAAAGGCCGATGTGATGGTAGCGCGGCCCTTTGCCGTGAGGTGCGGTCGCGCGGGTAAAATAAAGCGCGCGCAGCCGCCGCTCGCCAACCGGCGAGCCGATGGCCTTCACCACATTGGGATTGAAGGCTTCCTCCTCGGTGTGGATTTCGGCTGCGAGCGTTGCAATATCGACTTCCCGGTCGGCGAGCGGCGCCATCACGTCACGGATATTGTCCGGACTTATGGTCGGAAAATCGCCCTGCAAATTGATGATGATTTCGGCCTCTCCCTTGGGATCGAGGCCGCCAAGCGCCTCGAAGATCCGGTCCGACCCGGAAGGGTGATCGGCGCGGGTCATCACGGCTTCTCCGCCATGGGCGGTGACGATGGTGGCGATTTCCGGCGTATCGGTCGCGACCGCGACCCGGCCGATTTTGGCCGCTTGCGCCTGGCGCAGTACGTGGACGATCATGGGGAGCCCCGCTATCTCCAGCAAAGGCTTGCCAGGCAGGCGGGTGGCGGCCATGCGGGCGGGAATCAGCACCAAAATACGAGGATTGGTCATCAGGATGTGGTCGGCAAGCCCTTGAATGGCACGTCGGAAATGATGGGGATGGGTCGAAAGCCAAGGCCGTTATACGGGTTGCCAGAGCACGGGCAAACCGATATCTGATCCGGGCCTCGGGGACCGGCGAAAGCCTGATTCCCGGCGCTTATTCGCGGCCGTTATCCCTCCGGCCAAAACTCGACATTTCCGGCCTGGAGCCTGATCCGAAATGGACTCCTTCGAACTCAACAAGATTCTCGGCGCCGTCCTCGGCACCTGCCTCGTTTTGCTGGTGACAAGCTTCACCGCCAACGCGATTTTCGCCCCCAACAAGCCGCAGAAGCCGGGGTTTGAGATTGCGGTGAAGGAGGAGACCGCGGGTGGCGAGAAAGCCGCCGCGCCTGCGCCCTCCGAACCGATCGAGAAACTGTTGCAGACCGCCTCCGTCCAAAAGGGCGAGGCCTCGGCGAAGAAGTGCGTCGCGTGCCACACCTTTGCCAAAGGTGACAAGAACGGGGTCGGTCCGAATCTTTACGGCATCGTCGGCGACAAGAAGGGCGAGGGCCGCGGTTTCAATTTCTCAACCGCCATGAAGGCCAAGGGCGGTAGTTGGACCATCGCTGATCTCAACCAGTTCATCGCCAACCCCAAGGGTTTTGTCCCCGGTACTGCGATGGGCTTTGCTGGTATTCCAAAGGATGCCGAGCGCGCCGATGTGCTCGCTTATCTGAATTCGCTCGCCGATAAGCCGGCGCCGTTGCCGACCGCGGCGAAATAGTCGCTGTTTTATTAAGACGCCTTATTGCGACGGCCGGGGCCCACGACCCGGCCGTTTTGCTTTTCCAGCGGAGGAAGGTTCCCCGACCTTAACTTCCGCGGCTTGATGGCTGGTCCCAATTGCGTGACCGGGGCCTTTCGCCGCACAAGGGATGTTATGATGAGCAAAAAGCGGCTTAATCGGCCAAAACCTTGCCCTATACTGCGCGCCTGATAGTGCAGCGAAATACAGGATCCCTCCTTTGGCATTTAACCGACGACATCTTTTGCAGGGCGGCGCGATAGCCGCGATGGCCCCGGCTTTCGGCACCGTGCTCAGCCTTCCGATCAAGGGTGCCGCGCGGGCACAGACTTCCGCGGGTGAGCCGGTTTGGCGGCACGGTTTGTCGTTGTTTGGCGAACTCAAATATCCGCCCGGCTTCAAGCGCTTCGATTATGTCAATCCCGATGCGCCCAAAGGCGGCGCGGCTCGAATGATTTCAATCGGGACCTTCGACAATTTCAATATCGCGGTCGCGGGCGTCAAAGGCTCGCTCGCCCCGGCCGTTGCCCAAATCTACGAAACGCTGATGGCGCGCGCGCATGACGAGGTCGCAACCGAATATGGCCTGCTCGCCGAAGCCGCCTCCCATCCCGATGATTTTGCCTGGGTCACTTATCGCTTGCGCAAAGAGGCCCGCTGGCACGACGGCCAGCCGGTCACGCCGGAAGACGTGATTTTCTCGCTTGAAGCGCTGAAGAAACATAGTCCGATGCACGCCTCATATTATCGCCATGTGGTGAAGGCCGAGAAAGCCGGCGAGCGCGAGGTGAGGTTCACTTTCGATGCCCCAGGTAACCGCGAGCTGCCGCATATCGTGGGCGAGCTTATGGTGCTGCCGAAGCATTATTGGGAAGGCACTGACAGTGAGGGCAAGAAGCGCGATGTTTCGGCAACGACCCTTGAGCCTCCACTCGGCTCCAGCCCCTATCGTATCGGCGAATTCGTCGCCGGCCGCTCCATCAAATTGGTACGGGTGAAGGATTATTGGGGGGAGGCTATTCCCGCGCAGATCGGCCAGAACAATTTCGACGAACTGCGCTTTGAGTTTTTTCGCGATAATCTCGTCGCGCTCGAAGCCTTCAAGGCCGATCAGGTGGACTGGATCTCCGAGAATTCGGCCAAGCAATGGGCAACGGCTTATGAATTTCCGGCGATGTCCGAAAAACGGACGATCAAGGAAGAATTCCCCATCAACGATTCCGGCCGGATGCAGGGATTCGTTTTCAATTTGCGCCGCGAGCATTTCAAGGACGCGCGTCTGCGCCGTGCCTTCAATTATGCCTTCGACTTCGAGGAGATGAACAAGCAGCTTTTCTTCGGGCAGTACACGCGGATCAACAGCTATTTCCATGGGACGGATCTCGCCTCATCCGGATTGCCGCAAGGTGAGGAACTTGCAATCCTCGAAACGGTCCGCGACAAGGTGCCGCCGGAAGTCTTCACCATGCCCTACCAAAATCCGGTCGGCGGCAATCCCGAGGCGGTGCGGACCAATTTGCGCGAAAGCGTGAAGCTCCTGAAAGAGGCGGGATACGAGATCAAGGACCACAAGCTCGTCGATCCCGCCGGGAAGCCGGTCACGATCGAAATCCTGGTCGATAATCCCGCCAATGAACGGATCGTGCTGTTTTATAAGCCGTCGCTCGAGCGCATCGGCGTGACGACGACGATCCGTATTGCCGATAGCGCCCAATATGAAAATCGGGAACGCAGCTTCGATTACGACATGATCATCGACGTGTGGGGAGAATCGCTTTCTCCCGGCAATGAGCAGCGCGAATATTGGGGGTCGCAGGCCGCCGATGTGCCAGGTTCGCGAAACACCGTCGGCATCAAAAATCCCGCGGTCGATGCCTTGATCGAGAGGGTCATCTTCGCCAAGAGCCGCGCCGAGCTGGTGGCGGCCACGCATGCGCTCGATCGTGTATTGCTGTGGAATTTTTACGTCGTGCCGCAATTCACCTATGGGTTCTCGCGCTACGCGCGTTGGGATCGCTTCTCGCATGCCGAACCGCTGCCCAAATATGGCCGGTCGGGTCTGCCCGCATTATGGTGGTTTGACGCTGAAAAAGCCGCCAGGATCGGTAAAAGATCTTGAGGAAGTCTTCGCGCATGGCGTCTTTATCTCGCCGGCATGTGCTGGGCTTAAGTATCGGTGCGCTGGCTGTGTCGCGGGGGTATCGAGCCGGCGCGGCCGAAACCGGTCAGGATGTCCACGGTCTATCGGTATTCGGCGATTTGAAATACCCGCCGGATTTCCATCATTTCGATTACGTCAACGTCGCGGCGCCGAAAGGCGGGACGTTCTCGCTCATTCCTTCGGTGCGCGCCTATAATCAATCCTATCAGACCTTCAATTCGTTCAACGCCTACATTCTCAAAGGCGAAGGCGCGCAAGGGATGGATACGACGTTTGCGCCCTTGATGGCGCGCGCAAACGATGAGCCAGACGCCATGTATGGGTTGGTGGCGAAATCGGTGCGGATTTCACCCGACAAGCTCACCTATCGATTCACCCTTCGGCCGGAAGCGCGGTTTCACGATGGCTCGAAATTGACCGCGCAGGATGCGGCCTTCTCATTGACGACATTGAGAGAGAAGGGACATCCGCTGATCATCGTTCAGTTGCGGGATATGATCAAGGCAGAGGCGGCCGACGACACCACGCTGATTGTCACTTTCGCGCCCAATCGCGCGCGTGACGTGCCGCTTTATGTCGCAAGCCTGCCGATTTTTTCCAAGACCTATTACGCGACGCGGCCATTCGAAGAATCGTCTCTGGATATTCCGCTGGGGTCGGGCCCCTACAAAGTCGGAAAATTCGAGGTCAATCGCTTCGTCGAATTTGAGCGGGTGAGGGATTGGTGGGCGGCGGATTTGCCGGTTTGCCGCGGCAGCTATAATTTTGATGTCGTGCGCTACGAGTTTTATCGTGACCGCGACGTCGCCTTTCAAGGATTTACCTCGGGAAATTATTTGTACCGCGAGGAATTCACCGCGCGGGTATGGGCGACGCGCTATGATTTCCCCGCCGTCAAGGATGGCCGCGTCAAGATGGAGACGTTGCCGGATGAGACGCCATCCGGCGCCCAGGGCTGGTTCATCAATACCCGCCGCGAGAAATTCAGGGATCCGCGCGTGCGCGAAGCGTTGATTGACGCATTCGATTTCGAGTGGACCAACAAGACCATCATGTACGGCGCGTATCAGCGCACCCATTCGGTTTTCCAGAACTCCGACATGATGGCGCAAGGCCGTCCGACTGCGGAGGAGTTG
>DATGJS010000290.1:0-3947 GCA_035295025.1 Bradyrhizobium sp.
CCCACGGCCCTACATGACCGTAAGCCGAGAGCGACACGTAGATGATGCCGGGATTGATTTGCGCGGCGGCTTGCGGGGAGAAGCCGAGATCGGCGAGCGCGCGCGGGCGATAGCCTTGCGAGAAAATATCCGCACTCGCCAACAGCTCTTTGAGTTTATCTCGGCCCGCTTCGCTCTTGAGGTCGAGAAAGGCCGTGAGTTTGCCACGGCCGGTATCGATGGTGAGCCAGGGGATCACCGGAAGATCGGCCCCTGAAATCAACAGCACATCGGCGCCATGCGCGGCGAGCGTGCGGCCGGCGACAGGGCCGGCGATGACGCGCGACAGGTCAAACACACGCAAGCCCGCAAGCGGCCGCGTCCCTTGCGGCCAAGGCTTCGGCGCGGCCTCGCCGATTTTCTCGATTTCGATCACAGGTAAAGCCGCAAGCCGCTTCGCCTGCGGCAACGCCGACCATTCGTCATGCGAACGCATCATCGCGACCACACCGCCGGCTTCATAGGCCGCCGTCTCGAAAGATTCCGCGTCCCATCGCATCAAGGCGGCTTGAACGTCGGCGCGTTCCGCCTTGCAGTCGAGAGCCCGGCACACGGCATCACGATGATGCGGAAAATTGGTGTGCAAGCGGACGAAGCGATGGTCGCGCGTTTGGTAGATGCCGGCAATGGCATCCCATGCCGGCGGCGGCGATTGGTCGTCCAAGCGCAAATAACGTTCGCTGCGGCATTCGGCGATCGCGTGACACATATCGACCGTGACGTGTTGATCCCGCCCACCGCGCAGCTTCCAGACATGCGCGGCGGCAAGCCCGGCGGCGGCGATACCAATCTGCGCCGCCGCCGCGACCCGAAACGACGACGGTAGTTGCGGCTCTCTCCCGGTCAGCGTGACGGCATCAAGCGCAGGCATCTCACCGCCGGCGAGCCTCCAGAGATCGGCGAGGATTTCGCGGGGACTTTGCATGGAGTGATTCCACCTTCGTCATCGCGAGCGTAAGCGAATCGATCCAGAAAACGAACCGAAGAATAGCCTAGATTGCTTCGGAGCTATCGCTCCTCGCAATGACGTTCACAACACACACCTTTTCATTCTCGCGGCGCGGATCGCGTCCGAGGTTGGCAACGACATTTGCCCCTCAAAAATGGAGGGCGCAGGGAAAGCCGGGCGCGTGGCGCGCCCGCAGCCTCGCGTGCAAAAGTGAAAAGCACACGAGCATAGTCACCACAGGTTCGCCGGTTACACCCGGCCTTCCCCGCGCAATGGTTTTAACGGCTTATTCCGTACTCTCCCTGGTGAGCCGGGCTTTCTTGCCACCATCGCCTGCAAGATCATCATCTCGGCAGGCTTGATATCAGCGTCGGGATATCAGGACCACACGGCTTCGCCGTCCACTTTCGCGCCGTTCGTCCTTCGGCTGCGAAAACGTCCACCGCATCCCGCCCAACGTTCGTGACGATGGCCAACGCCCCTCTTTCGGGCGAGATGGGCGAAGCTGGTAAGGCTGATTTGCCCGACATGTTAAGCGAAATGTTTTTGCAACCGGAACTGGACACGAGACGCAAATCAGTCAACACGATTTGGTGCCGGTAGATGGGATAACGTGCCGACTGGTTGAGCTCGTCAAGCGGGAAGCGTGTTCTCGACCAGCTTGATCCAATACGAGGTGCCAAAGACGATGGCTTCATCGTTGAAATTATAGGCCGGGTGATGCAGGCCGGCGCTGTCGCCATTGCCACAGAAAATGAACGCGCCGGGCTTCTTCTCCAGCATATAGGCGAAATCCTCGCCCCCCATCAAAGGCGGCATTTCCTGAACATGGCCGGGACCGGCCACGTCTTCGGCCACCTTGATCGCAAAATCCGTCTGCGCGGCATGGTTGACCACGACCGGATAGCCGCGCGCATATTCCAGGTCGATCTTGGCGCCTGTCATGCGCGCCACGCCCTCGACCACTTCGCGCACGCGCTTTTCCACCAGCGCCCGCACCTCGGGCGTGAGAGTCCGCACGGTGCCCTTTAATTCGGCGGTTTGCGGGATCACGTTGCGCGCATGCCCGGCGTTAAATACGCACATCGAGATCACGGCGGATTCGAGCGGATCGACGCCGCGCGACACGATGGATTGCAACGCCATGATCAGTTGGGAGCCGACCAGGACGGAATCGATCGACAGATGCGGGCGCGCCGCGTGTCCTCCCCGCCCCTCGATGTGGATATTGACCGCGTCGGTCGAGGCCATGATCGGGCCGGGCCGGATCGCAAAGGAGCCGATGGGAATTCCCGGGCCGTTATGCATGCCGTAGACTTGGTCGATGGCGAAGCGATCGAACAGTCCATCCTTGATCATCGCCGCCGCGCCAAAACCGCCCTCTTCCGCCGGCTGAAAGATCACGACCGCCTCACCCGCGAAATTCCGCGTCTCCGCCAGATATCGCGCCGCGCCGAGCAGCATCGCGGTATGCCCGTCATGGCCGCACGCATGCATCTTGCCGGAGGTCTTGGAGGCGTAAGGCAGGCCGGTCTCTTCCTCGATCGGCAGCGCATCCATGTCGGCGCGAAGCCCGATCGACTTGACGCGGCTGTTGCCGAGTGGCTTGCGCCCCTTGATGACGCCAACGACGCCGGTGCCGCCAAGGCCCGTCACCACCTCGTCGCAGCCGAATTCCCGAAGCCGCTCGGCTACGAAAGCCGAGGTGCGGCGCTCTTCATATCCCAGTTCAGGATGTTGATGGATGTCGCGGCGCCAAGCCTGAATATCGGCCTGAAGCTCGGCCGTGCGATTGACGATGGGCATGAAAAAACTCGGGTTCGAACCTTGATCCGTGCCCTCTCTAGCACGCGAGCGAGATATTGACAAAAGTGTGACATGCCGGATTTTGTCCGGCAACCAAATGGACGGAGACCGCGATGACGAACCGGATCGAAGGAGATTTCGACTACATCGTGGTCGGCGCTGGCACCGCCGGCTGCATCCTGGCCAATCGCCTCTCCGCCGATCCCAAAAAGCGCGTCCTGATCCTGGAAGCCGGCGGCAATGACAATTGGATCTGGTTTCATATTCCGGTCGGCTATCTCTTCGCCATCGGTAATCCGCGCTCGGATTGGATGTTTCGCACCGAGCCCGAGGCCGGCCTCAACGGCCGCTCGCTCGCCTATCCCAGAGGCAAGGTGATCGGCGGCTCGTCGGCGATCAATGCCATGATCTCGATGCGCGGACAGGCCGCTGATTACGATCATTGGCGCCAGCTCGGGCTGACCGGCTGGGGCTATGACGACGTCTTGCCTGCCTTTCGAAGGCTGGAGGATCACTTCCTCGGCGAGAGCGAACATCACGGCACCGGCGGCGGATGGCGCATCGAGGCGCCGCGGCTGTCATGGCCCATTCTGGATGCGGTCGGCGTGGCGGCCGAGCAGATGGGGATTCGAAAAGTTTCGGACTTCAACACCGGCGATAATGAAGGCGTCGGCTATTTCCACGTCAATCAGAAGCGCGGCCGCCGGTGGTCGTCGGCGCGCGGCTTCCTCAAGCCCGCCTTGAAGCGCGCCAATTTGCGGCTTGAGACGCATGTGCTGGTGGACCGCCTTATCGTCGAAGAGGGCCGCGCGGTGGGCGTGCGGTTTTCGAAAGGCGGCGAGATGTTCGAGGCGCGCGCGAAGAGCGAAGTGATCTTAAGCGCGGGCTCGATCGGTTCGATCCAAATATTACACCGCTCCGGCATTGGCCCGGCCGAATGGCTGACCCCACTTGGGATCGCGAGCGTCGTGGAGGCGCCGGGCGTCGGGCGAAATCTGCAAGACCATTTGCAACAGCGCGCGATTTACAAAATTTCCGGCGCGCGGACGCTCAACGAGACTTATTACTCTTACCTAAGACGCGGCCTGATGGGCCTGGACTACGCCTTCCGCCGGCGTGGCCCCTTGACCATGGCGCCGTCACAGCTCGGCAT
>DATGJS010000291.1:0-12295 GCA_035295025.1 Bradyrhizobium sp.
CGGCCGCTACCCGCGGCGTGGTGACGGCATTGCCGAGGCCTTGCGCATAGCGCTCGGCGACCTTGTTGCGCGCGGCGATTTCCTCATCGAAGATTTTCAACTTCTCGATCAAGATCGCCGCCTGGATCGTGTCGAGCCGCCCGGTCAGGCCGAGCCGGACGTTGTCGTATTTGTCAAAACCCTGGCCGTGAACGCGGATGCTGCGCAACGTTTCGGCAAATGCGGCGTCGTCGGTGAAAATCGCGCCGCCATCGCCGAAACAGCCAAGCGGTTTGGCCGGAAAGAAACTGGTCGCGGTGATGAGTCCCATGCCGCCCAAGCGGCGGCCCTTGTAGCTGGCGCCGAAGGCTTGCGCGGCGTCATCGAGCACGAACATCCCTTCAGCGTCGGCAATTTCAACCACCGCGTCATGGTCGGCGCTTTGGCCGAACAGATCGACCGGAATGACCCCGCGAGGCTTCAGACCAAGCCGTTTGGCGGTGGCAATGCCGCGCTTGAGCGAAGCGATATCGATGTTGAAGGTCGCTTCATCGACATCGACGAAGACCGGCACAGCCCCCGTCAAGGCGACGGCCTCGCCGGTCGCACAGAAGGTGAAGGAAGGACATAACACCGCATCGCCCCGCCCGACGCCCTTGGCCATCAACACCATGATCAGCGCATCGGTGCCGCTGGCGCAACTCACCACATGCTTGGCGCCACAGAAAGCGGCGAGCGCGGCTTCAAGCTGGGTGACTTCCGGGCCGTTGATGAATTGGCAATGGGCGAGCACGCGCGCCACCGCTTCGTCCAGGGAAGAACCGAGCCGGTCGCGCTGGGTGACGAGGTCGATAAAGGGAATGGTCTGGGGGCGCATATGCTGGTTCATGGAGCTTTCGATGTTTGGGCCAGGACGTCAGCCGGCGACACGCCGCGGCCCTTTGCGGGCCTGCGGGTTCGCGGCGGGTTGGGCGGGAGTTTCGAGACAGCGGATTGCGATTTCGAGGCTGGCGACGCCTTCATCGCCGGTCACCGCAGGGGCGCTTCCGCCGCGTGCGGCATGCAGGAATGCGATCAATTCGGCGCGCAGCGGCTCGTCATAGGCGACCGGCAGATGGCGCATCGAATAGCTGCCGTCGGGCTTGAAGCCGAAACATTCCGTCACCTGGCGCGTCAAGAGATCGCCCATCACATATTTGCCGCGGGTCGCGACCGTGACGTTGCGCGCCTTGAACGGCGTCAGCCAATTGGTGTTGATATGGGCGAGCACGCCGGAGGCGGTGCGAAACTGCAACAGCGCGATGTCTTCACGTTCGGCCACCGCGCTCGAGAGTTGCGGTTGCACTTCGACGATGTCGGATTCGGTGAACCAGCGGATCAAATCGATGTCGTGAACGGCAAGGTCGATAACCACGCCGACATTGGACATGCGCGGCGGAAATGGCCCGACGCGGGTGATGCCGATGGAAAGAATATCCTCCCCCGAGATCGCCTGCTTGATCGCGGCCACCGCAGGATTGAAGCGCTCGACATGCCCTACCATCAAGGTGACGCCGGCGCGGCGGGCGGCGTCAACGATCTCGTTACCCTCCTCCACGGTGGAGGCGATCGGCTTTTCGACCAGAATATGAACGTCGCGGGCGATACAAGCGAGCGCGATCTGGTGATGCAGATGCGTCGGCGCCGCGATCGTCACCGCATCGACACCCTCGGCGATCAATTCATCGAGGGTGGCAAAGGCGCGGCAGCCGACCAGCTCCGTCGCGCGCGCGCGATGCTCGGCCAAGGGATCGACGATGCCGACCAGCGTGGCCTCGGGCAGACCGGCGAGGACACGGGCGTGATTGGAGCCCATGATGCCGGCGCCGATCACACCGATGCGAAGCGCCGGTGGCGCGCCCGCCTTTCGGCCGGAAGCGTCCGCTTTTGAAACCATGGTATTCGACCCCCGATACCCCAAGTCCCGACACGAAACCCCAAAGGGACGTGGTTCTCTACCACGTCGCCATAAAGGTGGCGAATGATCGGCGAAGATGTGTAAACACGTTTTGATTCAAAGAATTACACGCGCCCCCGCCCATCGCCTCAGGAGCGGCGGTAATCGTCCTCGATGCGAATGATGTCGTCTTCGCCGAGATAGCTGCCGGTCTGCACCTCGATCAGTTCCAGCGCGATCTTGCCGGGATTTTCCAGCCGATGCACCGCGCCGATCGGGATGTAGATCGATTCATTCTCATGCACGGTTTTGACGGTTTCGTTCACCGTCACGCGCGCGGCGCCGCGCACCACGATCCAGTGTTCAGAGCGGTGATGATGTTTCTGCAATGACAGCCGCCCGCCCGGCTTCACGACGATACGTTTGACCTGATGGCGCTCTCCCATATCGACCGATTGATAGGAGCCCCAGGGGCGATGCACCTTGAGGTGATCTTCCGTCACTTGCGGCGCCACCGTCTTCAATTTCGTCACCAGCCGCTTCAAGCCATTGGCGTCTTTTTGACGCGACACCAGAACGGCGTCTTGCGTGGCGACCACGACGAGATCGTCAACGCCCTCAAGCGCGACCAGCGCCTTGTCGGTCGAAACGTTGCAGTTGCGGGAATCTTCGAACACCGCGGCGCCCTGCGCGGCATTGCCCTGATTGTCCTTGTCCGACAATTCCCACACCGCATGCCAGGAGCCGACATCCGACCATCCACAGGCGACCGGCACAACCGCGGCCCGCGCCGTCTTCTCCATCACGGCGTAATCGATCGAAATCGCCTTTGCCGATCCGAAGGCGACCTCGTCCAGCGTCACAAAACCGAGATCGCGGCCGGCCTTGGCAACCGCGTCGCTGACGGCCTGCACGCTATCGGCATCGAAATTGCGATATTCGTCGAGCAGCACGCTTGCGCGGAACATGAAATTGCCGCTGTTCCAGAGGTAGCCGGCTTTGATGTATTCGGCGGCCTTCGCCGGATCGGGTTTTTCGACGAATTGTTTGACCGCCCGCACCTTTCCAGACACGACCTCGCCAGGGTGGATATATCCATATTCGGTGGCAGCACGCTCCGGCGCGACCCCGAAGGTCACGATGCGCCCGGCGTCCGCCGCGATAAGCCCCTCGCGACAGGCCGCCACGAA
Source organism: Bradyrhizobium sp. (assembly GCA_035295025.1). GTDB lineage: Bacteria > Pseudomonadota > Alphaproteobacteria > Rhizobiales > Xanthobacteraceae > Bradyrhizobium. Next base: position 3,106 of record DATGJS010000291.1, read on the forward strand.
GGCCGCATTGTTGCCGACCACATGATCGGCGGCGAGCGCCAGCACCACGGCGTCTTCAGCGCGGCTTTCCGCAAAAGCCGCGCCCGCCGCAATCGCCGGCCCCGAATCCCGCCGCATCGGCTCCAGCATGATGTCGGCCGCAATGCCGATCTCGGCGAGTTGCTCGGCCACCATGAAGCGATAGGCCTTGTTGGTGATGACGATCGGGCGCTCGAACAGCACCGCATCCGATACCCGAAGGATGGTGTCCTGGAATGTCGAGCGCGTCCCGAACAGGGAAAGGAATTGTTTGGGGCGGACCTCGCGCGAGGCTGGCCAAAGCCGCGTACCGGCGCCGCCGCACATGACCAATGGAATAATTCGTCTGTCCATCAACGCCTCATCGATTGGAAGCCGCCCCGCAAAGGATATCCCTCGCTCGGGACCCGCGTCCGACGCACCTCTTTAGCCGCCCTGTTGCCGGGCCCGCAATACCTCGTTTCTCTCGCCTATTGCCAGATCGGCCCCAAAACCATACCAAGGCGCCCAAGCTTTGCGCACCCGTCGGGCCGCGTGGCTTTGTAATGTTCGAACAAACTTGGCGAGCGCGGGCGAAATGCGCCGAATCCTGCTTTCAGCGATAAAGGTATTGATCTCCGTGGCGCTGCTTTTTCTGGCGCTGCGCAAGGCCAATTTTTCCGACCTCGCCTCGCGCATCGATCTGGCGAGCGCGGGCTGGATTGGCCTTGCGATTGCGGCGACCTTTCTTCAGATTTTCATCGGCGTGCTCCGATGGCGCATTGTCAGCGCCGAATGCGACGCGCCGATCCCGATCCGCCAAGCGATGCGCTACAATGTGATCGGTGCCTTTTTCAACCAAACGCTTCCGTCCTCGATCGGCGGCGACGCGGTTCGGCTTTGGCTGGTGGCACGGGCCGGCGCCGGATGGCGCGCGGCAACCTATTCCATTTTTGTCGACCGCGCGGTGGGATTGATTGCGCTGGCGATCGTTATCGTCGCCAGCCTGCCATGGAGCTATCGGCTGATCGGCGATGCTTACGGCCGCTCGGCTCTGGCGTTGGTCGATTTCGCAGCCCTTGCCGGAGGAGCGGGCTTTCTCCTGCTCGGCGTGTTGCCTTGGCCGTGGCTGAAACGCTGGTGGGGGACCCATCATTTGCACGCCTGCGCGGTGATCGCAAATCGCGTGATTTTCAACCGGCGAAACGAACCCGTGATCGCGCTGCTTTCTTTGCTGGTGCATTTTCTCGCCGTCGTCATCGCTTGGTGCGTCGTGCAGTCGATCGCGGCTCCCGTGAGGTTCGATCAGACCTTTCTGCTGATTCCGCCTGTCTTGCTGATCACCATGTTGCCGATTTCGATTGCCGGCTGGGGGGTTCGCGAAGCTACCATGGGGCTCGCGTTCGGATATGCCGGGCTGATGACGAATGAAGGCATCAACATCTCTCTTCTTTATGGCGCGGTGTCGTTCATCGTCGGAGCGGTCGGCGGATTGGTGTGGATTTTCTCCGCTGAAAAAGCGACGAACGGCATCGTCGCAATCGAGGTTCCGGAGTGAGAGCTGCGGCCATTCCCGAATGGTGGCTGGTGATTCTGGCGGCCCTTGCCGCCGCCCTGCTCTCGGCCGGCATGACGAGAATGATCCGGCCGCTATTGTCGAAGCACGCGCTTGCAAAACCGAATGCGCGCTCCTCCCACCGCATTCCCACGCCGCAAGGCGCCGGCATCGCGGTGATCGCGGCAACGCTTGTCGCGGCCGGGGGCATTTTCGCCGGCGGTACCGGATCAAATTCGAATTTCCCCGTCGCGCTGTTTGCCGCCACCCTTTTCATGGCCGCAATGGGCTTTGCCGACGATATGAAACCGATTCCGGTGCTGCCCCGCCTTTTATTACAGGCCATCGCCGTCGGCGCGATCGTCCTGGCAATCCCGGATGACGTTCGGATCGTGACGATCCTGCCGCTCCCAATCGAGCGCGGCTTTGTCCTGTTCGTGGGCCTCTGGCTCGTCAATCTCGTCAACTTCATGGACGGCATCGATTGGATGACGGTGGCCGAGATTGTGCCGGTGACCGCCGCCATCGCGATGCTGGGCCTGTTTGGCGAGGTTTCGCCTGCTGTCGCGATCGTCGCCGCCGCACTTTGCGGCGCGATGATCGGCTTTGCGCCGTTCAACCGTCCGATCGCGGCGATTTTTCTCGGCGATGTCGGCAGCCTGCCGATCGGCCTTCTTCTCGGCTGGTGCCTCTTGCACCTGGCCTCTCATCGTCACATGACGGCAGCGCTGCTGCTGCCGCTCTATTATCTGGCGGATGCGACCCTCACGTTGCTGCGCCGGATGGTCCGCGGCGAGCCGTTCTGGGCGGCCCATCGCTCTCACTTCTATCAGCGCGCCACCGACAACGGCTTTTCGGTTATGCAAGTCGTGAGTGAAATATTTGTGCTCAATCTGGCGCTGGCGATATTGGCGGCTATCTCGATCAAGGTCGCCTCACCTGGAGCGGATGCGATCCTCGTTGCTCTCGGCGCGGGCGCGGTGATTTTTGTGATGCTTCGCTTTTCGCGGCCGCGCGGCGCGGAAACGGCTTAAGCCGCGTTGGACCCGAATTCCGGAACGGCGTCTTTCAGCACAATCTTGATGGTGGCGGGGTCGTCATTCTCGATCGCCTGTTCGAGCGATGCCATCCAGTTCTTGAGCGCCGGCATCGGCGGTTCGTTGGGTTTGGCCGCCATGACGCCGGCAAGCCCAATATCGACAGGCGGCTCTTCGCTGGCGAACAGGATCTCGTTGAGCCGCTCGCCGGGCCGCATTCCGGTGAAGACGATCTCAATATCGTCCCCGGGCCGCAAACCGGAAAGACGGATCATGCGCTCGGCAAGATCGACGATCTTCACCGGCTGGCCCATGTTGAGCACATAGACCGACACCGCCGACCGCTGCGCGCCGAGCGCGTGGGTCGCCGCCGTAATCACGAGATCGCAGGCCTCGCGAATGGTCATGAAATAACGCACCATCTCGGGATGGGTCACCGTCACAGGCCCGCCCGCCTCGATCTGCGCCTTGAATTTCGGCACCACCGACCCGTTGGAGGCGAGCACATTGCCGAAGCGCACCGAGATCAGCCGCATCCGCCGCCGGCCGGCCTGAGCGGCAGGGCTTTGGTCCAACGCCTGGCAATACATTTCGGCAAAGCGCTTGGTCAGCCCCAGCATCGAGACCGGCTCGATCGCCTTGTCAGTCGAAATCATCACCATCGCTTCGGCGCCCGCCGCGATCGCGGCGTCGGCGACATTCACTGAACCGAAAATGTTGGTCTTGACCCCCTCGCTCCAGTCGCGTTCGAGGATCGGCACGTGCTTGAGCGCGGCCGCATGGAACACCAAATCCGGCTTGAACTCGACCATCAGCCGCAGGATGCGTTCGCGGTCGCGGATGTCGGCAATGCGGCCGTCGATTTCGGCCTCAGTCTGCTGCGCGGCCAGCGCCTCGGTGATGGCGTAAAGCGCGGGCTCGGAATTCTCGATAATCAAGAGGCGCGCCGCGCCGAAGGTGACGACGCGGTGACAAATTTCCGCGCCGATCGAGCCGCCGCCGCCGGTGACGATCACCGATTTACCGTTCACCAGCGCTTCCAGCCGCGCATAATCGATGTTTGAGCTCTGGCGCAGCAACAAATCCTCCACCGCGACCGGCGCCAGACGCGGCGTATCGCCGCTCTCCAGCGAGGGCAGGCGGCTGACGATCAGGCGCAGCCGCTTGGCGCGCATCAGGAACGTTTCCGGATATGCCTCCGCCTCGAAGGCCGAAGGCAGCATCACCGCGCGCGCGATCGGTTTGTTGCGCCGGGTAAAATCGGCCGCGATATCCTCGATGTCGTCGATGCCGCCCAGCACGGGCACGTTACGGATCAACTGACCGCGATCGGCAATCGAGGGCGACAGGATGCCGATCGGCCAGATCCGCTTCACCGCGCCGCTTTCGATGCCGCGCAACAAGATCTCGGCGTCGGCCGTGCGTCCGATCAAAAGCGCGGGCGAGGCTTCACTGGTCCTGGCGTGATGACGAACCCGCGTGTAGCGGAAATAACGATAGGCAAAACGCAACGCGCTCAAAAAAGAGATTTCGAGAAACCAATAGAGGACGATGGTCACCTTCCCGAAAAAGAACGTGCCGTGCACGTTGGGCGCGATCAAAATGTAGTCGAGCACCAAAAGCGCCAGCGCCAGCACACTCGCCGCGCGCAGAATATTCAGCGCGTCCGGCAGCGAGATGAAACGCCATTTGGTGGTGGTGAGATTGAAGGCGTAACAAACCGCGACGCCGAACACCAAGAAATATGGCAGGATGTATGACAACAGCGGCAGGCGTTCGGCGAACTGCTCGCCGCCTTCGAAGCGCAGATAGAAGGCGGCAAACAACGCAAGCGCGGTCGCCAACAAATCGTGGAGGGCGATCCAGTAATTGCGCAAAGTGAAATGCGTGAAAGGCGTCATTCGGTGACCGATGGGTGAAGCGTAACACGAACTTCGGAAAAGTGGGCCCTAAGCCGCTGATAGCCTATCTGGGCTGAGCTGAAAAGCGTCGAGACGCGTTCAGGATGCGCTCGAGGATGCCGGCTTTTCGTCCGCGTTCGCTTTCAGGATCATGCCACCGGCAATGCCTACGCCAAGAACATAAATCCAGCCCTCGGTAAAATCGAAAATATGAGAATTGAAGAGCGAGGTGAAGAAATTCTGCACCACCACCATCAATCCGACCCAGGCCATCGGGCCGCCGCCGCGAAACCACATCACATGCGAAATCCACATCGCGTATAATGTGAAGATTCCGAGCGCGCCCCACTGGATCGCAACGTTCAGGGTCTGATTGTGCGGGTTGCCGATGACCTCCGCGGCCGCAAGGCCGGCCGGGCCTTCAACGGCGCGCTCGAATAATCCCCGGATCGATCCGCTGCCATGGCCTATGATCGGGGATTCGGCAAAGAAACGAACCGACTTGCGATAAAATTCCAACCGCTGGCCGACCGAGGTGGAGGCGCGCTGCTCTTTGTAAAGCCGGTATTCGAGATCGAACGAATTGACCTTCTGCTGAAGTTGCGGCGACACCGTCCGTGCCAATCCCGCCAGGGCAATGGCGGCGACCAATATCACGGCATTCGCCCGCCATCGCAGATGCATCATGCCAAACACCGCCAGCATGATCGGCATCGTCACCAGCGCGGTGCGCGAGACGACGACGAACATCATGTTGGCGACAAAGCCGATGGCGATCGCGCCCAGCAACATGGCCGGAAGTATCCGCCCGGCCCGCGACAGGCTCAGCAGGGGATAGGCGAGCACGACCGCGCAGAGCGCGAATTCCTGGCTCTGGTCGATGTAATTCTTCACCGGAACGCCGTGGCCGGCGATGGGGTTCAACGTCAGGCGCGGATCATAGGCGACGAGCCACGACATCGCCATCAGCAGAACGCATGACAACAAAAAAGCCTTGAAGACCTCGACGCCGCGCGTCGAGCGTTCGAAATGATAGAATAGCAGCGGCACCATCAATAGCTTGGCCGCGGGTCCGGCCGCATGGAGGCGAGCGTCCCATGGCGCGTCCGACCATAGCATTCCCACGAGCGCGAGGGTAAACAGCGCAAGCGGAAAGATCGACGCCGGACGCTTGACCGCCCGCAAGAATCCATTCGCATCGAAGAACGGCGCCATCGTCACCAGGGCCGCGACGGCAAAAATCGCGGTCAATGATGTCGACCATGGCAACGCCAGGGCCAGAAGAATAAAAAAGACGTCCGTCGTGGCGATCCAGGCCGCGGGATCGTGCCAACGTCGCGACAACAATGCGCCGAGCGGCTCGCGCGCCGCCAATTTCACGCTCTTCCTCCCCGCGCCCGATCGACCAGCGAGGTCGTGCTGAAACCGGCCAGCACTTCGACCAGCATGACCTCGCCGCCATGGGCCCCGACGATGTCATGGCCGACGACCTGCTCACGGCTATAGTCGCCGCCCTTTACCAATACGCTTGGCTTGATCTGCTCGATCAATTTCAGCGGGGTATCTTCTTCGAAGATCACCACAAGATCGACCGCTTCCAGCGCGGCGAGCACTTCGGCGCGAGCCCGTTCGCCCTGCACCGGCCTGCCCTCACCCTTCAACCGCTTCACCGAGGCGTCGCCGTTGAGACCTACGATCAGGCGGTCGCAGGCGCCGCGCGCCGCGGTCAGAACTTTGACGTGGCCGGGGTGAAGAATGTCGAAGCAGCCATTGGTGAAGCCAATCCTCAGGCCTTGCTTGCGCCAGTCGGAAAGCTGCGCCGCCAACTGATCGCCAAGTACGACGATCTTTTCTTCCGCGGCGAGAAAGGCGTGCGGCAGGATCTGCCGGCGCAGCTCGGCCGCCGTGACACTGGCCGTCCCTTTTTTGCCGACGGCGACCGCGGCCGCCGCATTCGCCATCCGCAGCGCGTCCCCCCACTCGGCGCCCGCCGCACGCGCGACCGCAAGCACGGCGGCGACCGTATCGCCCGCGCCGGAGACATCGCGCACCTTGACGGGATGGGCGGCCACGTGGATCGCCTCGCCATGGCGCGACACCAGCGTCATGCCCCGCTCGCTTTGCGTGACCAGGATGGCGTCGCAATCGGCCAATAGCATTACATCCTGCGCGGCGCTTGCGATCTCTTCCTTGGAATCGGCGCGGCTTCGGGTCGCCTCCATGAATTCCTTGCGGTTTGGCGTCAACAACGTCGCCCCGCGATAGATCGCGAAATTGGCGCTCTTGGGATCGACGATCACGGCCTTATTTAATTTGCGTGCGGCATCGATGACATGGCGGATCACGCGTGCGGTCAGCACGCCCTTGGCGTAATCGGAAAGCAGCACGATGTCGGCGCGCGGAATCAGCGGCACAATCGCGTCGATCAGCTTCTGCTCGATCTCGCCTGCGGCCGGAAGGGTCACTTCCCAATCGGCGCGCAGCATATGCGTGAGGAAATGCTCCGACACAAAACGCACTTTCCGTGTCGTCGGCCGCGTGGCATCGCAAACGAGCACACTCTCAATCAGCTTTTCTTGCGCCAGCGCGGCTTTGAGTTCGACGCCTGCGGCATCCTCGCCGATCAACCCGACAAAAATACATTTGGCGCCAAGTGAAGCAATATTGCGCGCGACATTGCCAGCGCCGCCGATATTGGTCTCGCTGCGGCGCGCCGCGATGACGGGCGCGGGCGCTTCCGGCGAAATCCGCGACACTTCGCCATAGACGAATTCGTCGAGCATGAGATCGCCGACGCAAAGCACGGTCTGGCGCACCATCGCATCGTGAAGGGATTCAAAATCGAACATCGTTTTTCCGTTCAACGATAGCGATCGGGGGAATCGAGGTAACCCTTGACGTAGAGGGCGACCGCTTCTTCCAACTTCGTGAAACCGCCATTATAGCCGGCGCGCGTCAGCCGATCGACTTCGCTTTGGGTGAAATACTGATAGCTGTCGCGGATCGATATGGGCATGTCGATATAGCGGATATTGGGCACGCACCCCAGCGCCGCATAGGCCGACAACATCAGATCCTTGAAGCTGCGCGCCTTGCCGGTGCCGACATTGAACAGGCCTGAGACCGACGGCGTCGAAAGCAGCCACATCACCACGCGCGCCACATCATCGACTGCGATGAAATCGCGCCGTTGATCGCCGTCCGCAATGCCGTCGCGGTGCGATTTGAACAACTCGACGGCGCGTCCGGCCTTGATGTCATCGAAGCGGCGCGCCAGCACGCTCATCATCGCGCCTTTGTGGTATTCGTTGGGGCCGAACACGTTGAAGAATTTAAGGCCGGCCCATTGCGGCGGCAGTTTTTCACCACGGCCGGCGCGTTCGATCACCGCCATGTCGAACAAATGCTTGCTCCAGCCGTACAGATTCATCGGCCGCAGCGCCTTCAGCGCGGCGGGCGAAGGGTCGTCGTCAAAACCCCGCGCGCCATCGCCATAGGTCGCGGCCGAAGAAGCATAGATGAACGGCGTCGCATGAATGGCGCACCAATCGAGGAGCCGCATCGAGAAGCGAAAATTGGTCTCGATGACGAGATCACCATCGTTCGCCGTCGTCTCGGAAATGGCGCCCATATGGATAACCGCATCGAGCCGGCGGCCGTTCAGCCAGGCGGATAATTCATGGGGGGGCACGATATCGGCGAGCTGGCGTTTGGCGAGATTGCGCCATTTGCCGGCATCGCCGAGCAGGTCACATACAACGACATCCGTGCGGCCCGCCTCGTTGAGTGCGGCCACTATATTCGATCCGATAAAACCGGCCCCACCGGTCACCAGCAACATGCCGCACCCTGCCCTGTCCAAGCGCTCAGCTTTGCCCCAGTCCGGCCCGGCAGGCAACTTCGGCCGATCGGCGTGGTGAAGGCCGCCACGGCTACTTTACCCGGCCCCAAGGAGCCGTTACCGAAGTGCCACGGGTGGTCGTCCACAAGATATGAATATGAATTCAGATCATGTTGTAGCAATGGAGGACGCGGGCGATACGCGCCCCATCCTGATCGTCCCCTATATGTGGATTGGCGACTTCGTGCGCGGCCACAGCGTGGTGCGCCTGCTCAACCAGCGTTTCCCGAACCGGCCCGTCGACCTCCTCACCACGACGCTGTGCGCGCCGCTGATCGATTATATGCCGGGCGTCCGCGCACCCATCGTGTGGGACCTGCCGCGCGGCCGGCTGGCTATGGCCAAGCAATGGGGCTTGGCGGCCGAACTGAAGGCCCGCCATTACGCGACGGCGCTGGTCCTGCCCCGGACCTGGAAATCGGCGATTGCACCGGCTTTGGCTGGAATCCCCGAGCGCGTGGGTTTTGTCGGCGAAGCCAGGTTCGGGCTGATCAACCGATGGCGCTGGGGCGAAAAGGCCCTGCCTCGTTTTATCGACAAGAATGCGGCCTTGGCCTTGCCCGATGGCGCGGCCTTGCCGCCGGAATGGCCGGTGCCGCAATTGCGCGTGCCGCCCGAGGAGGCCGCCCGCTTTCGGCAGGCCAAGGGCCTCGGCCAGGGCCGGGCAATCGCGCTGGCGCCGGGCTCGGTCGGCCCGTCCAAGCGCTGGACATATTATTCGCAAGCCGCGCGGCTCCTGGCCGAACGAGGGGTGGACGTGTGGGTCGTCGGCGGCCCCGGCGAAGCAGCGATCGCCGAC
>DATGJS010000292.1:0-19271 GCA_035295025.1 Bradyrhizobium sp.
CGACGAAGCAATCCAGGCTTTGACGCGACAAGTCTGGATTGCTTCACTTCGCTCGCAATGACGCCAAGACCAACAATCCCGGTGATGACGGAAAGCGAAATTGCGATCGGCTATTTGAAAATTGAATCCGTCCACGTCTAGAGCATGATCCGGAAAAGTGTGAAGCGGTTTTCCGAAAAGATCATGCTCAAACAAAGAATTAAAGCGCGATGACGATTCAACCAAATCTCATCGCGCTTTAGTACCGCCGGGATGAACCGCATGGTAGGACGGGCGAGCAATGCCGAGAGAGCAACGCTTTGGAGCCGGCGCAAAATTTAATCCTGTCCTCCCTTGTCCTCGCCTATCGCGCTCGCCTACGACTGACAGTCGCATTTTCGAAAGAAGGGCAGGCATGACCATCCAATCGATCTGTCTTCGGCCTCGTGCCCACTTTCCGAAGTTTGTGAAAGGTCGGCGCTGAGATGGAGCACGAACTTCGGAAAGTGGGCACGAGACTGCCGTTACGCGTGGCACTCAAGGATATTCTCGGCGGCGCCGCCGCCAGCGTCCTCACTGTGACCTTTGGCCTGTCCTATTCGCTCCTGATCTTCGGCGGCCCGCTTTCGCAATATCTCTCTTATGGCGTCGCCACGACCTTCGTGGCATCCGCCATCCTCGCCGGTGTGATCGCGCTCGGAAGTTCCTTGCCCTTCGTCATCGCCGGGCCGGAAAGTTCCACCGCCGCGATGACGGGCATTCTGGCCTCTTCCATGGTGGACCGCCTCGCATTGGCCGACCCGTCCGCGCCGTTGCTCGCGCCGATCCTGACCACGCTTGGGTTAGCCGCCGTCCTGACCGGCATCGTGCTGTGTGGCTTCGGAATGACGCGGATGGGCCGCGCGATCCGCTATGTGCCCTATCCCGTGGTCGGCGGCTTTCTTGGCGCCACGGGCTGCTTGCTCGTTCTCGGCGCGATCCGCGTCATCACCGGCCAGCGCCTGCAATTTGCGACGCTGACCCGGTTCGAAGACCCCCTCACTTTATCCAAGCTCGCCGCCGCCGGGGTCATGGCATTCATCCTCTATGCGACCTGGCACCGCTCGCGCTCGGCGTTTGGGCTGCCCGTCATTCTCGTCGGCGGCGTGATCGCCGCCCATGTCCTGTTTTGGCTGGCCGGCCTTACGCCGGCGGAGGCCCAAGCCGTCGGCTGGACCTTTCAGCCGCCACCCCACGTGACTTTCATGTCGCCATGGAGCATCGAGGCGCTTCGCACCTATCCTTGGCATCTGCTGCCGGAACTTTCGGGCAATTTGATCGCCGTCGTCTTCGTCACGGCCTCATGCGCGTTGTTCAACACGACCGGCATCGAGGTCGCGACCCATCGCGAAGCCAATCTGGAACGGGAGCTCAACGTCACCGGCCTTGCCAACATGCTCTCGGGCGCCTTCGGCGGCTATACCGGCTGCGTTTCCATCAGCCGATCCGTCCTCAACTTCAATACCGGCGGCACCGGCCCGCTGGCTGGGTTGACAGCCGCAGCGATCTCCCTGTCGATGCTGATTTTCGCTCCCGCCCTGCTCGGCTACATGCCGAAATTCGTACTCGGCGGTCTCTTGATTTATCTCGGCGCCGACGCGCTTCACAAATGGATCGTTCAGTCGCGGCGTCGGCTGTCTTCCTTGGAATACCTGTCGCTGCTCGCGATCATCGTCATCATCGTGCAATGGGGTTTCGTGGCCGGCGTCCTGATCGGCACCGTCATCGGCTGCTCGGCCTTTGCCTTGAGCGCTTCGCGCATCGACCCCATCAAATTCAGTTTCGACGGCTCCGAGTACCGCAGCTCGCTCGATCGTTCTCGCGAGGACCAGGCGATTCTTGCCGCGCATGGCGGCAGCATCCGGGGCCTGAACCTGCAAAGCTATCTCTTTTTCGGCTCCGCCCATCGCCTTTATCAGCACGTCAAGGCGCTGCTCGCGCACCACCCTGAGTGCCGCTTCCTGGTGTTCGACTTCAAGCTCGTGACCGGAATCGATTCTTCCGCCACCTATAGTTTTGCCCAGATCAAACGGGCGGCGCAGGAGCGCGGCATCCGGCTTGTTCTGGTGCACCTGCCCGCGGCGGCCGAGAAGGCTTTGCGGTCGAGCGACTTCGTCTCGCGCGACGTCAGCATCCTTTCCGAACTCGACCATGCCTTGGAATGGTGCGAAAATGAAATCATTGCGCGGCAGGAGGGCCGCGACGACACCCAAGCCTCTTTACGGGACTGGTTCACCCGCATCCTTGGTACCGAGGCGGACGCCGCCGAATTGACCCGTCGCTGCGAACGCCTGGAGGTCGACGCCGGCGAAGTGATCGTCAGGGCTGGCGACGCGGCCAACTCCATGCACTTCATCCTCGACGGGCGTGTCGGCGTGCTGATCCCGACAGCCGAGGGCGACGTGACGCGGGTGCGAAGCCTCGGCCGGTATACGACCATCGGCGAGATGGGCTTGGTGTCGGGCGCCCCGCGCACCGCCACCATTCAGGCCGAGATCGCCAGCGTGCTTTATGTCTTGCGCGCCCATCAGTTCGAGGCGATCAAGACCGAGAATCCGGCGCTGAGTCAGAAACTACTGACCTTTTTCATCCTGGTATTGGCCGAGCGGCTGACCTTCGCCAACCGCGTGGTCGGCGTGCTCAGGCGGTAGATTGACCGCTTTCAATCCCTGTCAAATGACCGACGTCTCAAATCCCCGCCATCATCACATATTTGATCTCGACATATTCTTCCATGCCGTGATGCGAGCCTTCACGGCCCAATCCGGATTCCTTGACGCCGCCGAACGGCGCGACCTCGGTGGTGATCAATCCGCTGTTGACGCCGACCATGCCGGATTCAAGCGCTTCGGCAACCCGCCATACGCGCCCGAGATCGCGGGCGTAGAAATAGGAAGCGAGCCCAAAAGGCGATTTGTTGCACATCGCGATCACGTCGGCCTCGTCCTTGAATCGAATGACGGGCGCCAGCGGACCGAAAGTTTCCTCACGCGACACCAGCGCGTCCGGCTTCACGTCGGCGAGCACGGTCGGCTCAAAGAAAGTGCGGCCGAGCGCGTGGCGTTTGCCGCCGGTCACGATCTTGGCGCCGCCCTTGAGCGCGTCCGCGATGTGCCGTTCGACCTTGTCGATCGCCTCCATGTTGATCAACGGCCCTTGGGTGACGCCCTGCTCGGTGCCGTCGCCAATCCTCATCGCCGCGACCTTCTTGGAAAGTTTCTCGACGAACTGATCGTAAACCTTGTCCTGGGCATAGATGCGATTGGCGCAGACGCAGGTCTGGCCCATGTTGCGATATTTCGAGACCATCGCGCCTTCCACCGCCGCGTCGATGTCGGCGTCGTCGAACACCACAAACGGCGCGTTGCCGCCGAGCTCAAGTCCGAGCTTCTTCACGCCCACCGCGGCCTGCTTGTAGAGAATCTTGCCGACTTCGGTCGAGCCGGTGAAGCCGACGAAACGCACCGCGGGATGTTCGCAGAGCACGAGACCGATCGGCGGCGCGTCGCCGGTGATGACATTGAAGACGCCTTTCGGCACGCCCGCCTTTTCGGCGAGCGCCACCAGCGCCAACGCGGAAAGCGGCGTCTCATTGGCGGGCTTGAGCACCACCGTGCAGCCGGCAGCGAGCGCGGGCGACACTTTGCGGGTGATCATCGAATTCGGGAAGTTCCAAGGCGTGATCGCGCCGCAAACCCCGATCGGTTGCTTGATCGCCAAAAGACGGGCGTCCGCTCGCTGGGTCGGAATGGTCTCGCCATAGATACGACGCGCCTCTTCGGCGAAAAATTCGACATAGGCGCCGCCGATATCGACCTCGCCCAAGGCCTCAGAAAGCGGCTTGCCTTGTTCCGATGTGAGGATCAGCGCCAGATCCTCGCGATTGGCCACGATCAGCTCAAACCATTTGCGCAAAATATTCGAGCGCTGTTTCGCCGTGAGCTTCGCCCAGGCCGGAAAAGCCCGCTCCGCCGCCTCGACCGCGCGGGTTGTATCCGCCGCACCCAACTGGGCCACCCGCGCCAGCTCGACGCCGGTGGCAGGGTTGTTCACGGGAAATTCGGGCGTACCCACCCAGGCGCCATCGATGTAGCACTGCTGGCGCAACAGCGAGGGATCCTTCAGGCGGTCGCGCAAGGTCGGCGCGGAAGCTTGCGAGGCGCGTGCGGCGGTGGGGGTCATGGCGTTCCTCCTCGGATTTTTGGGATGTTGGACTTGATTATAGGCTCAAATCGGCCGCGATCCACCGCCCGTGACAACAAGACGGCATCAAGAAGCTTTGCGGATTTACAATATTTGCCACTCGCCAAGCTGACGCGAGCCGCAACCGCGCGAGGGATCGAAGAACCGATCAGGCCGCGCCGCTCATATAGGTTTCGCGCCGTCCGATCATGCGATCGACAGCCGCCTTGGCGTCCGCCTTCGTGGACGTCGCACAGGTGCGGTATTCGAGATCCCGAGCCTCCGCCGCCCCGCGCCGGCCGAACCACGATTTGGATGCGGCGGGCAAAAGCGCGAGCGCTTGGGCGAGATTATCGACCGCGCCAAACGAATGCAGCGCGCCGCTCGCCGCAAAGCGAACTTCATAGATGCCGGGAGAAATCGGCGCTTCCAGATTCTCTCCGCGCCCCACCCGTGGGTATCGCTTCCATTCGCTCCAGGTTGAGATCATCGCCATCCCCTTCGGGTCACCAAATGCCTTATTTCAAATTTCGACAAAGGTGTGTGCCAATCATCCGCCAAATGCAACGCGCCTGCTGCATTTATGCTTTGATTTGCACGCAATCCTGAAGGAGCGGCTTCAGGTATCATCTTATGGCGGCACACGGCCATCAACCAAATATGGTAAACATTGCGGCCGGATTGGTCGGGAATTATGGCAAAAAGCGGCGGTTTAGACCGGCAGGCCGTTCTGCTGGGCCAGCTCCTTCAGGGCGGTTTGCGGCCGCGCTCCGATATGTTGGATCACTTCCGCCGCAGCAAGCGCGCCGAGCCGTCCGGCATTTTCATATTCCACTCCCCGCGACAGGCCGAACAGGAAACCGGCCGCGAACAAATCGCCGGCGCCGGTGGTGTCGACGATTTTGTCGATCGGAAAGGCCGGCACGGCGAGGACGCCCTGCTTTGAAGCGACGACACACCCTTTTTCGCTCCGCGTCACCGCCGCAAGGCCGATATCGCTGCGCAACTGCTTTAGCGCCGTCTCAAAATCCGACGTCTGATATAATGAATGCAGCTCGGCCTCATTGGCGAATACGAGATCGACGGTGCCCTCTCGCATCAATTGAAGAAATTCGTCTCGATAACGATCCACGCAAAAGGAATCCGAAAGGGTCAATGCCACCTGACGGCCGGCCTGATGCGCGATTGTCGATGCCTTCACAAAGGCTTCCTTGGCGCTCGTCGGGTCCCACAAATACCCTTCGAGATAGATCAACGCGGATGCCGCGATCTGATCGGCGTCGATATCGGCCGGCGTCAAATCCTGCGCCGCGCCGAGATAGGTATTCATCGTGCGCTCGCCATCCGCCGTCACCAGAATGTAGGAACAACCGGTGGCGGGGCCGCCGGCTGCGGGTTTGGTCTCGAAAGCAACCCCCGCGGCACGAATGTCGTGCGTATAAAGTCGGCCGATCTGATCGTCGCGTACCTTGCCGATATAGGCGGCGCGGGCCCCGAGGCTTGCGACCCCGACAATGGTGTTGGCCGCAGACCCCCCGGACATTTCGGTCGCCGGCCCCATGTCGCGATAAATCGCGGCCGCGCGGTCGCCGTCGATCAGCGCCATGCCGCCTTTGGTCATGCCGTGACGTTTCAGAAAACCCTCATCGGTTTGCACCAACACATCGAAAATGGCATTGCCGATTCCGAGCACATCATATTTCGCGGCGGTCATGTAGCTGTCCTGATGAGGCGTCTCACGCCCTTGATGGGCGTAAGCCCGCGTATCACGATCTTCCCGCCCCGAGCAAGCCAAGCTGCCATAGAATGAAAAGCTCATGATTCGATCCTTCCTCACGGTATCGACGGGAACGCTGGCCTCGCGCCTGCTCGGTTTCGCGCGCGATGCGATGGTCGCATCGCTCATCGGCGCGGGCCCGGTCGCCGACGCCTTTTTGATCGCGTTTCAATTCGTCAACATCGTCCGGAGGCTGTTGACCGAAGGCGCGCTGAGCAATGCGCTGGTGCCGGTTTGGCTCACGACGAAGGACACGCGAGGACCGCTCGCCGCCACGGCCTTTGCCGGCCGCGTGCTCGGCACACTCAGCGCGCTGTTGATCGTGGCAACCGGAATAATCGGTCTTTTGATGCCGTGGGTGATGGCGGTTCTGGCGCCCGGATTCGCCGATGAGGAGACGTTGCGCTTTGCGGTGAACGATGCCCGCTTGATGCTGCCTTATCTGGCGTTTGCCGGGCCGGCGACGGTGACGATGGCGCTTTTGAACGTGCAAGGCCGCTTTGCGCTGACGGCGTTCGCGCCCCTTATGTTCAATATCGCCTTGCTGGCCGTGATGATCGCTCTGGCCTTTCGGCATCCGGATTCACAAACGGCCGCCATGGCGATCGCGGCCACCGTCGGGATCGCGGGACTCCTGCAACTGCTGATTTTGATTTCGCGCGGCCGCCGCTTTGCAACGCCGCTGCGCGTGGCCTTCGACCGGCCAATGCGCGACTTTTTCGCCAAGGCGCTTCCCGGCATGATTTCAGCCGCCGGACCGCAAATCCTTTTGGTCGGCGGCGCGATCGTGGCCTCAACCTCGCCCTCGGCGGTGTCGTGGCTTTATTTCGCCAGCCGCTTGATCGAACTGCCGCTCGGCCTCGTCGGCGTCGCGGTCGGCGCGGTGCTGCTTCCGGAGCTGACGCGCGCGGTTCGCGCCGATGATCGTAGCGCTATCTCCCATGCCGAGTCCCGCGGCCTGGAACTTGCGATGGGTCTGGCTTTGCCGGCGATGTTCGGGTTGATCGCGCTGCGCGAACCCGTGGCGCGGCTGTTGTTCGAACATGGCCTGTTTACCGCGACCGACACGGCCGGCACCGCGAATGCGCTCGGCTGGCTGGCGCTCAGCCTGCCGGCTCAGGTGCTGATCAAAGCGCTTTCACCGGCCTTCTTTGCCCGCGGCGACATGGCCGCGCCGCTTTGGGCAACGCTGAAGGGGTTTGCGGTCGCCATCGCTTTGGCAATAGTGCTCGGCCGGCTTTTCGGCACCGGTGGCATTGCCGCCAGCATCGCCTTCGGTGCCTGGAGCAGCGCTTGGGGACTGATCCGTCGCGGCGGCGCCACGCTTGGCTTCGCAATCGATGCCACCGCGCGGCGGCGGCTGCCTCGCCTTGGGGTGGCGGCCGTGGCGATGGGCGCCTTATTGTGGCTGACGGCGCCGATCTTATTCGCGGCCGGCCACGATCCGCACGGGCCGGCATTCTTTCTTCTGGTCGCCACGCTGATATCGGGCGGGGTCGCGGCCTACGCGCTTTTTCTCCTCCTGCTCGGCGTCATCAGCCGAAACGACGCGATCGGAGCTTTGCGCAAATCCGCAAGCTCCCGCTTGCGCGGTTGAGGCTCGCATGGCAATGGACGCGCGGCGTCGGTCGATGATGGCGGCGCGAACGATTTTTTGATTTTGGTCACGGAAAGCTGATCATGGCGATGGTTGAACGGGTGTTTTCAGGCGTGCAGCCGACGGGCAATCTGCATCTCGGCAATTATCTCGGCGCGATCGTCAATTTCGTCAAATTGCAGGAGACCCATCATTGTCTCTATTGCGTCGTCGATCTGCACGCCATCACGCAAGGCATCGAAATCTGGGGCGGGCCGGCGGAGCTTGCGCGCAACACCCGCGAGGTCACCGCCGCTTTCATCGCCTCCGGAATCGATCCGAAGAAGCACATCGTGTTCAACCAGAGCCAGGTCACCGGCCACGCCGAGCTCGCCTGGATCTTCAATTGCGTGGCGCGGGTCGGCTGGCTCAACCGCATGACGCAGTTCAAGGAAAAGGCCGGCAAGGACCGCGAGAACGCATCGGTCGGACTCTATGATTACCCGGTGTTGATGGCGGCCGATATCCTGCTCTATCGCGCCACCCATGTCCCGGTCGGCGAAGACCAGAAACAGCACCTCGAATTGTCCCGCGATATCGCGCAGAAATTCAACAATGATTTCGGCGATTCCATCCGCGGCCACGGCTTTGCGGACGGGCTGTTCTTTCCGCAACCCGAACCGCTGATCACCGGACCCGCGACGCGCGTGATGAGCTTGCGCGACGGCACCAAGAAGATGTCGAAGTCGGACGCCTCGGACAATTCGCGGATCAATCTCACCGATGATTCCGAGACCATCGCGCAAAAGATACGCAAGGCCAAAACCGATTCCGAACCGCTGCCATCGGAAGAAAAGGGTCTGGAGAGCCGGCCTGAAGCCGACAATCTGGTCGGAATTTATGCCGCGCTGGCCGGCCGCACCAAAACCGCCGTGCTCGGCGAATTCGGCGGCGGGCAGTTTTCAAGTTTTAAAAATTCACTGGTCGATCTCTGCGTCGCCAAATTGTCGCCGATCGCCTCGGAAATGAAGCGGCTGGTCGCGGACCCCGGCTATGTCGATTCCATCCTGATCGGCGGCGCCGACCGCGCGCGCGCCATCGCCGACGAAACCATGACGGTCACAAGGGACATCGTCGGATTCATTCGAAAGCGCTGATTTCGCGGCACTCTCCTGACGAAAGACGCATTCGCATTCTATCTATGTGGCGCCGCAAGGTAACCGGGTGTTTTGCCGCACTCACACCGCCGAGCCCGCTTGTCGGACGTGGCCATGCCGTGGCAGCATGTTGTCTGCTTGTTGCAACTCAGGGATGTGAATGGCCACCCAGCGACGTAGCTATGAAACGGGTCACAAGCCCAAATGCCTGGTGATTGTCGACGACACCGCGGAATGGGACCGCGCGGTTCGTTATGCCAGTCGCTGGGCCAAACGGGCCGGCGGCGGCGTGGTGATGCTTCGCATCGTCGAAACCGAGGACCAGAACCAGCAATGGCTGGGGGTTGCCGATATCATGCGCGCCGAGGCGCTGGAGGAGGCGAATGAAGCCCTCGATCGCGCCTCCGGCCGCGCCAATGGCATCGCCGCGATCACCCCCGAGCGAGTAGTCCGGGAGGGCGATCCGGTCGAACAGATCATCGATGTGATCGAAAGGGACGCCGACATCGCGATGCTGGTGCTGGCCGCCAATCCCGGACCGGAGGGGCCCGGACCGATCATCAGCGCGATAGCTGATGCCGCCGGCACCTTTCCGATTCCGGTCGTCATCGTTCCCGGCAACCTGAGTGACGCGGAAATCGACGCCCTTTCTTAACCTAATCCACGCCTGTCGAGCCGCGGTTTGTCGCCCTTGATCGTGCGTTGCCCATTGCCATCTGATAAAGGGAATTCACGCCGGAGAGACCCATGTTCATTCAGACCGAAGCCACGCCCAATCCAGCCACCTTGAAGTTCATTCCCGGCCGCACCGTGCTGGAAAGCGGCACTTTGGAGTTTTCCACCCCCGAAGCGGCCTCCCGCTCACCCCTCGCCGAACGGCTGTTCAGCGTGCCAGGCGTGACCGGCGTTTTTTACGGCGCCGATTTCGTCACCGTCACCAAGGACGACAGCGACTGGCAGCATCTCAAACCGGCCATTCTCGGCGCCATCATGGAGCATTACATGTCCGGCGCGCCGCTGCTTGCCGATGGCAGCGCCGGCAGCGATGAAGCCGCTGACGAGGCGGACGAATTTTTCAACGAAGCCGACGCCGAGACGGTCGAGATGATCAAGGATCTGATCGAAACCAGGGTGCGGCCGGCGGTCGCCAATGATGGCGGCGACATCACCTTCCGCGGCTTCAAGGACGGCATCGTCTATCTCAATATGAAGGGCTCATGCGCGGGCTGCCCTTCCTCCACAGCAACGTTGCAGCACGGCATCCAGAATCTGTTGCGGCATTTCGTGCCTGACGTGGTTGAAGTCCGGCCGATGTGATCGGAGGCGAATAGTGAAGAGGGAATGGCGAATGGGGACGAGCGGTTCTGACCTTCTATTCGCTATTGGCCATTCGCTGCTCGCTTTCTTATGTTAATTCTCGCCATCGACACGGCGCTCGATGCCTGCGCCGCGGCCGTCCTAGACACCGATGCGGGGCAACTGATCGCGCAAGAATCCCAGGCGATGAAGCGCGGCCATGCCGAAGCGCTGATGCCGCTGATCGGTCGCGTCATCGCCGCCTCCGAAATCACATTCGCAGCCCTGGGCCGTATTGCGGTCACCACCGGACCCGGCAGTTTTACCGGCGTGCGAGTCGGCCTTTCGGCGGCGCGCGGCATCGCGCTCGCCGCCGGCAAACCCGTGGTCGGCGTCACCACGCTCACCGCCTATGCCGCGCCAGTGGTCAGCCAAAACGCCGAAAATCCCGTGGTTTCCGTGATCGATGCCCGCCACGATCACCTTTATCTCCAAGTGGTCTCGGGAAACGGCAGTTCATTGGTTTGGCCCAAAGTCGCCCCCATCGCCGAGGCCCTCAACACCGGGCGTTTCGGAACCCCTTATTTGGTAGGCAATGCCGCCAAAATGCTGGCCGAGCGCTGGCCACTGGATGCGGTCCAACCGTTCAAGGTCGATGCGCTGCCGGCCCCCGACATCGCCTGGGTGGGTTGGCTTGGCGCCGCGGTCAGTGCGAGCGCGGCACCCGCCCGTCCCTTTTATTTGCGGGCTCCCGATGCCACGCCGCCCAAAATGCCGCCGCACGGGACGATGCCATCCGCTTCCGCATGATGTCGTGGCTTACAGCATTATGGGACCGCGGCCGCAGCGTGGTCGAGCCGGCAGGCTTGAAGGACGCTGTGGCCCTCGCCCAAATCCACGGCGCATCCTTTTACCGCGGCTGGAGCGAAGGCGAATTCGAGCGCATGCTGTCCGAGCGCAACACGCTGGCCCATCGGCTGCGAATGGGGCGAAAACTCATCGGCTTTTCGGTGTCGCGGATCGCCGCCGATGAAGCCGAAATCCTGTCGATTGCCGTGGCGCCGAGCCATCGTGGCCGCGGGCTCTCCAACGCCCTGTTACTGAGCCATCTTGGTCACCTCGCCGGTCAAGGGGTGCGGGCGGTATTTCTGGAGGTCGAAGAAAACAACCGCCCGGCAAGGCGGCTCTATGAGCGCGCGGGGTTTACCGTGGTCGGACGCCGTGAAAGCTATTACCGACAAAGCGGCGGGGACGCCCAGAATGCGCTGCTGATGCGGCGCGACTTGTCGTAATAGCCGCGCGGTGGCAGAAGATAAAACGATGAGCAACGACCCCGCTGAAAACATCCTGGTGACCGGCCTGACATGACCGCGCTGAAATCCACTTCCGCGCTCAAGGCAACCGGCATCGAGGAACGTTGCGCCGCGACCGGCATGCGCATGACCGAACAGCGCCGCATCATCGCACGCGTGCTCGCGCAGGCCGAAGACCATCCCGACGTCGAGGAGCTTTACCGCCGCTGTGTCGCGGTTGACGACAAGATTTCGATCTCGACGGTCTACCGCACGGTCAAGCTGTTCGAAGATGCCGGCATTATCGAGCGGCACGATTTTCGCGAGGGCCGCGCGCGTTACGAGCAGATGCGCGACAATCACCATGATCATCTGATCAATTTGCGCGACGGCAAGGTGATCGAATTCACCTCCGAGGAAATAGAGACGCTGCAAGCCGAGATTGCCCGCAAGCTCGGCTACAGGCTGGTCGATCACCGGCTGGAGCTCTACTGCGTTCCGCTCGACGACGAGAAGTCCGAGCGCGGCAGCGATTGAGTAACCCTCTTCCGGAAAGCGGCCGGCCCGGAGCAGGCGAGCAAAGCTGGATTTTCGCGGCTGGAGGCTATATCTCAGGCTGGCGCCGCCAGTGTCTGAATTTCCGAAGTTCGAGCCGCCACGCTGGCGCCTTTAGGCCAAATCCCCGCTCATGAAACTGCCCCGCAAACTGCATATCAAATCATATGGCTGCCAGATGAATGTCTACGATGCGCAGCGCATGGTGGATACGTTGGCGGGCGAGGGTTTTGTCGAAACCGCGAGCGTGGATGAGGCCGATCTTGTCATCCTCAACACCTGCCACATCCGCGAAAAGGCTTCCGAAAAAGTATATTCCGAGCTCGGCCGGCTCCGTGTCTTAAAAGAACAAGCCGCCCGCCATGGCCGCCGCGTGAACATCGCGGTCGCCGGCTGCGTGGCACAGGCCGAAGGCCATGAGATCATCGCCCGGGCGCCCGTGGTCGATGTCGTGGTCGGCCCGCAAAGCTATCATCATTTGCCGGAATTGCTCGCCCGCGCGGGAACGGACGGCCACGCGCTGGAAACGGAATTTCCCGCTGGAGACAAATTCGCGTTTCTGCCGCCGCCAAAGCCGGAGACGATTCGCGCGCGGGGAATATCCTCTTTTGTGACGATCCAGGAGGGGTGCGACAAATTCTGCACCTTTTGCGTAGTTCCTTATACGCGCGGCGCCGAACTATCGCGTCCGGCGGCCAAAATCATCGATGAGGTGAAACGGCTCGCCGACCATGGGGTGCGCGAAATCACCCTGATCGGCCAGAACGTGAATGCCTATCATGGCGAGGCTCCCGACGGGCGTATCTGGCCGCTTGGCACCTTGCTGCGCCATTTGGCCGAGATTCCCGGCATCGTTCGCTTGCGTTACTCGACCAGCCATCCCCGCGATATCGACGAGACGCTGATCGAGGCCCATCGCGACATCGCCGCAGTGATGCCCTTTGTGCATCTGCCGGTTCAATCGGGCTCCGACCGGGTGCTTGCGGCCATGAACCGCAAACATACCGCCGATGATTATCATCGCGCCATCGACCGATTTCGGGTCGCCCGCCAAGATATTGCATTCTCATCGGATTTTATCGTCGGTTTCCCCGGCGAAACCGAGGAAGATTTTCAAGCCACCCTCGCTCTCGTCACGCAAATCGGATACGCTGGGGCTTATTCGTTCAAATATTCGCCACGGCCCGGCACGCCGGCGGCGGACATGCGGGAGATGGTGTCAACGGAAGAAATGGACGAACGTTTGGCGCGGCTTCAGGAATTGATCGACAGCCAGCAATCGGCCTTCAACAAGGCCATGATTGGGACCATTGTCGATGTGTTGTATGAGCGCTCGGCCCGCAATCCGGGCCAGATCGTCGGCCGCACCGCCTATCTTCAGCCGGCACATGTGATGGCACCCACGGCCATCATCGGACAGGTTCTGCCGACGAAAATCGAAAGCCTCGAGCGATATAGCCTGCTTGGCGAATTGGCGCTGCCTCAATCGGCCGGTGCCGTTTCCGCCGTGACGGCTCCGGTGGCGGCCTGCGATGAAACGAGAATGGGAGCCTGAACCCTTGCCCAAAAGCGCATCGGATTCGCCTTCTCTCGTTCCTTCCCGCAAGCTCGACCGCGACATGCAAATTCCGCCTGAAACGCAATTTGTCATCGATTTCGACGACAACCGCGCGGCCTTGGCCCTGGTCGGCCCCTATGGACAAAATCTGGCGCTGATCGAGCGGCGGCTTGGCGTGGTGGTGGATTCGCGCGGCAATCACATCACCGTCGCCGGTTCGCGCGATGGCTGCGATGCCGCGCGGCATGTGCTTGAGGCACTTTATACCCAGGCCGTTCAAGGTCAGGAGCTCTCCCAAGGCGATGTCGAAGGCGCCATCCGCGCCGTGATCGCGCAAGGCTCGCTGTTCGAATTCGATCCCAAGGCCGCCAAATCGTCGTTCGAGACGATAAACTTACGCAAGCGCCCGGTGCGGGCGCGCACCGCCGCGCAGGATTCCTATATCCGCGCGCTCAAGCGCCATGAATTGGTGTTCGGCGTCGGCCCGGCGGGCACCGGCAAGACCTGGCTCGCGGTGGCGCATGCCGCGCAATTGTTCGAACGCAAGGAGGTCGATCGCATCATTCTGTCGCGTCCGGCGGTCGAAGCCGGCGAGCGGCTCGGCTTCCTGCCCGGCGATTTGCGCGAAAAGGTCGATCCATATTTGAGGCCGATCTATGATGCGCTCTACGATTTGATGGATTCGCGTGTCGTCGAGCGGGCGCTTCAGACCGGCGAGATCGAGATCGCGCCGCTTGCCTTCATGCGCGGCCGGACGCTCACCAATGCCGTCATCATTCTCGACGAAGCGCAGAACACCACCTCGATGCAGATGAAGATGTTTCTGACGCGGCTCGGCGAAAACAGCCGCATGATCATCACCGGCGATCCCTCCCAGGTCGATCTGCCGAACGGTCAAACCTCCGGTCTCGCCGAGGCCGTCAAGCTGCTCGACGGGGTCACGGGCATTTCCCAGGTGCGCTTCACCGCCGACGACGTGATCCGCCATGAACTCGTGGCACGGATCGTGGCGGCCTATGAGGGATTGCCGCAACGGCCGGCAACCGGCAAGATTTGATGCCCGATCATGCCGCCTTGTGGCCCGACTGAACCGATGGCATCGTCTGCGCTCCCGGCCCTGGAAATTCTTGTCGTTGCCGATTGCTGGCAGGCCGAACCTGAGGCCGAGGCGACGATTGATCGCGCGATCGCGGCGGCCGCCGCCTTCGTCACCGCCGATGTCGGCGAGAGCGAACTTGCGATCATGCTGACCGACGATGACGGCATCCGAACGCTCAACCGCAATTGGCGCGGCATCGACAAGCCGACCAATGTCTTGTCGTTTCCGGCTTTGCCGCCTCGTGGCTCCCGAGAACCGGACGGAAGCCCCCGCATGCTCGGCGACATCGCCATCGCCTTCGAGACGACGCGCCGGGAAGCAGATGAAGAGCAAAAGCCGTTCACCCATCATCTCAGCCATCTTGCGATTCACGGATTCCTGCATCTGATCGGACACGATCACGAAAAAGACCAGGACGCCGAAACCATGGAATCGCTGGAGCGGGATATCCTGTCGCAACTCGGCATTCCCGATCCCTACGCGGAGGCGAGGGACTGAGATGCCCGATTCAGACCCGACCCACGACAATCCACGCAACCCGCGCAATCTGCCGGCCATCGTGCACCAAGGCGAGGTGATGCGGCCCACCGCCGACAATTGGCTGATCCGGGCGATCCGCACGCTGTTCGGCTGGAAAGCGGGATCGGTCCGCGACGATCTGCAAGTCGTGCTCGACGCCAGTACGCCCGATGAGGCCGGCTTTTCAGCGGTCGAGCGCACCATGCTGCGCAATATCCTTTCCCTGCATGAGCGGCGGATCGCCGATGTCATGGTCCACCGCGCCGACATCGTCGCGGTCAAACGCGACATTCCGCTCGGCGAATTGATGAGCCTGTTCGAAAGCGCGGCGCATTCGCGGCTTGTGGTCTATAACGAAACCCTCGACGATCCCGAAGGCATCGTCCACATCCGCGATCTGCTCGCCTTCATGACCGCGCGCGCGCGCGTTTCGGGAAAACCAAAAGGCAAATCCAAAACCAAAAAATCGGCGCTGGTTGGCCTCGATCTGCGCGCGGTCGATCTGGCGCTGCCGCTCGGGGAAGCCAACATCATCCGCAAATTGCTGTTCGTGCCGCCTTCGATGCGGGCGATCGATTTGCTCGCGCAGATGCAGGCCTCGCGGATTCACCTGGCGCTGGTGGTGGACGAATATGGCGGGACCGACGGTTTGGTCTCGATCGAGGACATCGTCGAGCAAATCGTCGGCGAGATCGACGACGAACATGATAGCGACGAGCCGCCCGCCATCGTGCGCCAGGCCGACAACTCCTTCATCGCGGACGCCCGCGCCAGCCTCGATGACGTGCGCACCGTCATCGGAGAAGAATTCGTCACGGGGGAAGCCGGTGAGGAAGTCGCTACGCTCGGTGGTTTTCTCGTGAGCCATGTCGGCCGCCTGCCAGTGCGCGGCGAAGTCATTTCCGGGCCCGGCAATTTCGAAATCGAGGTGCTCGACGCCGACCCAAGGCGGGTCAAGCGCCTGCGTATCGGTGCGCGAAAGGAACGGCCTCCCCCGCGCAGCCAGCGCGAGAGCCGCCGCCGCGAGGCCGCCACCGAGACGCCGTCGGCCGAGCCGCCCCATCCGCCGGGCGATGGGGCGGCCTCGTCGTGACACTCTCGGGCAAACTCCGCGCCGCCGCTCTTGCGATCATCCTGGCGTGGGGATGGAAGCGCGCTGGCCTCGCATTGGCCGCGGGCACCATTTCCACGCTTGCGATGGCGCCTTTCAACGCTTGGCCCGTTCTGTTTGTCACCTTTCCCGTGGCGGTCTGGCAGATCGACGGCGCCGCTGCCGGGCGATGGCGCGGCGTGCCGGCGGCGGCCGTCACCGGCTGGTGGTTCGGTGTTGGCTATTTCGTACCCGGGCTTTACTGGATTGGTTACGCCTTTCTGGTCGATGCCCCGGCTTTCGCCTGGCTGATGCCGTTCGCCATCCTTGGATTGCCGGCCTATCTGGCGCTGTTCACCGCTTTGGGCTTTGCGCTTGCGAGGGCTTTCTGGACGCGCGACGGCTCGCGCGTCATGGCGCTGGCCGCAAGCCTGACATTGAGCGAATGGCTGCGCGGCCACGTGCTGACCGGCTTTCCATGGAATGCGTTCGGCTATGCCTTGAGCGAGCCGCTGGCACTGGCGCAAACCGCATCGCTGATCGGCCTGTGGGGCCTGACATTCCTGGCGGTCGCGATCTTTGCAAGCCCCGCGGTCTTGATCGACGGCGTCTCGCGGGGACGCAAATCCTGGGTGGCGCCGCTCACGGCGCTCGCCGTGCTGCTTGCCATGGCGGTGTTCGGCACCGTTCGTCTCAGCCGCCAGCCGATCGCGCTGCGCGCAAACGTCAAATTGCGAATCATGCAGCCCAATCTGCAACAGGATGCGAAATTCAACTACGCGGCCAAAGCCGACGTGATGAAAAAATACCTGACGCTGTCCGATCGCGCGTCAGGACCGCAATCGACCGGCGTGCGCGACGTCAATATTCTGATTTGGCCGGAATCGGCATTTCCGTTTTTTCTGACCCGCGAAGCCGACGCGATGGCGCAGATCGCCGACCTGTTGCCGAAGGGCACCGTCTTGATCACCGGCTCGGTGCGCGCGCCGGACCAGCCGCCCGGCACGCGAATCACGCGCGCCTATAATTCGGTCTATGTCATCGACCATGACGGCAATGTGCTCTCGGTTTACGACAAGCTGCATCTGGTGCCGTTCGGCGAATTTCTTCCCTTCCAGGATTGGATGGAAAAAATCGGATTCGAACAGCTAACGAGGGTTCAAGGCGGATTCATTCCCGGCACAAGGCGGCGCAGCATGGAGATTCCGAACGCGCCGCGCATGCTGCCCCTGATTTGCTACGAAGCGATTTTTCCCGGCGATGTCGTCGAACACGGCGATCGGCCGGGCTGGATCGCCAACCTCACCAATGACGGCTGGTTTGGAATTTCCACCGGCCCCTATCAACACCTGCAACAGGCGCGCCTGCGCGCCATCGAGCAAGGCCTGCCGCTCGTTCGCGCCGCGAATACAGGAATTTCCGCGGTCATCGATCCATTGGGACGTGTGATCGCGCGGCTCGGTCTTGGGATCGAAGGGGTGCTGGATTCCACCCTGCCCACCGCGATCCCGCCCACGGTTTATGCCCGCGCCGGCGACATCCCCGTCCTCATCATGCTTGCCACCGCGTGGCTTTTCGTGATCCGGCGGCGCACCGCCAAATGATCCGGGCGCGCTATCGAGAAGCGGGAGCTAACGGCGTTGACGCATCGAACATGGTCGGCTCTGATCGATCTTCCTCGACTCTGGCAGCTTTCGCCGGGGCGATGATGGTTGAAATCAAACAGGCCGTTACATGCTGACGACATCCCCCCACCCTTTCGATCCCGATATCATCCTCGACGGCATTCGCCGCTGGGTCGAGATCGAGACGCCGACTGAGGCGCCCGATCAGATCAACAGACTGGCGAACCTGGTCGCCGACGGTTATCGCGATTTACCCGCCACGATCGAACGCATCGCCGGACAATCCGGCTGCGGCGACCATCTCGTGGCGCGTTCGTCATGGGGCCAGGATAAACCCGGCATCCTCGTACTCAGCCATCTCGATACGGTGCATCCGCTAGGATTCATCGAGCGGCTGCCGTTTCACGTCAAAGGCGACAGCGCCTTCGGTCCCGGCATCTATGACATGAAGGGCGGGGCCTATCTTGCCTTTTGCGCGTTCCGCCAGCTTTGCGCCGGCGGCGAACGGCCGCCGCTCGGCGTAACCCATCTTTATGTCTCCGATGAAGAGATCGGCAGTCCCACCTCGCGCGCGCTGATCGAAGCCGAGGGGCGCAAGGCCAAATATGTGCTGGTGACGGAGCCCGCGCGCGACGGCGGCAAGATCGTCACCGGCCGCAAGGGCGTCGCGCGCTTCGAGGTCTTTGTCAAAGGCGTGCCCTCCCATGCCGGAACGCGCCCCCAGGACGGCCGCAGCGCGATCCGCGAACTCGCCAACATCATTCAAACGCTGGAAGCGATGAACAATCTGGCGCGCGGTGTGACGGTCAATGTCGGGGTCGTCAGGGGCGGCACCAAGTCCAATGTGATTGCCGAGGAGGCCTATGCCGAGGTCGATATGCGCGTTCCTGCCATCGCGGACGCCGAAGAGCTGGTGCCCAAGATATTGAATTTGAAGTCGCAAACCGAGGGCGTCAGCGTCAAAATAACGGGCGAATTGAACCGCCCGCCCTATGAGAAAAACAACGCCGGCGCCGCGCTGTTCGAGCACGCCAAAACGCTCGCCGCCGAAATCGGCTTTGAGCTTCGCGATAGTTTCACCGGCGGCGGCTCCGACGGCAATTTCACCGCGCCCTTTACCGCAACCCTCGACGGCCTCGGCGTTGACGGGCAGGGCGCGCATACCCATTACGAACAGATGTATATTTCCTCGATCACACCGAGGGCACAGCTGTTGCATCGGCTTTACCAAACGCTGCGATGAACGTGACCTCCAGAAAGCCCAGCGGTCCTGGCGCGACGCTTGCGGAGAGGGCGGCCTTTCACCAGCAAGGCGCTTTCTTTGGCCGCCGCAAGGGCCACAAACTGCGCGTCCATCAGGCCGATTTGATCGCGCATCTGCTGCCGCGGCTGTCGCTTGATCTTTCCACCCCACCACCGATCCACTTGGCCGCCTTGTTCGACGTGCCGGTGGACGAGCTGAGGCTGGAAATCGGATTTGGCGGCGGTGAACATTTGATCGCGGAGGCGCTTGCCTTTCCGCGCACT
>DATGJS010000293.1:0-10948 GCA_035295025.1 Bradyrhizobium sp.
CGAAATTTACCTGGAGCGGACCGATCGTCAATCCGGATTATTGGAAGCTGGCGATCACCGCGGTTCTGGTCGGAATCCTGCTCTCGTTGCCGATCCTGCGGCTCGCCCAACCGACCATCATGCAAGCGTTGATATTGTCGGCGGCGGCCCATGGCGTCGGCGCCTGGGTTGCCACCGTCTTTGCTTACTGGAACGGACATTACTTCGTATTAGGTTCGGCGTTTGCGCTCACGCTCGGCCTGATCCTGCTGGTTCCGCTGGTTTTGATCGCAATGGCGAGGATCGAGGAAATCGCAGCCGTCGCCTTCGGCCACAAGCCGCGCCGGCTGATCGTCAAAGGGGCCGCTGTGGTGCCGGCGACGATCGGCGACAGCGTCAGCTTTCCGAAAGTTTCGATTCACATTCCGGCCTATTTCGAGCCGCCGGAAATGCTCAAAGCAACGCTCGATGCGGTGGCGCGGCTGGATTATCCGAATTTCGAATGCGTGGTGATCATCAATAACACGCCTGACCCCGCGTTCTGGCAGCCGATCCAGGACCATTGCCGCGCGCTCGGCGAGCGTTTCAAGTTCATCAACGCCGAAAAGGTGCAAGGCTTCAAGGCGGGCGCTTTAAAGATCGCGATGGAGCGCACGGCGGCGGATGCCGAGATCATTGGCATCATCGACGCCGACTATGTTGTCGGTCCGGACTGGCTCAAGGATCTGGTGCCGGTATTCGCCGATCCGCGCGTCGGCCTCGTGCAGGCACCGCAGGATCACCGCGACGGCGATCGCTCGCTGATGCACTACATCATGAACGGCGAATATGCCGGATTTTTCGACATCGGCATGATTCAACGCAATGAAGAAAACGCCATCATCGTGCACGGCACGATGTGCCTGATCCGCCGCGCCGCGATGGATATGGCGGGCGGATGGGCCGGCGATACCATTTGCGAGGACACCGACCTTGGTCTTGCCATCATCGAGCATGGCTGGCTCACTCACTACACCAGCTATCGCCATGGTCACGGGCTGTTGCCCGATACCTATGAGGCATTCAAGAAACAGCGCCACCGCTGGGCCTATGGCGGCTTCCAGATCGTCAAGAAGCATTGGCGCCGCTTCCTGCCCGGCGCAAGCCGGTTGACCTCCGATCAGAAGCGCGAATTTTCGCTGGGCTGGCTGAATTGGCTCGGCGCCGAAAGCATCGGCGTATTGGTCGCGATCCTCAATCTGATCTGGGTGCCGATCGTCGCCTTTGCCGACATCGCGATTCCCGACCGGATTTTGACGCTGCCGATCATCGCCTCCTTCGTGGTGTCGCTGGTGCATTTTGTCACGCTGTACCGGTTGCGCGTGCCGGTGAAATGGGGACAGTTGCTGGGCGCCATGATCGCGGCGATGTCGGTTCAGTGGACGGTCGCCCGCGCGGTGGCCAATGGGTTGATCACCGAGCATCTCGCTTTCGCCCGCACCTCCAAGGGCGGCCTGTCGCGGATGTCGATCGAATTCCAGGCATTTTGGGAGGCCGTGATCGGCGTCCTGCTGCTGATCGGCGCGAGCGTGCTCGTGGTCACCAATAACGCCAAGCAAATCCGCGAGATCTATATTTTCGCGGGCGTGCTGGTGCTCGAAAGCCTGCCGTTTCTCTCGGCGGTCATGATCGCCATTCTCGAAAGCTCGCGGCTCAACTCGTTCGCATTTTGGCGCGATGCCGGCATCCGAATGGCCGAGCTGATCGGTTTGCGCCCGGTCGCCCTGCCGCCCGCCGTCGGTCCGTCCCAACCAGTCACCTCAGATATCCGCTCCGAGGCCGGTTAACGATGCCGTGGAACGTTGGCCGTGTGAGGAGACACCGCTAACCGACCGTAATTCTGAAAGAATTTAACGCTTGAAACGATCGCCTCAGAGCATGTCGCGCTATTGACCCGCACCCGGACGCCCCCTACACAGCGCCTTACGTGAGCGCGTAGCTCAGGCGGTAGAGCACGTGACTTTTAATCATGGGGTCGAGGGTTCGAGTCCCTCCGCGCTCACCAAGCATTCACATTCAAATGTCCGGTCCTGGCAGGCCGCCCGAATACACAAACGGCGGCTCATATCGCTTGCTCGACGAAAACAGCGGCCTAAATTTAAAATTATAATTGAAAGAGGTTTTCACCGTCCCCGCTGGCGCGGTCGAAATCTTCTTCAATCTGGCCAATTGAGCCTTGATTCAACAAGGAATCTGGGTTTGAGACAACGGATCAGGGCCGATAGCGGGCCGGCTCAATTACAACTTTGTGAATCATCGCCCGCGCAATTTGAAACCGTTCTCGGGGTATTTAGATCGACGACACCTCAGAATCGGTCAGGAAAACACCCATGAAAAAAACGATCCTGTTAGCGACGATGTTGGCGGCGATGGCGGCAGGCTCCGCGATCGCCAGGCCCGCGGGCCCCGCCTCTTACGGTCAAAGCATTTATTGCGCGACCCGCGAGGCCGGCAATCCCTTTAGCAAATATTGCGATTACATCGCCTGGAGCGGCTGGCGGCGGCGCGGCGCTTGGGATGCCACGCTCGACAATGCCTGCTTGATAAATCCCCAATATAAACCCGCAGGTTGCTGGCCATAGGGTTTTCGATCGTAAGACTAAGTCAATTGGGCGCATGGCATTTGCCATTGCGCCCGGCTATTGAGCGCGCATGGACTCCAACTATGTCGCGTTAACGATTGTCGTCGGCTACATGACCGCCCTCGGCGGGCTGTCGAGCATCATCCAGCGCTCGGTCACGACGACGGCAACCTTTACATCCGGCACCATCGGCAGGTCGGGCGTACCTGCTGTTCTCGTCGGCTTGATGCTGATGTCCGAATTCATCGGGACTTCGGCCAGCGTCGGCACGGCGCAAGAAGCCTATGTGGTCGGCATTTCCGCGGCATGGAACGTTATCGCGCTGAGCGCGGGCTTTCTTTTTTATGCATTCTTTCTCGCCGGAAAATACAAGGCGTCCGGGCATAATACGATTTCCGGGGTTTTTGCCGAAGTTTACGGCCCCTCGATCAAAATCGCGACCTCGCTGGTCATGATTTTTGCGCTTCAGATCGTGGCTGTGGCGCTCTATGCCGGCGGCGGCGCGATCTTGAGCGTGCTTCTCGTGGTCAACCGCACCTTGGCGACCGTCATTTGCGGCATTGTCGCCGTCCTCTACGTCTTCGTGGGGGGAATGCGATCGGTGATCTATACCAACGTCATTCACGCGGCGATGAAATATATCGGCATCGCGGTGGCCCTGTATTTCGGGTTGACGCGGGTCGGCGGATTGCACGAACTCAGGGCTCATCTTCCCGAGGAGATGTTTTCCTGGAGCCATGTGGGCTTTGGTCAGATCTTTGCCTGGTTCATCGCCGGAATCGGCGCGACCTTTTCGACTCAATATGTAATCCAGGCGATCAACACCGTCGAAACCCCACAAAAAGCCAAAGCCGCGAGTCTTTATGCGGGGTTATTTCTGGTGCCTTTTGCCATCGCAACCGCGTTGGTTGGAATGTGTTCGTTGATGCTGTTTCCCGGAATTCGATCCATCAATGCTTTTTCGGCCCTGATCGGCGAGATGAGTGGGCCGATCGCGGGGGTGGTGGCGGCGGGATTGGCCGCTTCGTTGTTTGGCAGTATCGCCGCGATCAGCGTCTCGACGGCCACCCTGCTCTATAAGGATTTTTATGCGAAATTGCTCCCCACAAAAAGCGACGAAACGCATTCGCTGAATTTCGTGCGCGTGATGACGGTGGTTTTCGGCTTGATTCCCATTGTGCTTGCGATTTACACGCCAAACATTTTGCAAGTGACGTTTCTCGCCAAGGCGATCCGGGCATCCCTGTCGATTCTGGTGCTGCTCGCCTTCTACGCGCCGTGGTTTGGCACCAAAGGCGGCGTGCTCGCCAGCATTCTGACTTCGTTGGTGGCAACCATCGTCTGGTTTCTGGCGGGCAACCCCTTTGGCATCGACAACGCGTATGTGGCGCTGGTACTGCCTTTGCTCGTGATGGGCGCAAGTGCGCTCTTGGAATGGTTTCGGCGCGGCCAAGCGATGTCTTCCGGAGCCAAGTAAGGTTCCTTCTCCCGTAGTTCTCCGACCAAGAACAAAGTTCCCTGGGGAGCGCGCCATTCGCCGTCCGATTTTCACCATCCGACTTAAGAAAAAACCGGCCTCAACTTACAAGTCGAGGCCGGCTTGATGTGCTGAGGTCGATCAGATCTTGATGCGCAAGCCGGTCATGAATGAGGTCGTTTCGATGCTCGTGCCCGTGCCGGCAAAGCCGAACTTGGCGCCGGGCGTCCCCGGAAAACCCGAGGCGAGACCGTTGGTCACCCGGCCATAGGTAATGCCTGAATAGACATCCATGTGCTTGTTTAACCAATAATCGGCGACGAACGATACTTGGTCAAAACTGCCGGCGCAGTCGGTCTTGCTCGCGCCGCCCGCGATGCAGGGAGCACTATCCGCGACATAGGCGTTTTGGTTCACATGGTAATAGGCGCCAGTGAGGTTCAATCCCCAGGCAAACTCGTACTTCGCGCCGGCCCAATAAATCTGAAGGATTTTGGCGGTCGTGAAGGCGTTGTTATCCGGCAGGGTCGCCGAGCTTGTCAGCGGGAAACCACCGGCGGCATCACCGAAGAGTATGGATGCAACCGGATTGGCTTGGCTGATATTGGTGTAACCGGCATAGATCGAGAACCTGTCGCCCGCCGATGGGGGCGCTGCTTTAACGGCCGCCTTGGTGGGATAGGGATAAGCAGGCGCCGAGGGTTTTCCGAACTCCCACGTATATTTACCCATGACCGACCATTCGGTGTTGTCGGAGATGTTGGCGGCAAGCGTCGTGCTGCCCACGACATCATTGACCGCGGTCTGTAGGTTCACGGCGCCATGCTCTTTGGTCCAGACCGCTTCGGCCGAAAAGCCGCCATAGCGCCCGCCGACCATGAAGCCATAGGCATTGCCAAAGAAGCCGGTGCCGGAACCGCCGCCGGAATACATCGCGCCGGCCGTGATCGGCCCAAAATCATAAACGTACTTTAGCGAGTTGTCCCAGCGCGCGGCCTGCGTGCTTCCGGAGCCGCCGTCCGTGCCGGAATAACCAAGCAGCGAAAACGCGTAGGACAACGACAAGGGGTCGTATACCGCGATGCCGTCGAGTTGAAAGGAATTCTGCCGGCCGAATGTCAACGTGCCATATTGCTTGTTGCTGACGCCGCCATAAAGCACGCCGTTGAAAATTTGGCCGCAGCGACCGCTATCGGCGTTGGAATTCTGCTGCGTATAGACGAGGCCGGCGTTCTGAAGAAAAGAGTTGCAGCCGTTGGAGAGGTTCCCTGTCAGGGGATCAAAACCGGTATCGGCGCGAGCGATTGCCGCCCAGCCGAGACCGAGCGGTTCCTCCACCTTCACACCGATTTTCGACTGCTCCAGGCCGCTATGGGCGATGGTCGAAATGGCCTGTCCGGTATAGTTTCGGGTGGTCGTGAACGGAATGAATTCCAGACCGGAAACAACATTTCCAAGGGGTCGGCCGTTGGTCTGATAGGCATAGCCGAGGTCGAGCGTGGCGTAAGGTGTGATGCCATACCAGGTCAGGTTGTCGGGAATGAGATCCGGTACTTTCGGCGGGACCCAGTCAGCCGCATGCGCTTGGACCGCCAGGCCTGCCATCGCAAGCGCAAACACCAACGTTTTCTTCATCTTCGCCTTCCCCAAAATGAACGCCCCTGACGAGCCGGACTTCGTATTCGCCTCGTCCGCGCTATATCTCATTGAATATAGATCGTTCGCTGTATATCAATCGATATAACGCATCGCAAAGTGCAATTGCGCAACAGTGGATGACTAAATTCGATCGGTCTTTGCTATCAAAGGATCGGCAATTCCAAACGAGCCCAGTGGGGCGGCCTTAGACGGCCAACGGCCCCTCTTCAGTTTTTTCGGCCGAGGCCGATATCCGCCCGCAGGGCCTGAAGCTCTTTGCGCGCCGCGCTTTCCGCCGAGCGCTCGATCGTCCGGTAGCGCGCGACCAGCGAAAGACCGAACGGCGTCAGCACGGCGCCGCCGCCGTTTTTGCCGCCGGCTTGCCGTTCGACCGCCGCGCGATGGCAGATGCGGTTGATTTCGTCGACCAGATCCCAGGCCCGTTTATAGGACATGTTCATGGCGCGCCCGGCCGCGGAAATCGATCCGCAAGCGTCGATATTTTCAAGCAGCTTGATTTTACCGGGTCCGATCCGGCTTTCCGCATCGAGATCGATTCGCACGCTCAAGGATGGCCGCGAGGTCGGCGATGATTTGGGCATGGTGAACTCCGGAAAATACCGTCTCAGCACCCGATTATGGATCAGGCGGGCGTCAAAATCCAAATGAGCGAGGCCAGCCCACCCGCCGACCTGCCCCCCTGAAAGCCAAAGCGCTGGAAGAATCGCCTGCCGTCAGGTGAATTTCCGGGAAGCCCCTTTCTTCGGGTTGCCAGGCCTATCGGTCCCCTTATAGAGCTAGATTTAGGAAATACGCCTCCAGCGCCAATGGCGCTCTGGAGGGTAAGGTCGCTGAGCCAACGGGTTTGAGGCCAATGGGGAATAAGACATGAAGAAATTGCTTGTGTTGATCGTATTGCTGCAAGTCACCGCCGCTTTGGCGCAAAGCATGCCGCCGCCGGCGGTCGGAGGAAAGGCATCAACTCAGGCCAAGTCGAAGGGCCCGCCCAAATCCTTGGCCGAGAAGCTGCTGGTCTGTCTTGATATCGATGACGAGACCAAGGACAGGCTCGACTGCTACGATGGCGCCATTCCGCCGAAGCCGAAGCCGAAATCGTCGCCCGCCAACGGAGTGATGGATTGCCGTTACGTCAAGGAAGAAGACGAACGGTTGAAGTGCTTCAACGGCTTTGCGGAGAAAATCCCGAAATTCTCCTCGCGCTGACGGCGCAAAGGGCGAAACCGAGGGCCCAAGAGAGTTCCAAGAGAGGCCTAAGAGAAGCCAAAGACCTTTGGAAAAAAGCCGGTTTCTCTTTCCCGCCCCCCGGCTCTGTTGATAAGCCCGCGCTTATTGTTTTCGGCCTCATGCAAGGGACCGCTGCATGATATCGACATGCGCGGGCCTATCCCCATTTTTGACGGACGAAGTTCTATGCGGATCACCCTTGTCGGCTCTCGCCATTTCGGCGCGACGACCTTGGAAATGCTCCTTCAACGCGGCGTCAGCATCGCAAGGGTGGTGGTTGTGGAGGCGCAGGATCGGCTTGCCACGGCGGCTCGCGCCAGAAATATCGAAGTGGTGGTGCAGGCCAATCCCAAACGCGTGGCGGTTTCGGAAATCGCCGCCGACACCGACCTGATCGTCACCGCCCACAGCCATGCCCGAATCAGCAAGGAGGCCTTGGCCGCGGCGCGTCTCGGCG
This sequence comes from Bradyrhizobium sp., assembly GCA_035295025.1. Taxonomy (GTDB): domain Bacteria; phylum Pseudomonadota; class Alphaproteobacteria; order Rhizobiales; family Xanthobacteraceae; genus Bradyrhizobium. The sequence continues at coordinate 7,418 of DATGJS010000293.1, forward strand.
GTATCGGCTATCATCCTTCGCTGTTGCCGCGGCATCGCGGTATCGCGGCGGTGGAATGGACGATCCGCGAAAAAGACCCGATTGCCGGCGGCACCGTATATCATCTGGCCGATCGCATGGACGCCGGCGCGATTGCCGCGCAGGACTGGTGCTTTGTCGGGAGGGGCGAGACGGCACGACAATTGTGGGAACGCGCTTTGGCGCCAATAGGTCAAAAACTGCTCGGTGAGGTCATCGACTACGTCAAAATTCACGACGTCCTGCCCTCCAAGCCGCAGGACGAGCACTTCGCGACCAATGCGCCGGCCTTGGCCGAGGAGCCCTTGGGCAGATAGTTTTCACGTCTTGGCCCAGCGCGCTCCGAAAGCGTAGTTTTCCAGATTCGGCATATTGAATAACTGTTTGTATGAGCTTTATTAAACTTGCGCGTTGTTTCAAAATTTGACCGCAATGCAATCGAAATGATCGGCAATGTTCGTTTTGGACGATCGGGTTGACGGACTTGTGCTTATATCGATCGGTGGTGCATATGCGAATCGCCAGTTCATGAGCGATGGCGAATGGGGGAAGTGACATGAAGCGTCTGCGGGAGTGCCATGCGATGGCCAGCGCCCACTTTCCGAAGTTCGTGATACGTTGCCGCATCCTCAGCCTTCCCCTTGGGCGCCTGATCTTTGCGGTCGCCGCTCTATTGGCGGCATCGAGCTGGGACAACACCGCTCACGCGCAATCTTCGGGACCGTTTGCCGGCATGGCCGGCGTTTGGACCGGCGGCGGCACCGTTATGCTGGATGGTGGCGCGATCGAACGAATCCGTTGTCGCGCGACGTATGCGGTGGGTGCCGCAGGCAACGGTCTTCAGCAGACGCTGACTTGTGCCAGCGACAGCTACAAATTCAACCTGACCAGCAATATCACGGCGCAAGGCGCCGCGATTGCCGGCACATGGGCTGAAACCAGCCGAAACATCAACGGCGTAATCGAGGGGCGATCGGGCGGCGGCGTGGTTCAGGTGATGGCGACCGCGCCGGGCTTTTCGGCGCATATCGCCCTGACGACGCGCGGCGACAAACAGTCGGTGGTCATCAAGTCCGAGAGCCAATTCAAGGCCGCTTCGATTTCGCTTTCGCGCAGTTAAAACGCGCAACCGTCATCTTTCGACCAACAGCCGGCGAAAGGTGCGCTTTGAGTTCGACCGGCCTATTTCCCCGCGGCCTTTCGCAAGGCCTCGTTGATCCGCTCCTGCCAGCCCGCTCCGCCCTCCTGGAAATATTCGAGCACATCCTGATCGATCCGTAGCGAGACCAGTTCCTTCACGCCGGGAAGTGCGGCTTTCCTCGGCGGCGCCTCGGCCTCTTTCTTCGTCACCTTCTTGAACGCGGCCTCCGCTTCGGTGCGTGCGTCGTTCAAGGTTCGCGGTCGTCTTGGTTGATCCGGCACGATAAAATCCCTTTCGCTAAAACCGCCGATGACCTGCCTTTGCCATCGCCACAATCACGGCCGCACCGCACGCGACCGTCGTGTTCCAAGAGGCGCCATTGTCGATCGTGAGGCGCCATCCCGCCGGGAATATACGCATTTGTCGGACGGCGACATTCCGCTGATTAAGGAGACGATGGAAAACGGATTAACTGCATTACCTTTATCAAAAGACACGAGATCTGCATCCAACACGTAATCTCCCGGGGCGTTCAACACCCACAAAGAAGTCTCCGGCACCTCCGGCATCGGATATTTTCGGAAGCAATGAGCGTCCGTATCTCCATGAACCAGAAGGACCGGCTTCTTAACCGTGATGGCGGCCGTTTTCAGTGCTCCGCAAATGCGATAGTATCGATTCGAATTTTTACTCATGCATTCCCAATTGTCTGAGCCGCCGCGAAAGGAGTCGACATGGAATGTAACGACCAAAGCGGAGAAGGATGATAAAACCATCTTCTCTTCGGCCCGCAAAATCCACACCAAGGTCGCGTATTCGCGTTTTCTCGCCTCGACGTTCCGTTGTTCCGCATCATCCGCCGTGGGTTCCACAAAGCCGTTATCCGAACCAACCACGTGCAGTGTGATATAAAGAATATTATCGACGCTCCACATCTGGTTTTCAGGATAATTGTCCTGCTGGGCGAAATCTTTGAGATTTGCCCTATCCCTGTTGCTCGCGGCGCTGAAAAATTGCGCCTTTACTTTAGCAAGCTCATCAAGCGGCTTGTAATCGGATTTCGGAAGTTTTTCTACGCTGCAGTCAGTCCAATCATTGTCGCCTGGAGTGAAGAACATTGGCTTGTTCAGGACCCTCCAGGAGGTGAGCGTAGTCGCGCGAAAGGCATCGGTGCACGAATTATAGAGTTTGTCCGTTTTAGTGCCACCGGGACGTCCGATATCCCCAACATGCATAACAAAAGGAATATTCACGCTCTCTGAAAGGCGGGGCAATATGTGATTGCGCAACAACCAGTCATCGTCGTTGCCTTCATACGGTACTCCATATGGCATGTCGCCATAGACAGCGAATTTCACATTGTGGAGGGTGTCAATGAAGGATTGCGTGGCCATGGCTGGGCTATCTGTAAACTGGAGCGTGCCCTTGATTTTCGCCTCTGGAAAGTTTGTACCGTCGTCGGACGACGTGACGTATAATTTGTCCATGCTGTCGTTGGACTTGAAAGCGATATATAATTTGCCGTTGAATGCCGCCATCGCGGGACTATTTTGAAGCCGGATATCGTTGTAGCCTTTCGCTTTTGGAAAATTCATACCGTCATCGGAGGACGTGACGTATAATTTGTTGCTTTCGTCATTAGCCTTGAAGGCGATATATAATTTGCCGTTGAATGCCGCCATCGCGGGATTGTTTTGAAGCTTGATGCCATTAATGCCGTTGGCATTGTCGGTATCTATGCGATTGTAGTAACCGTCGGCGCCGACTTTTACTGCCGAGACGTATAATGTGTTGTCTTTGGACCTAAACGCAACATATAGCCTGCCGTTGAACACGGCCATAGCCGGGCTGTCATCCAAAATTGGATTCATCTCATACATAGCGCGGAGTTTTTGTTGTCCAGCTTTCGAGAGGTTGCAATGGCTTCAATACAAAGCCGGTTTAGATCGTGCTCATTTTTGGATCTGTAAGCAATATATATCGCCGGCGAATGCGGCCATCCCAGGACTACCAGCCATTTGGTAATCCTTGTAGGTTTCTGCCTTGAATTCATCGCCATCTTTCGTAAATACCTCGCCAATCTTGCCGGCTAGATTATTGGCGATGTGTAATACTCCCGGCAATTCCTTAGGAGTGCTGGCGCTTGCCGTGGCGAGGAACAGCATGAGGATCGAACAAAAAATGGTTGTTGCCTCGAATAGAGGATTGTGAGTTTTCATCGTTGTTGTCCTCCCATACGCGCCCTTGGCGCAGTCCACTCGGTGCGGAACCATCTGTACTTGAGCGGGGAAAGCTACCACGCTGTGACACGATTCGCGGGGCAGCCGTAGCGTATTCACACCGCCGGAACATGATCTTACGTCACAAACGCC
>DATGJS010000294.1:0-2152 GCA_035295025.1 Bradyrhizobium sp.
CATGAGCAGAGCGTGTTCAACGATCTATGGCGCACCGTGCCGTCGGGGCCGGCGAAGAGCGCCGAAATGCTGAATGTGGAGCGGCGGCGCAAGCTTTTAGGCTTGCCGCAGGAGAACATTCTTTATTTCCTGGAGAAGACCGCGCCGCGGCTGCAACCCTGGCAACGCGAGATTTTGCGGATTGTACGTCATATCGCGCAATATTTTTATCCGCAAAGCCAAACCAAGGTCATGAATGAGGGCACGGCAACTTATGTGCATTACCGGATTATGAACCGTCTGCACCAACAGGGTCGGCTCTCCGACGGTAATTTCCTGGAATTTTTGCAATCCCACACCAATGTGGTGTTCCAGCCCGAATTCGACGATCCGCGTTTTTCAGATTTCAACCCTTACGCGCTCGGCTTTGCGATGATGCAGGACATCGAGCGGATCGTGAGCGAGCCGGCCGACGAGGACCGGGAATGGTTTCCCGATATCGCGGGCCGAGGCGACGTGATGGGCGTGCTACGCGAAGTCTGGGCCAATTATCGCGACGAGAGTTTCATCAGCCAATTCTTGTCGCCGAGATTGATGCGAAGCTGGCGGATGTTTCATTTGCACGACGACCCCGAGGAGACGGCTGGCATCCGGGTCGATGCGATTCACGATGCGCGCGGCTATCGCCGGATTCGCCGCGAACTGGCGCGGCAATATGATGTCGGCTATATCGATCCCAATATCGAAGTGGTCGATGTCGATCTCGCCGGCGACCGCCGCTTGATGCTGCGGCATATCGTGGTGAAGGGCGCCCAGCTCAACGAGACCGACACCAACCGCGTCCTGCAACATCTCGCCGATCTGTGGACCTATGATGTATCCCTGGTTGAAGTCGATGCCAGAGACAACGTCCTGAAGGAATATGTGGTCAGTCCGCGATCCCTCGCGATGGCGGCTTGACGGAAACCGCCCCGCGGTTGAAAACCCGCCGCGCCACCAAATGATCTTTTCCCATGCCCAATTTTGCCCCAATCCACCCCGGATATGGCCGGCGGTGGGTTTAGTAGGGGATCACGCATGGCGTACAGGCGAACGGAAATTGCTATCGAAAAAATAATCGCTTCATGTGATGGCAATATGCGCGGGGCGCTTGAAGCCTTGATGCTCGTCAATGAACATCTCGAAGAAGAATTGCAGCGGCTTTACACCATCATGTCGCTTGGCGATGAGGCCGAAGAATACCGCTTTGAGACGGTGCACTGACAGATCGGCCGCTGCTTCGGGATTTTCTCTTCAGGTCTCTTCCGGCCAGTAAAGCCGCATCGGGTTTTCCACGAGCAGCTTTCGTTGCAGCTTGGGGGTGGCGGCGATGTGGGCAATGAAATCGACCAAAAGGCCGTCGTCGGGCATGTGTCCCTTCAGATTCGGATGCGGCCAGTCCGTGCCCCAAAGCACGCGATCGGGGAAGGTCTCGACGATCCTCTTCGCAAAGCCAACGACGTCGCGGTAGGGATGCGCCTCGCCATTCAGCGCGGGCGGGCCGGAAACGGACAACCGCTCCGGGCAACTGACTTTCGACCATACGTTCGTGTGGCGTTGCATAACGTCGATGAAGAGCGTGAATTCAGGCCCATCGACGGGCTTGGTGACATCGGGCCGGCCCATGTGATCGATCACCACGATGGTCGGGAGCGCGGTGAAAAACTCCATCAGCTCCGGCAAATCGGCCGCCTCGAAATAGATCACGACATGCCAGCCCAGGCGCGCGATGCGGCCGGCGATTTCCATCAACTCGTCCTTGGGCGTGAAATCGACCAGCCGCTTGATGAAATTGAATCGCACGCCGCGCACGCCCGCCGCATGCAGGGCTTGCAGTTCGGCGTTGGTGATGTCCCGTCGTACCGTGGCGACGCCGCGCGCCATGCCGCGTGAATTTTTCAGCGCATCGATCAGCGCGGAATTGTCGGCGCCGTGACAGGTCGCTTGCACGATCACATTGCGCGCGAAACCAAGATGATCGCGCAGCGCAAAGAGTTGCTCCTTTGAGGCGTCGCAAGGGGTGTATTTGCGTGTCGCAGCGTAAGGAAACCGGGAGGGCGGGCCGAACACGTGGCAATGCGCATCGACCGCGCCGTCTGGGACCTTGAAGCGCGGTTTTGAGGGGCCGGCATAC
>DATGJS010000295.1:0-4495 GCA_035295025.1 Bradyrhizobium sp.
CAGGCATTCAACGTCGTGATGGCGCTTCTGCTCCTGGCCTCGCTCTACCCGGTCTTCATGGACGCATGAGGGGACGTAACGCCATGCGAGAAGGGGGTTTCCACCGGTCCGCGAAATGCTCTAGACAACCCCGGAAATTCGAGGGCACCCGGCGACTTTGTCTTCCGAAAGCCTGATCCATCGGCCGATTACCGGCCCTTTGAAATGAGGAAACAAACATGCGTGTTTATTACGATCGCGACGCCGACATCAACCTGATCAAGGGCAAGAAAGTCCTGATCGTCGGCTATGGCAGCCAAGGCCACGCCCATGCGCTGAACCTGAAGGATTCCGGCGTCAAGGACGTGGCGATCGCGTTGCGCAAGGGCTCAAGCTCGGCCAAGAAGGCGGAAGCCGCCGGCTTCAAGGTGATGGAGGTGGCGGAAGCCGCCAAATGGGCCGACCTCGTGATGATGCTCACGCCCGACGAATTGCAGGGCGACATCTACCGCGAACATCTCGCCGATCACATGAAAAAGGGCGCGGCGCTCGTGTTCGCCCACGGCCTCAACGTGCATTTCAATCTGCTCGATCCGCGCCCCGATCTCGACGTGTTGATGATCGCGCCGAAGGGCCCCGGCCATACCGTGCGCTCGGAATATCAGCGCGGCGGCGGCGTGCCGTGCCTGATCGCGATCGCCAAGGACGTTTCGGGCAACGCCCATGATCTAGGCCTGAGCTACGCCTCGGCGATCGGCGGGGGACGGGCCGGCATCATCGAGACCACCTTCAAGGAAGAATGCGAGACCGATTTGTTCGGCGAGCAGGTGGTGCTGTGCGGCGGCCTCGTCGAATTGATCAAGGGCGGTTACGAGACGCTGGTGGAAGCCGGCTACGCGCCGGAAATGGCCTATTTCGAGTGCCTGCATGAGGTGAAGCTGATCGTCGATCTGATCTATGAAGGCGGCATCGCCAACATGAATTACTCGATCTCCAACACCGCCGAATATGGCGAATATGTCACCGGCCCGCGCATCATCACCGAGGAGACCAAGAAGGAAATGCGCAAAGTGCTCGCCGACATTCAAGGCGGTAAATTCGCCCGCGACTGGATGCTGGAGAACAAGGTCAACCAGACCTCCTTCAAGGCGACCCGCGCCAAGCTCGCCGCCCACCCGATCGAGGAAATCGGCGCCAAGCTCCGCGACATGATGCCGTGGATCAAGAAGGGCGCGCTGGTGGACAAGACGAAGAACTGAGGGTTCGTGCCCCGGATGCTGCGCAGCGCGCCATTCTTTTGGCGTGATGCGCTGCTCATCCGGGGTCCATGAGTTGCAGCCCGGCATGGGTCCCGGCTCTGCGGCGCCAGCGTGAAGGACGCTGCGCCGCGTCCGGGACAAGAACCCCGCCGCGATGCGGGCGGCAACCCGCGGTTGCCGCTGTTGCGTGGGGATGACATTTACATTACATTTTTATGACACGGCGTCGGGGGCCCGGGCTTCGCCGTTGAGTCTCCTGGTCATTGCCAGCCAAGGCTTTGAAGGCTTGCGTCGGGTGCCGATACGCCAAAGCCCATGTCGATGCCTCCCCCTTCCGCGCCCGCCGCGACCGGCATTGCCACGGTCGGCATTTGGCGCTGGCTTGCGGTCGCAGCACCTCATCTGGCGGCGCTCGCGCTCATGCTTGCGACCGAGGTCGATTTCATCGCGCGCCTCGGTTTCCTGTTGTCATGGGGAATTCTCAATTTCTTCTGGATCGCGTTGTTGCGCCGTCCGGCGCTTTCGGGCGCGTTGTCGCTGACGCTGATTGTCGTGCTGGTGCTGCTGTCGCGCCTCAAACACGACATCGCGCAGATGACCGTGAATTTCGTCGATCTGATGGTGATCGACCGCGATAGCGCGGCTTTCCTGTTCACGATCTTTCCCGAGCTCGGCGGGTCGGTGCTCTCGGCGGCGCTGTTGATATTGCCTTTGATGGTCGGTTTGTGGTGGCTCGATCCGTTTCGCCTTCGCCGCCTGCCGGCGTTTGCCTGCGGCCTTGCCTGCCTCGCAAGCCTGGTCGGCTATTCGACCGCCTTTCCGGAAGAAGCCTGGCGCGGCTATTTCGACGACGGCTATTTGTCGAAATTTTCCCGCTCCGGCGTCACCGCGGTCGCGGACTTCATTCAATACGGCTTCATGGAAAAGGATGCGGTCACGGCCGACCGTCTGAAAATGCCGCCGGTCGATTCCTGCCGCCCCGCCGGGCGGCGGCCGAATATCATCCTCATTCACGACGAGTCGAGCTTCGACCTTAGGCAAGCCGGCGGCGTGAAGGTGCCTGCCGGCTATGGCGGGCATTTCAAATCCTTCGACGGCAAGGCGCGCAAATTCCTCGCCGAGAGCAATGGCGGGCCGAGCTGGTTTACCGAATATAACGTCTTGGCCGGGCTCTCCTCGCGCTCATTCGGCCGCTTCGCCTATTTCGTGACTCGTATCGCGAGCGGCCGCGTGGCGCGCGGGCTGCCGCTGGCGCTGAGCCGCTGCGGCTACGATACGATCTCGCTTTATCCGGCTTTCGGCTCGTTCATGAGCGCGCGCACCTTCCAGCTCACCACCGGCATCCAGCAATTTTACGACGCGCACGATCTCGGCGCCAAGGATGTCGAGCCGGACAGTTTCTTTTACGACAAGGCGCTGGGATTGATGTCGCGGCATGCGCCGGGCTCGCCGCTGTTCATGTTCGTCTATCTCGCCGCCAATCACTTTCCCTGGGAGCGGCGCTTTCGTCCCGAATTGATGCCGGCATGGCGCAATCCCGGCAACGATCCGTCGATCGACGAATATCTGCGCCGGCAGGCGATGAGCGCGCAAGATTACACCGCGTTCGTGACGGGACTGAAAAAGAAATTTCCGGGCGAGCCGTTTTTGATCGTGCGCTATGGCGACCATCAACCCGAATTCTCCCCGCATCTGCTCGATCCCGCTCTCGACGAAGCCGGCATCGGCAGGAAACTCGAAAGTTACGATCCGAGCTATTACGGCACCTACTACGCGATCGATGCCGTCAATTTCGAGCCGGTTCAAAGCCCCGCCGTCATGGATACGATCGATGGCGCCTATCTGCCGCTCGTGATCCAGGAGGCGGCGGGCATTCCGCTCGATCCCTCCTTTGCCGAGCAAAAGGAGATCATGCTGCGTTGTCACGGTCAGTTCTATGGCTGCAAGGATGGCGCCGAAGCCCGTCGCTTCAATCGCATGCTGATCGATGCCGGTTTGATTCATGGATTGTAAGGGTTTACTTACCGTAGTGATTTTTACCCGCCGTTAACTCTCGGTGTTGCGGGCAGAACCCTCCGTTGGACACCCGGCAATTTTTCACTCGACGGCTGCATTCTGGCAGAAAAAAATAACCTTGTCCTGTGATCGCGGCCGCTCGCCGTTTCTTTGTCATATTGACTCAATTATAGAGTTCCCGGCTTTCTCGTGGGAACTCCGTCGTGTCCATCGAAAATTTCCTTCAACAAAACCCGGTCAAGATCGTGGTGCCTGGGCAATACATCCTTCCCAATTGGTATGACCCAAAGGGAAAGCTGCGCACGTTTGCCTGCCGCACCAATCATATGTCGCCATATCGGATGATCGTGGACGTGCCCGTCGTCGGCAGGGTCGGCAGCAGCCTGACATCTTATTTCCGTGAATTCGGTAATCTCGATGGCCACATCACCGATACGAAACGGGGAGGTTTCCTGCTCGAATTCGAATTGAGCGTGGCTCAGCGTGGGAGGCTTGCGAACAAACTCGCCTGGCTGGAAGAGAAGTTGAAAGATCCCAGCATTCCCGAACTTAGAAAGGGCGGCGCGCGCATCGTCCCGATAAATCCGCATTCGACGATCACTTTGGCCGACGGCACCGGCCATGAATGCTTCATCATCGACATGTCGATCGATGGGGTCGCGGTGTCGGCTCTATTGCAGCCCCCGATCGGAATGCCGCTCGCCGTTGGGGCGTGCATCGGCCGCGTCGTTCGGCATTTCACCACCGGCTTTGCCGTCAAATTCGTCGAGAAGCAGAAGCTGCTCGACCTCGACCGGGTTATCGTCCGCTCGCCACGACCGGTTCTCGTGAGCGAAAACCGTAACCCTGGGTTGGTTCTACCCGATCGCGCGATGCGCCCGCAGCCAATAGCCCTGGCTGGATGAAGGCGCGAATCGCAATCAGAACCGGTTATGCACTAAAGCGCGATGAGATTTGGTCGAATCGTCATCGCGCTTTAATTCTTTGTTTGAGCATGATCTTTTCGGAAAACCGCTTCACACTTTTCCGGATCATGCTCTAGCTTGAACCGTCGCGCCGCTCCCGTTACGTTGCCCGCCGACGGGGAGAGGCACATGAAGCAGATCAGAATCGGCGACGTCACCATCGATGCGGTGATCGAGCGCGAGGGGCCGTGGCGGCGGCCACAGGATTTCTTTCCGGCCTATGACGAGGCGGTCTTTCGCCGTCATTTGCCTTCGTTGGAGCCGGAGGTGTGGGAC
>DATGJS010000296.1:0-11367 GCA_035295025.1 Bradyrhizobium sp.
CGAAGCTTTCTGCACACACAAGAAAAAGAGGGCGCGCGGAAAGCTTAGGGATCGATGTTTCTGCAAGATGTTGCACAAAAACCACGCAAACGCGTGCGAATCTGCCGGACCGAGCCGCCGTTTTGGCCGCGAACCGGGTGAGCCGGAAATCTGCAAATCTGCGGCTTGCGGCTCAGCCCGGTGTCGGGCATATCCGCGCTGACGGAGCTGTGGCCGAGTGGCTGAAGGCGGCGGTTTGCTAAACCGTTATAGGCTTGTAAAGGCCTATCGAGGGTTCGAATCCCTCCGGCTCCGCCAGATCTATCCGACAGCGCGCTGGACTTTCCGGTCGCGACCCATCACCGCGGCGACCGTAAAGCGCCGTCCCAGCCGCAAGACCTTGTCAAAGGTATTCATATAGACTAGTTATCTGACTAGTCATATATTCTGAGCGAGAAGACGATGCGGGTCTGGCCGGTTCAAGATGCGAAGGCACGATTCAGTGAAATGCTCGAAGCCTGCCTGAAGGAAGGCCCACAGACCGTCACCAAACGGGGTGCGGAGGCTGCCGTCCTCGTGCCCGCGGCCGATTGGCGAAGACTGAAGAACGCAGCCAGGCCAACCCTGAAGGACCTGCTGTTGAGCGATCGCGCGCGAGGAGATTTGAATGTTCCTGCGCGTGGCGGGAGGCGCCGCCGCAAGGTTAGCGACGCCGTCTGATCGTCGATGTACCTTCTCGACACCAACATTGTTTCGGAACTACGCCGGGTTCGCCCACATGGCCCGGTGATTGCTTGGCTCCGCGACATACGAGACGAAGATTTGCATGTCTCTGCCGTAACCATTGGCGAAATTCAGTCAGGCATAGAAATCACGCGTGAACAGGACGAGGCCAAGGCGGCTGAAATAGAGGCATGGCTGGAGCAGGTTACGGAGACGTACAACGTCATCAGCATGGATGCGCGAGCCTTTCGATCATGGGCGCGTCTCATACATCGGAGGACGGATGATCTCATTGAGGACGCGATGATCGCCGCTACCGCCGCAGTTCATAATCTGACCGTGGTGACTCGCAACGTTCGAGATTTTGAGGTTTTCAACGTTCCCACGCTGAACCCCTTCGACGCGAAGAATGGCTAACAGAGGGCTATAGCGTATACACAGTGCCCATCATCATCGTGCGTAGCCCGCCACGTTCATTTTGTCCGGCCCGAAGACATAGGTAACCGTTCGTCCCTAGAGATGGGTGACAACCTCGTGCCGAACGGGTTGTCGAGGGCTGCAAGGTTTCTGCTCCAGATCGAAATATAGAAATCATAGGGCGTGAAGCTGACGAGCCAAATCCCCCTCGTCGACTTCCTGCAGCCGCCATGCTTGTTTGTATTCATTTTTGATTACATTGAATACACGGATTACGAAAGGAATGCGTCATGCCCCCAACCACGACGATGACTGTTCGCCTTAGCGGCACGCTGAGCGACTTCGTGGCTGAGAACGTGGGTGAGAACGGGTCCTATGAGAACGTCAGCGAATACATCCGAGATCTGATCCGCCGCGACAAAGAGGAAGCAGAGAAGAAGGCGTTCGACCGGTTGAAGACCGAGCTTGCTCATGCGTTCGCGATGCCCGAGTCTTCCTATAAGCAACTGACTGCGGCCGAGGTGATCACGCGGAACCGGACCTGACGGGTGGCCGCCGTTCGTATCCAGGAGGCGACCTCTTATCGTCTCGACGAGATCTACCGCTACACGCGGGATCGCTCGGGGAGTGAACAAGCGGATCGCTACATCACCGATCTATTCGAGGCTTTCGACAGGATCGACACTCACCGGGTCATGTCGAAACCGATCCCGGTTGCGTTCGGTGTCGAGGGGTACTTCTTCCGATACGAACGGCATTTCGTCTATTGGCGAAAATTGTCGAACGAGGACATCGGAATCGTAACGATCCTGCACGAGCGGATGCATCAAATCGATCGCTTCCGCGAGGATTTCGGCTTGTGAGGAAACACCATCGCGGCTTTCACACCAGCTCGACCCGTGCATGATGGCCGGCCGCCGCGGCAAGACGCCGATCACGTGTGAGCAGCGGAGCATCGAGCGCTTCGGCAAGGGCGACGTAGGCGGCATCATAGGCCGTGAGATTGTTCCGCAAATCCCAGATGCGTGGCAAAAGGAAATCGTGCGGATATCGATGCAGGGGAATATCCGCGAGGTCGGCGAGAGCCGCACGGCCGCGTTCGCTATCGATTTCTCCGTTCGCCTGATATCGCCGGATCACCTGTGCGACTTCGATGTCGAGCAGATGAGGTGCGTGCAATGTCTGTCGGGGGTCGAACAGCCATTTTTCAACCGTCTTTGCCGCAGGCGTGCGCAGAAGCGCTTCGAGCATAGCCGAAGCATCGACGACGATCATTAGCGGTCACGTTCGGCGCGCACTGCCTGAGTTGGCGTCACCGAAGGGGTCACGCCCACGCGGCGCTCTAAACGCGCGCGCAGCTCATCGAGCGTCGGCCGCTCGGCCGACTGACGAATCTCGTTCATCAGGTAGTCGGAGAGCGACATACCCGCCAGCGCCGCACGTGATTTGAGCCGACGATGCAGTGTGTCGGGCACATTGCGGATTTGGATCATCACGCTCATGTGATAAACATAAAGACATGTAGGTAACATGTCAATGAAGCCGGCCCCATGCCATGTCGGTCAGGCAGCCTCGCGTTCTGAAGAAGAGCCAAGGCGCGACGACGATTCATCCAAATTTCATCACAACTCAATGCGCCCGCATCCAGTCACGGGCCTCGCGCTGAGCGGTTGCGATTTCGGTTTCCGACATCAACTCGGCAATCTCACGGCGCATCGAAATGGCGTCCACGCGCCCCTTCACGGCGGCAAGATTGAACCATTTATGCGCGGCAACGAGGTTGACGACCCCGGAGCGGCCGCTCGCCCAATAAAGCCCGCGCTCGAACAGCACGTCTGGAATAGCGTTGGCCTGCACCGGCATCGCGCTATCCTGATCGATCTGACCCTGAAACATCCGACATCTCCCCTTTTATTTTTCCGCCCGCGTTCTTTTTTCAAAACGCGGTCCTGTCCATTTCAATAAATCCAGTCCCCACGGCCGTTGACCGGCGCGTTGGGAGGATCATGGCCGATCAAATTTGAAGGACAGTTTAAGCATCGCGATGAATGGCGCGTAAACGCCTCGCTGCTTCACGCATCGCTGAAACGCGGAAAATGCTTGTGCGAAGCGGACTTTCCGCTCAAGTGAAAAATCGGTTTACCTTGGCATTTCGCGAAACGATAACCATTGGGATAAGAGCGTCCCCGCCTTGACGGCTGCCCTCATCCCGCGAAAGCGGGTGGACCAGTATTCCAGGCAGCGTCAGAGCAAGGCCACAACCCAACCAGGACAGGTGCAAGGATGTGAAAAAACAAAGCGCCGGGGCATGTGCCACACCGGCTTTGGGACGAACGCATCCCCAGCTTGGAACGAGGGCGTCGGCGAACACGTCAGGACCAGATTTCACGTTAGACCATTAAAGCCGATTAAGCTTTGTGGGCCGGTGAAATTGCGAACCGCTGAGGATTCGCACCGAACGAAGAAAACTCGTTTCTTCTGCCGGACCGGTTTCGATGGAAGCAGGCTTCCCCAAAATGACGATCCAGCCGTTTGACCTGATGTCTCGCCGACACCCTCTTTCGTCGACAAGAGCCGTTCCTCAATCCGCTCAAGAAGCAAACGGTGGAAAGCCCGTGTGACGAGCCGGCATCAAGCACCGACCATTTTCTTCAAGCGAGATTTACTTCTTCTTCTTAGCGACCTTGCGGGTCTTCTTCGCAGTCTTCTTCACTGCGCTCTTCGCCTTCTTTGCCTTCTTAGCTTTCTTCGCCATGTTGCCCTCCTAATGTAGTGAGATGGCTTAATCGCTGCGTGCACTCGGGAATCGAAATGCACTGCATCCCGAATACACCAACACGTCGAAAAAAACAGCTTCCTGCTTAAGGAAGTGTTGACGCGATGGACCGCGAGAGCGCAACGCGCAACGCGAGATGAAACGACCAAGCATTCGCGTACCGATATAAAAAATGCCGTCGCGATCGCATTTCCAAATCGCGTAAATTGCAAGAAATGCCTATATTGCAGCGGTTTTTGTAATTCGAGCAAGCAGCGATCGACACATGAATGATGTCGTCGCCGGTCGCGAAAGCCACCCGAGCTCGCGCGTCGCCGACTCTGAGTCGCGTTTTTTGGCAACAAAAAAATTTTCGCGTTTGTCAGCTTTGCGCCTCATCGCCGCTCGCCAAAGCCGGTTTTTAGCTCGAATCGATTACGGCCGATTCGCGGCAAACATCGCGCCGCGACACGCGGGCGGCGAGGCGCGATCAAACCTCAGATGCCGAGCTTCGACTTCAGGAGATCGTTCACGGCCTGCGGGTTGGCCTTGCCGCCGGACGACTTCATCACCTGTCCGACGAACCAGCCGAGCGCCTGCGGCTTGGCTTTGGCCTGGGCAGCCTTGTCGGGATTGGCATTGATGATCTCATCGACCAATTTTTCGATCGCGGATAAGTCTGTCACCTGCTTCATGCCACGCGCCTCGACCAAAGCGCGGGGATCGCCGCCTTCCTGCCAGACGATTTCGAACAGATCCTTGGCGATCTTGCCGGAGATAGTGCCCTCGGCGATCAATTCGACGATCGAAGCAAGCTGCGCCGCCTGGATCGGCGAGCTGCCGATGGCGAGGTCCTCTTTGTTGAGCCGACCGAACAGCTCATTGATGACCCAATTGGCGGCCAATTTGCCGTCCCTGGCACCGCTCGAAAGTTTCGACAGCACGGTTTCGAAGAAATCGGCGCTCTCGCGCTCTGCCACCAGCACGCTGGCGTCATAGGGCGACAGGCCCAATTCGGCGGTGAAGCGCGCCTTTTTCTGGTCGGGCAATTCGGGGAGGCCCGCTTTGAGTTCGGCGACATAGGCCTCGGTGAATTCCAGCGGCAGGAGGTCGGGATCGGGGAAATAACGGTAGTCGTGCGCTTCTTCTTTCGAGCGCATCGAGCGGGTTTCGCCCTTATTGGAATCGAACAGCCGGGTCTCCTGATCGATGGTGCCGCCATCTTCAATGATCTCGATCTGGCGGCGGGCTTCGTATTCGATCGCTTGACCGATGAAGGCGATCGAATTCATGTTCTTGATCTCGCAACGGGTGCCGAGCGGCGCACCCGGCCTGCGCACCGACACGTTGACGTCGGCGCGCAACGAGCCCTTCTCCATGTCGCCGTCGCAGGTGCCGAGATAGCGCAGGATCGAGCGCAGCTTGGTCACATAGGCCTTGGCCTCTTCGGAATCGCGGATGTCGGGCTTGGAGACGATCTCCATCAACGCGACACCGGAACGGTTGAGATCGACGAACGACATGGTCGGCGACTGGTCGTGCAGCGATTTGCCGGCATCCTGCTCCGGATGCAGCCGCTCGATCCCGACCGTGACGGTCTTCCCGCCCTCCAGCTCAAGGGTGATTTCGCCCTCGCCCACGATCGGCGATTTGTACTGACTGATCTGATAGCCTTGCGGCAAATCCGGATAGAAATAGTTTTTGCGGTCGAACACCGAGCGCAAATTGATCTTCGCGTTCAGCCCCAAACCCGTGCGGACCGCTTGGCGGACGCATTGCTCGTTGATGACGGGCAACATGCCCGGCATCGCCGCATCGACCAGCGAGACGTGGGAATTGGGTTCGCCGCCGAATTCCGTGGCGGCGCCGGAGAACAGTTTGGCGTTGGAGGTGACCTGGGCGTGGACCTCCAGGCCGATGACGACTTCCCAATCGCCGGTTGCGCCCTTGGTCAGCTTCGACGATTTGACGGGTGCGTTCATGGGTAATTCCGGTACGATGCGCGAGCAATCGCGCGTTCTGCGAAGTGTATCAGCAAGGTAAAGCGCGAATGTGTCCCTTGTCGGAATATGCCAATAGCTGCTTGTCGCGCGTCAGCAAAGTAAAACCGTACTGGCGCGCTGTCGCCGCAATGATACGGTCCGCGGGATCGCGCAATGGCATATCTGGAAGGAACGATGCCGCGATCAAGACTTCCGGAGACAAATCCGCCAGCGCAACGCCCGGTTTTTGCAACACGCTGTCAAACCAGCGTTCCGGCGACAACGAAAGATTCAACCTGCCGCGTGAAACAAGAAGGCCGATCTCCCACGCCGAAATCGGCGATATGTAAACCAATTCGTCAGCTTCATATGCCCGCTGCATGGCAGCCTTGGCTTGGCCCGACTCAGGTGCGTTGGCGGTAATAAAAATAAGCGCGCATGTATCCAGCAACAGGAACGACATGTCACTCCCTGCGGCTCTGCGGATCGCCGCCATAGGCTATTTCACCCCATTGCGGATCGGCGGGCGCGGTCAGATCGACACCCTCGGGGATGTAAACCGTTCCTTTCATGCATCCGAACAACGGGTGCTGGCCCGGTGTCGCGGCTTCGCTAGAACCGGAGCGCTCAATTCGCTTCTCACGCCGAAACACGAGCTTCCTGGCCGACATATCTACTTGTTCACTTCGAAAGCCCGCCTCGATCCACGCCCTCGTCATGACGTTATTTGAAGGTGAGTTGCTCCACCACGCCCGGTGACGCTGCGCGACGGGAGGAAGTTTGCCACCGATCACACGCTCGATTTGCTCGAAGGTCATCCGAACTTCGCCCGAACGTTGATTGCGCAGGAACTCGGTCAAGGGTTCATATTTGCCCATAAGACCCTCCAAAATAATTATAGTTACACACTAACTATTCTTGGAGCTTACTTCAAGTGGGCTCGGGAATTACCACCATTTCGGCGGGGTGAAGCCCCCCGCCGCCTGCTCGATCACCTCACTGAGCGAGAATAGCGTCTCTTCATCGAAGGGCCGCCCGATCAGTTGCAAGCCCAGCGGCAGACCCTGGCGGTCCTTGCCCGCGGGAATCGCAATGCCTGGCAATCCCGCCATGTTCACCGTGACCGTGAAAATGTCGTTGAGATACATCTCAATGGGGTCGGCGCCCTTCTCGCCAATCCCAAACGCGGCCGAGGGCGTGGCCGGGGTGAGGATCGCGTTCACGCCAGAGGCAAAGCAAGCCTCGAAATCCTTTTTGATCAGCGTGCGGACTTTCTGGGCGCGCAGATAATAAGCGTCGTAATAGCCGGCCGAGAGCACATAGGTGCCGATCATGACGCGGCGGCGCACTTCGGCGCCAAAGCCTCCCGCGCGCGTGTTCTCGTACATGTCGCCGATCGCACGTCCCGGCACGCGCAACCCGTAGCGAACGCCGTCATAACGGGCGAGGTTCGAGGACGCCTCCGCCGGCGCCACGATGTAATAGGCCGGCAGCGCATATTTGGTGTGCGGCAGCGAGACCTCGACGAGCTCGGCGCCGGCCGCCTTCAACCAGGCCGCGCCCTCGCTCCAGAGTTTTTCGATTTCGCCCGGCATGCCGTCGAGGCGATATTCCCTAGGCAGGCCGATCTTCATCCCCTTCACCGACTTGCCGATCGCGGCTTCGTAATTTGGCACCGCGCGATCGACCGAAGTCGTGTCCTTGGGGTCGTGGCCGGCCATCGAACGCATCAGGATCGCGGTATCGCGCACCGTGCGGCCGATCGGACCGGCCTGATCGAGGGAGGAGGCAAAAGCGACAATGCCCCAGCGCGAGCAGCGGCCATAAGTGGGTTTCATGCCGACGGTTGCGGTGAACGCCGCGGGCTGGCGGATCGAGCCGCCGGTGTCGGTCGCGGTCGCGCCCATGCACAGAAGGGCCGCGACCGCGGACGCTGAGCCGCCCGAGGAACCGCCGGGCACCAGCGTCGTGTTGGAACCTTCGCGCCGCCAGGGATTGACCACCGGGCCGAAGCACGAGGTCTCGTTGGACGAGCCCATCGCGAATTCATCATTGTTGAGCTTGCCGAGCAGCACGGCGCCATCGCGCCAAAGCTGCGAGGTCACCGTTGATTCATAGGTCGGCACGAAATTGCCGAGGATTTTCGAACAGGCGGTGGTGCGGACATCCCTCGTCGCAAACAGATCCTTGATGCCGAGCGGAATGCCGGCCAATGGGCCGCCCCCGCCTTTGGCGATATCAGCATCGGCCTTTTGCGCCATCGCGCGCGCATGGTCCGGCGTTTCCAACACGAACGCATTGAGCGCGCGCGCGGCTTCCATTGCCGCTAAATGGGCGTCGGTGAGTTCAAGCGAGGTGAAGGATTTCTTCGCGAGGCCGTCTCTAGCCTCCGCGAGCGTCAGCGAGGTCAAATCGGTCATTTATTTACGGGCCCGCTATCAACCGGGCTGCAAAAGAACGGCGAAAGCGTCTTATCGTTGGCCGGGTCGTCGCGCCGCGTCTCGCCACGGGCCTGATCGGCCGCCTCCAGCGCATCGAGCACCGCATCCATCGCCTTGTCGGGATCGGCAACCTTGCCCTGACGCTCCATGGCGTCGAGATATTCCATATAGGCGCGGTAGGCCTTTTCATCGTCGCAGAGCATGCACATCGCAATTTCCCGCTAAAAGAACTTTACTCGACGACCTTCGGCACCAGAAAAAAGTGGTTTTGGGTTTCCGGGGCGTTCTTGACGATGTCGTCGGCGATCTCACCATCATTGACCACATCGGCGCGCTTTTTCATCTCCATCGGGATCACCGAGGTCATCGGTTCGACGCCCTCGACATTGACCTCTTTGAGCTGCTCGACGAAGGCGAGCATCGCATTGAGTTCGCCCTGGAGGTGTGGCACTTCCGATTCCTTGACCCCGATCCGCGCCAGATGCGCGATCCGTCGAACCGTGTCAGCATCGACCGACATTATATATGGCCTTTCATAGATGGCTTTTCGGGGCAAAAACCTCAATCCGCCGTATAGCAGAGGCTTGTTTTGCGCCGCAACCGTAGGGGCCGCCCTCACCCCGCCAAATGGCTCAAGCGCGCCAGCGCGGCCCCGGCCAAGGCGCGGGTCAGCTCAGTAGCGGGCATTTCCTTGCCCAACCGCACCGCCTGACCGGCCCAAAGATTGGTGAAATCGACCTTGCTCTGCTTTTCGGCGGCAACTTTCAGCGGCGCGAGCGCGGTTGCGGCATGCGGAAACGAGGGGGCGTCTGACGAAATCGGGCCGACTTCGCGCATCACTCGGTTGGCAATTCCGCGCGCCGGACGCCCGGTCATGACATTGGTGATGACGGTCGAATCATCCCGCGCTTGCGCAAGCGCGGTCCGCGCTGGCGCAATCACCTTTGATTCCGGGCAACGCAAATAGGCGGTTCCGATCTGTACCCCGGCCGCGCCCAACGCAAAGGCCGCCGCGATCCCACGGCCATCGGCGATACCGCCGGCCGCGACCACCGGAACCTTCACCGCGTCCACCACCTGCGGCACCAGCGCGAAGGTGCCGGGTTGTTCGGTGATATTTTCGGTCAAGAACATGCCGCGATGACCGCCGGCCTCCGCGCCTTGCGCGATAATCGCGTCCGCGCCGTGCTCCTCAAGCCAGATCGCTTCCCTCACCGTGGTCGCCGACGACATCACTTTGCAACCGGCGGCCTTGACCCGATCCAGTAAAGCCTGATCCGGCAGGCCGAAATGGAAGCTGACGATTTCGGGTTTGAGCTCCTCCATTAGCTCGCACATGGCGGCATCGAAGGGCGCGCGGTTGGCAGCGGTCACCGGAGCCGATGGGTCGAGGCTCAACTCTTTATAGTACGGCGCGAGCCGCTCCTTCCAGGCCGCCTCGCGCCCCGCGTCGGCCTTGACCGGCTTGTGGCAAAAGAAGTTCATATTGATCGGAGCCGAGACCCGCTGGCGGATGATATGGACCTGGTCGCGGGCCTTCTCCACCGAGAGCATCGCGCAAGGCAGCGAACCGAGCGCCCCGCCCTGCGCCGCCGCGATCACGAGATCCGCATCCATCGCGCCCGCCATCGGCGCCAGCACGATCGGAAATTCGATTTTGAAAAGATCGATCAATCGGCGGTCCGGCCACATGGTTCGTCTCTCTCGTAAACAAAATAGGAAATCACCACCGGCGGCGTTTCAGCCGTGATCGCCACAATAGCAGTCGGCGCGGGCTTGGGCTATGCATCTAGCGATTCCCGCACCCGATGATGCGAGCCTCATGCCTGCCCTCATTCTGCCTCTGATCGAAGCCGCCGAACATTGGCCCCCACGCGGGGCCTTGATCGGGCTTGATCTCGGCACCAAGACCATCGGGGTTGCCGTGTCCGATCCCGATCGCCGGCTGGCGACGGGTGTGGAGACCCTTAAACGCACGGCGTTCAAGGCCGATGCGGCGCGGCTCCTTGCCATCGCCGGCGAACGAGCCGCCGTTGGATTTGTGCTCGGCCTGCCCATCAACATGGATGGCAGCGAGGGCCCCCGCGCGCAATCAACCCGAGCCTTCGCGCGCAATTTCTCGCAAATGACGGCGTGCCCGATCGCGCTATGGGACGAGCGGCTTTCCACCGCGGCCGTCGAGCGCGAATTGATCGAGATGGATATGAGCCGCGCCCGCCGCGCGGAAGTGATCGACGAGCATGCGGCGATTTTCATTCTTCAAGGCGCGCTCGACCGGTTAGCGAAGAGTTTATGAGCTCGTCAGCAAGATAGTCTGCGTGACGGCGGCGAGATTATTGAGGCCGTGCAGGATGATGGTCAGCCAAGTGGAGTTGCTGCGATGGCGCAGATAGCCGAGCAGAAGGCCGATCGAGAAGACTTGCCCAAGAAAGTACCAATTATATTGCAGATGCAGCCCCGTCCAAACCAGCGATGACAGGATAATCGCGCCGGGCACCCGCAGAAAGGATTCCGACCAGCCCCGGTAGAGAAAGCCGCGCGCGAAAAACTCCTCCGTGATCGGCGCGGCCACGCAGAAAGAAAGCACCAGAAGCCAGAGCGCGCCGTCGTCACGGGCCGATTTCAGCACCTCGCCCATGAATCCCGGCTCGACCTCGCGCCCCGTCGCCCGCGAAAGCGCGTCCCACCCCATGACCAGCGCAAACAGCGCGACTACGCCGATCGCGAGATGGGCCCAAGAGAATGAGCGCAGCGCGAGATATTCCGAAAAACGCGCGCCCTTGATCTTGATCGCCACCCACAGCGCGGCGAGCACAGCCGGCAGGCCTGTGATGACCGACAACGCGATCGTGAGCCCGTGCGCGACGACGACACGAACCGCCTCACTGAAGCTTTCCTGATTGATCGGCCCACCTTGCCGGAGCACAAACCAGCCCACGACCGCGATCTGGCCGACGAACATCGCCGCGAAAACGACCAGACTCCAGATCGCCGTGCCCCAGAATTTCCAGACACGAGGTTTTAATTCACTCGCCGCATCAATCGCAGCCACGGAGGAACTTGCGGGATT
>DATGJS010000297.1:0-28607 GCA_035295025.1 Bradyrhizobium sp.
GGCCGTGGGCCGCGATGCGGCCGGCCGCCTGCAATACCGCTATCACGCCGATTGGGAAAAAATCCGCGAGCACCGCAAGGCGCATCGCCTCGCCAAACTGGTCGGCGCGCTGCCGAAAATCCGCCGCCACGTCTCGATGCATCTGGCGGGCGATGTGCCCACGCGCGAATTCGCGTTGTCGGCGGTGATCGAATTGATCGCCCGCACCGCGATCCGTCCGGGCAACGAAACTTATGCGCGGATGAACGGCACCCGTGGCGCCACCACCTTGCTCAAATCCAATGTGACGCTGGATGGCGATGGCGTGGTGCTCTCCTTCAAGGCCAAGGGCGGCAAGGCCGTGCGCAAGGAATGCGCCGCCGCCAAGCTCGTGCGCGCGATCGCTATTTTGCGCGAACTGCCGGGCAGGCGTCTGTTCCAGTATCGCGATGCCTCCGGCATCGTTCGCACCGTTTCCACCGCGACCGTGAATACGTTCCTGCGCGAGATCGCCGGCATCAAGATTTCGCTGAAGGATTTCCGCACTCTGATGGCCTCGGCTGTGGTTTTGGAATCGCTGTCGCTTGTCTCGCCGGCGCAAAGCGCGCGCGGCCGCAAGCGCCAGGTTTTGGATGCGATTCGCGCGGCCGCCAACCGGCTTTCCAATACGCCCGCGATCTGCCGCAAGAGTTATGTGCATGACACCATCGTCACCGCGTTCGAGGACGGCATTTTGGAGCGCTTCGCCGCGACCATGACCGGCTATCGCACCCAGAAAAAGCGCGAGCAACTTTTGGCGCAGGTGGTGTTGGCGGCCGCGGCGTAAACGGGTCGTTGTCCATCTGCGTATCTCTATGTATGGATGGCAATTCATCTGAGGCACGCCTGCTCGTTCCCGCGACGCAGAACGTCCGAGTTTTGCAAAAAATTCCGTCCCGAAAATCAGAGGGCACAGGGAATGCCGGGTGCCGATGCACCCGCAGCCTCGCGTGCGAAAAATAAAAAGCACGCAAGTCAAGTCACCACAGGTTCACCGGAAAACACCGGCATTCCCTGCGCAATGGTTTTAACGGTTTCCTTCGTGCTCGCCTCGGAGACCGGGCTTTGTTTGTCTCCGTCGCCTGCGAGATCATCGCCTCGCAGGCTTGATATCAGCGTCGGGATATCGGGCCCACACGACTTCGCCGTTCGCTTTCGCGCCGTTCGTCTTGCGCCGCCAAAGCGTCCACCGCATCCCTTAACCCAACGTTCGTGACGATCGGCCAAACGTCCCTCTTATCGGGCATGGGACGCGCGGGCTTCTAAAGGTGATTTGCCCGACAACGCAAGCCCAAAATGCCTGCGGCATTTCGGCACGATGGACAAATCATTTTACGTCATCGCGAGCGTAAGCGAAGCGATCCAGTGCAAGTAAAAAGATTTGGAACACGTCACCGCTCGCTTCCTCGCGATGCCAACTATCTGGAGCGTAACCGATCACCTTACCAATGGTTTTCTAAAAAGAGCTTTCGACATATATTATTGTGAACACAATACTGGAATCACGATTGGAGGGCTTCGTATGGTTGGCTATGTCGGTCGGTTGGTCGTTGGTGTGGTCGCGTTGCAGCTATTTCTGTCGATGGAAGCTGTTCGGGCACAAGCGCCTGAGAACCTGGTTGCGGCCAAAGAACTGGTCGAAACCATGCATCTCAACGACCAGTACAAGGCCATCATTCCGGGGATCGTCAAAAATCTTAAGCCCGCAATTGTTCAAGGCCGCGTTGAAGTCGATCAGCAGTATGATGCTCTTGCTCCGATCATGATTGAAGGTTTTCAGCAGCGTGCGTCTGAGATGATTGATGCGGCCGCAATCATCTATGCTCGAACATTTTCGACGGAGGAGCTTCACGCGCTCAATGAATTCTACAAGACCTCGGCGGGCCAGAAAATGCTGCAAAAATTACCGGGAATGTCTCAGGAGCTGCTGGCGGCCGGAGCCAAGTTCGGCCAATCCGTTGGTAAAGATATTCAACAACGGATGATCGAGGAAATGCGCAAGAAGGGTATCAATCTTTGAAGTTGTACCCGCGGGGCTAATCCACCCTACGGGCTCTTCATTCGTCATTGCGAGGAGCCAACGGGTCGCGCGAATGCGCGCCCGATGACAGGCTCCGCGACGAAGCAATCCATTTGCTGGAGAGATGGATTGCTTCGCTTGCGCTCGCAATGACGAATTCAAAGCCGCTCATCCTTCGATCCACCGCCTGCGCGGCTCCTCTGGATGAGGATTAAACCCCGCCCATCTTGCAGACGTATTTCCATTCCTCCGGTGTCACCGGCTGCACCGAGAGGCGCGAATATTTCACGAGCGCCATCGCCGCCAATTTCTTGTCGGCCTTGATCGCGGCCATGGTCACCGGAGTCTTCAGGGGCTTGTCGGCTTTGATATCGACGCAGACGAATTTGCCGGTTTTGTCGGTCGGGTCGGGATAGGCTTCTTTCACCACTTCCGCGATGCCGACGATCTCCTTGCCCTCGTTGGAGTGATAGAAGAACGCTTTGTCGCCCTTCCTCATGTTCACGAGATTTTGTCGCGCGGTGAAATTGCGCACGCCGGTCCAGGCCTCGCCCTTGGCACCCTTTGCCACCTGCTGATCCCACGACCAGGTGGAAGGTTCGGATTTCACCAGCCAGTAATTCATGGGAATTCTCTCCAGGGATTGCGCCGCTTGCGTCGGTCTTCATATCGCGCTTGTGACACGCCTAATACCAGGACAGGGATATGGGCGCGTCAAGGGCCGCGCCGACAAACCATCTGTTCAAAAATTTCCGGACTCGATCGAACGGCAGGTGTTAAGATCATGGTTGCGCCACGGGTTTTCTGACCCGGGTGTCGAACAAAATAGCCGTGGGAGCCAGCGGATGGTTACCCGGGCGGCAAACAGGGAGGCCTCGATGCATCGAAAGGCGGCTGAAATGATCTTGACCATGGGCGTGGCGGTGGCCGCGCTGACCGGCAATGCGAGCGCCCAAAATTCACCTGATGGTAAAGCCCTCGACAGCAGCCTGCGCGGCGCGGTCGAACGCAAGGACGTGCCGGGCATTGTCGCGCTCGTCACCGATCGCAAGCACGTGCTTTATCAGGGCGCCTTCGGCGTGGCCGATGTGGCGAGCGGGCGGGTGCTTGCGCGAGACGCGCTGTTTCGGATCGCCTCGATGACCAAGCCGGTCACCTCGGTGGCCTTGATGCAGCTCGTCGAGCAAGGCCGCATCGGCCTTGACGATCCGGCCGAAAAATATCTGCCGGAACTTGCGAACCCGAAAGTCATCGAAGCGTTCGATGCGAAAACCGGCGATTACAAGCTTCGTCCGGCCTCAAAGTCGCCGACGGTCCGGCATTTTCTGACGCACACGTCCGGACTGGCCTATCCGTTCACCAGCGCGATCTGGCGCGATTTCAAGCCGCGCGCCGGTGAATCCTACCCGTTCGGCGGCCCGCTGCTGTTCGATCCGGGCGAGCGCTGGCACTACAGCACATCCACCGACGTCGTCGGCCGGCTGGTCGAGGTGGTATCGGGCCAAAAGCTCGAAGATTATTTCCGCGAGCACATCTTCATTCCGCTCAAGATGAATGACACCTCCTACAATGTGCCGGAGGCGAAGGGGCCACGTCTCGTCGCCCAGCAACAACGCGCCGGCGAGAAAATGGACGGCGCTATTGTCTTGCAAAACCCGCAAGTCCCCGGGCTCACCATTGCTTCGCCGATCGGCGGCGGCGGCCTTGCCTCGACCGCGGACGATTATGGACGCTTCATGCGCATGTTCCTCAATGGCGGGGAGCTTGATGGGGCGCGGGTGCTGAAAGCCGAAACGGTGAAGCTGATGGGCGAGAACCATATCGGCGCGGTCTCGGTCACCGCGCTCAAAAGCGCGCTGCCGCGCAGCGCCGACTTTACCTTTATCGCGGACGGCCGCGACAAATGGGGGCTCGGCTTTCTCATCACCGTCGATCAGGTGCCCGGCAAGCGTTCGCCGGGCAGCTTGAGTTGGGGCGGCATCAACAACACGTTCTTCTGGATCGATCCCACGCGTGGCATCGGCGGCGTGATCATGATGCAATATCTGCCGTTTGCCGACGCCAAGGCGCTCGCCGTCTACGACACTTTCGAACGCGGCGCCTATCAACTCGTGAACGCGGAGCGGTAGAACGGAACGTGACGCGCATCATCTGTGCGTCATTTGCGAGCCATCGGGTCGCGCGAAGCGCGGCCCGATGACAGGCTTCCGCGAAGTAATCCAGAGGCACGCTAAAGCGCGATGAGATTGAGTCGAATCGTCATCGCGCTTTAATTCTTTGTTTGAGCATGATCTTTTCGGAAAACCGCTTCACACTTTTCCGGATCATGCTCTAAAGGACTGGATTGCTTCGTCGCCTCCGCTCCTCGCAATGACGCAGGGGTGAAACTACCCCTCCGCCTTGAACGGGCGGGTGAGCAGGCTCTCGACCGCGTCGTCGATGGTGGCGGCGCCGCGCAAGATATCGGCAACCGCGTTCGAGACCGGCATATCGACGCCCTTGGCCTCCGCCAATTCCACCAGCACTTGCGCGGTGAAGGCCCCTTCGGCGAGTTTGCCTGATGGTTTTGGCGCGCCACGCCCGAGCGCCAAGCCCAGCGCGAAATTGCGCGATTGCGGGCTTGCACAACTGAGAATCAAATCGCCGAGACCCGAAAGACCCATCAGCGTTTCGCCGCGCGCGCCGCAAGCCCGTCCCAGCCGCACCAATTCGGAAAATCCGCGTGTGGTCAGCGCGGCCTGCGCCGAAGCGCCGAGATTCTTGCCGGCCGCAATGCCGGCCGCGATCGCCAGCACATTCTTCGCCGCGCCGCCGATTTCGACGCCGCGCACATCGCTCGTGTGATAAGGCCGAAACGTCGCCGAACCCAAGGCGCGCGCCAGATCGCGCGCGAGCCCTTCATCGGCGGCCGCAAGCGTCACCGCGGTCGGCAATCCCCGCGCCACTTCACCGGCAAAGCCCGGACCTGAGAGAATGGCCGCGCGCGCCGACGGCGCGGCTTCCGCGATCACCTCGGTCATGAATTGGTGCGTGCCGCGTTCGATGCCCTTGGCGCAGGCCACCAGCGGCGTTCCATGGATGAGATGCGGGGTGAGCGCGGTGACCGCCGCGCGCGCGTTCTGCGCCGGCGTGGCGATGAGAAGGATGTCCGACGCCGCCGCGCGCGCGATATCGCCGGTCACGTCGATGCCGGCGTTGAGCGTGACATCAGGCAGTTTGGGATTGGCGCGCGTGGTGGCGATGGCGGCCGCAGCCTCAGTGCTGCGCGCGCAAAGAACGACCTTTCGCCCGGCGCGCGCCGCGACGTCGGCGAGCGCCGTCCCCCACGCCCCTGCCCCCACCACGGCGACTGAGTTGAATGCGCTCATCGAATTGCCTCTCAAAATCCCGCGCGCGTGTTGACGTAACCTTCCGGCGCGGCCGCGGTGGCATCGAGCAGCCAGCGGGCGCGGGGTGGGGCCTCCATCGTGTCGGTCAAGCCGAGCGCGAGGCGTTCGGCGCCCGCCCAGGCGATCATCGCGCCATTGTCCGTGCACAAGGCCGGCGGCGGAATGATCAGCGTGGTTTCGGCTTGCGCGGCGACATCCTGCAAGGCGCCGCGAATCGCCTGGTTGGCGGCGACCCCGCCGGCGGCGACCAGCGCGCGGGGCGGTCCGAAGCGCGCCTCGAACAGCCGCAAGCCGACCGCCAGCCGATCCGCGGTCGATTCCAGCACGGCCGCCTGGAAGCTGGCGCAGAGATCGCGGATGTCCTGCGGTTCGGCCGGCGTTAGCCGGGCGGCTTCATTGCGCACGGCGGTCTTGAGGCCCGACAGCGAGAAATTGGCATCGTCGCGTCCCAGCATCGGCCGCGGCAGAGTAAAGCGCGCGGCATCGCCGCCGCGAGCGGCGCGCTCGACTTCGGGTCCGCCGGGATAGGGCAGCCCCAGCATTTTTGCCACTTTATCGAAGGCTTCCCCGATCGCATCATCCACGGTCGTACCCAATCGTACATATTGGCCAACGCCGATCACGGCGACGATCTGGGTATGGCCGCCGGAGGCGAGGAAAAGGCAGTAAGGGAAGGCTAGCGCGCAAGTGAGCCGCGGCGTCAGCGCGTGGGCTTCCAGATGGTTCACCGCGATCAAGGGGGTGTCATGCACCATCGCAATCGCCTTGGCCGTCGTTAAGCCCACGATCACCCCGCCGATCAGGCCGGGACCGGCAGCCGCCGCCACCGCCGAAAGCTGCGCAAAGCCGATGCCGGCATCTTTCATCGCGCGCTCCACGATGCCGTCGAGCAGATCGACATGGGCGCGCGCGGCGATTTCCGGCACCACGCCGCCATAGATCGCATGTTCCTCGGTCTGCGAATGCACGATGTTCGACAGGATCCTGCCCGCCCCGTCGCTGCGGCGTTCGACCACGGCGGCCGCGGTTTCATCGCAGGTGGTCTCAATCCCCAGCACCCATGTCCTGATGTCGTCGGTCAATTTAGTGCCCACTTTCCGAAGTTCGTGATACATCGCCGCACCCTCTTGCACGAACTTCGGAAAGTTATGGGCACCAGCAAACTTATTGATTCTGGTGCCGCTTTCCATTTGAAGTTCCTGGAATGAGTTTGCCGCTTGCGGTGCAGGAACCTCAAATGGGCGGCGCCTGCCTCTTGTGCTTTCAGGCAATCCAGCGTTTCCCTATTCGGTAGCATTGAGAGTTCGACCTGGGAAGCGATTGCATGGCCATTCTCGTGACGCGCCCATTTCCCGATGCCGAATCCACCGCCGCCGCCTTGCGCGCGAGGGGCTTTGAGGTCGTGTTGGCGCCGATGCTGCGGTTTGAGCCCACAGCCTTTCATGACGATCCAAAGACGTCTTATGGCGCGGTCATCGTCACCAGCGTCAATGCGCTGCGCGCCATCGAGGCCCAACTCGGCGGGAGCCCCTTATTGAAATTGCCGCTGTTTGCGGTCGGCGACCATACCGCGGGTTTTGCCCGCGGAACCGGATTTACGCAGGTGATTTCGGCCGGGGGTGACGCGGCGGCCTTACGCGAATGTGTGCTCGCCGGCGTTAAATCGAAGGCGTTGAAAAAAAACCAGCCGCTGCTTTATCTCGCCGGCGCCGACCTCGCCCGCGATTTACCGGGCGAACTCGGCGCGCATGGCTTTACCGTCATCACCCGGACGACCTATCGGATGGATGCCTTCCCAAGCCTGCCGCGTGAGGCCCGCGAGGCCTTTGCCGCCAATCAAATAGAGGCGGTGTTGCATTACTCCCGGCGTAGCGCGGGCGCTTTTGTTGAGGCAATCCGTGCCGCGGGCGTCGAAATATCGGCGCTTTCGCTGCCGCAATATTGTCTTTCCGCAAGCATTGCGACCGTGCTGCGCGATGCCGGGGCCACCCATCTCGCGGTGGCGGCTTCGCCGGACGAGGAGGCCTTATTGGTGGCGCTGGGTCGGTGACCTTGTGAGCGCTGCCCAAACCGGCAAGTTTTAAGAAACTCGCATGAAGTTTAGACCATGAGAGATTAAACAAGCCCGGATTTCGGCGTGTTTTGCGGCTCTGATCGCGCTACAAGTCGCAAAACCAAGAGGATTCCTTACATGGATGAAGCAAGGCCCGGTGACGTCGCGCGCCCGCCAGATTCGCCCCGGCCCAGGCGCACCCCGCCGACCATCGATCTCGAGGCTTCCGAGATATCGGAATCGGCCGGAAGTGAGGGTCGTGACGAAAGAGCCTGGGGACGCTTTGCCGGGGCGTTCCGCTTGATTTTCTTGGGGCGTTCGAGGGCGGCGATTTATCCATTGCTCGCCGCGGCCGCGACCGGCGCGCTCGCCGCGGCTCTCGTGCTGGCTGTTGTTTGGATTTCGGGGTGGCTCGGGGAGAGCGCGCAGCCGATCGCGCAGGCTCAGACCAATGCAAGCGCCATCGAGACGCTGTCATCGCGCCTCACCGAATTCGAGGGGCGCCTCTCGCGACCGGCCACCGATGTCATGCTGGTGGCGCGGCTCGACGCGCTGGAAAAATCGCTTGCCACGCTCCGCGTCGAGCTCTCAAACGCGCGCGCGCGGACGGAGAAACTTGCCGCCGAGCTTGAGACGGTGAAATCCGCGCCGGGTTCGGTCGCCGCCGGTTCGTCCTCGTCCGATCTTGCGGCGATCGAGGAACGTCTTGTCCAACTCGAGCGCTTAACCCGCGCCGACAACGAGGGCGCCGCGCCGCTGACAAACAGGCCGGCGGATGATGTTGCGCTTCGTCGCGTGGTCGTCGCATCGATGCTCGATCTTTCGGTTCGTCAAGGCGAGCCTTTCGCGGCAACGCTCGCGGCGGCGAAGGCGCTGGCGCCCGATCCGGATGCCCTCAAGCCGTTGGAGGCTTTTGCGGCCTCCGGCGTGCCGAACCCGGCAAGCCTGACCCGCGAACTCCTGACCCTCGTGCCGCAATTATCGGCCCCGGTTGCGGAAAAAAGCACGACCGGCAGCGGCCTTGTCGATCGTCTTCAGGCCGGCGCGGCGAAGCTTGTCCGCATCGAGCGGAGCGACGTCACCGGCCATGACCGCGACGCGGTCGTGGCGCGGATCACGGCGGCGGCAGTACGCAATGATTTGGCGGACGCGCGGCGCGAATTGGAGCAGCTTTTGCCCGCCGATCGCGCCGCCGCGAATGGATGGCTCGACAAGGTCAAGGCGCGCGACACCGCGCTTGCCGCCTCGCATCATTTTGTCGCGGACGCCATGACGGCGCTCGCCAAACCCGCGCCATAGCCGAGCCATGCCCCGGATCATTCTGTTCCTGCTGTTGATCGCGCTTACGGCCGCAGGCGCGGCGTGGGTGGCCGATCAGCCGGGCGAGGTGGTGCTGACATGGAATGGCTGGCATGTGACGGCCACGCTGCCGGTCTTCGCGTTCGGATTAGGCTTGGCGATCGTCGTGGTGATGATCTCCTGGAGCCTGTTGCGCGCGCTGTGGCAGTGGCCGGCAAGGGTTCGCTCGGCGCGCCGCGCGCGGCGTCACGCCCGTGGCCGGCACGCGATCACGCAAGGATTGCTTGCGATCGGTCACGGCGATTCATCCTTGGCGCGCCAGCACGCCGAAATCGCGCGCCGCCACGCGACGAACGATCCATTGACGTTGTTGCTGCATGCGCAATCGGCCCAGCTTGAAGGCAACCGCGCCGCCGCGCGCGAGGCGTTCCAGGCCATGGCGGGGCGCGAAGACACAAGGTTGCTCGGCCTGCGCGGCATGTTTATCGAGGCGCAACGCGCCGGCGATGTCGAGACCGCGGTTGCGATTGCGGAAGATGCGCTGAAAGCATCGCCGGCATCGAGCTGGGCTTCGCAGGCCGTGCTCGGCTTTCGCTGCGCCAAAAGCGACTGGATGGGCGCGCTGGCCATCCTCGACAACAATCGCGCCGCGGGCCTGATCGATCAACCGACCTATCGGCGTCAGCGCGGCGTGCTGCTCACGGCGCGCGCCCTGGAACTGGAAACCGCCGACCGCGATCGCTCGCGCGCGGTCGTGGCGGAGGCCGTCAAACTCGCGCCGACGCTGGTGCCGGCCGCGGTGCTGGCAGCCAAATATCAGAGTGAGGCCCATCAGATCAGGCGGGCGATGCGAATCATCGAGGCCGCGTGGCTGGCGCATCCGCATCCCGATTTGGCGGACACCTACGCCCATGTGAAACTCGGCGATTCCGCGCGTCAACGCCTGGTGCGGGTTGAGACGCTCGCTGCGAAGGCGCCGGGTCATCTCGAAAGCGCGTTGGCGCTGGCGCGCGCGGCAATCGACGCCAGCGAGTTTACGAAGGCGCGCGCGGCGCTTGCGCTCTTTATCGAAGCGCCGACCCAGCGGGTCGCGATGGTGATGGCGGAGATCGAACGCACCGAACAGGGCGATAGCGGCAAGGCGCGGGCGTGGGAGCTGCGCGCGGTGCGCGCGTTGCACGATCCGGTCTGGACCGCCGACGGTTACGTTTCCGACCGCTGGCGGCCGGTGTCGCCGGTGTCCGGGCGGCTCGATGCTTTTCAGTGGCAACGGCCCTTATCGGCCTTGCCATCCGACCGGCACGATGTGGCCGATGCCCCGCCTTTCGAGCAAGCGATGCTCGCACCCATGCCGCGCCGCGCCGAAATGCCGGAAGCGCCCCCAGCGGCTTCAGAAGCGGCAACGCCGGATCAGGCGCCCACAAGCCAAATGGTAAAGGCGCCGCCCGGGCCGCCGCCGATGATCGAGGCGGTTTTCCCGCTTTCGCCGCCGCACTTTCGCCGGCGCGCCGACCTGCCGAAGGCCGTCGAAAAGCCCGCGCCCGCGATGGCGCCGATCATTCCGATTCTGCGCCCGCCCGACGATCCCGGTGTCGATGACAGCATCGAGCCGAACGAATTCACCGAGCCGATGTCCCCGCCCCATGGTCAGGCCGGGGGGTGGCGCGGCTTCCTGTCCCGCATGCGCGGTTGATTCGATCCGATGGCGTGCCGGAACTTCCCCGCCTTTTCCTTGCCAATCACAGCGCCGCCCGATATCAGGTGCGGGCGTTTCCGAGCCAGCCTGTTGGGCTAGTGCATTTTGCCCGCACGGCAGGAACGCAACGCTTGCGGACCTTTTGGCCCGCCGCAATAGCTCAGTTGGTAGAGCACGTCATTCGTAATGACGGGGTCGGGGGTTCGAATCCCTCTTGCGGCACCAACGCTTAAATGTCCGACCCATTGTGCCGTCTGCTTGAAATAGCTTGTTAACGAGACCCTTCTAGTGTGGCTTTGGTTCAGAAGTCCGCATTATTTGTGCCGAGGGCTCGTCATGCGGACTTCTGAACCAAAGCCACACTAGAACAATAGCTTTGCTAGTGTCCTTTCGATTCCGAAGTTCGAAACGTGGCTCCGAAAAACACTACGAACTTCGGAATCGGGACACTAGCCTGTCGGCCCTTCTTGCCCGCGGGATTTTGCGTATGACGATCGATGTCGGCCTTCGCCTTGCAGGCGAGAGAGACGCTTCGCGGAAGGGTTGGGGTGCGGCACCGTGGCTCGCGGGTGCCGTCGTCTTTGTGGCGGCGATCCTGCTGCGGCAGGTGCTGCCGTTCAATGTCGACGTCAGTTGGTGGCTCACCGTCAGCGAGCGCATGCTTGACGGTCAGCGGCTCTATGTCGACATCCTAGAGACGAATCCGCCGATGGCGGGATTGGTCTATTGGCTCGGCGTTGTGATTGCGCGCGCGCTCGGCCTTAGAGCGGAAGTGGTGACTGATGGCCTGATCTTTCTTTTGATCGCAGCTTCGCTGACGATGACGTGGCATATTTTGCGATATTCCTCGCTGCACGGCCGCCTTGCGAGTGGCGCGCTTGCGGCCTGGACGGCGGTGTTGCTCGGCATTTTGCCGATGTACGATTTTGGGCAGCGCGAGCATCTTGCGCTGGTGGCGATATTGCCCGCGCTCGCAGTCTACATCCTGCGCGGCAATCGTGATCGGGTCACGACGACGGCGGTTTTGATCGCGGGCCTGAGCGCCGCCATCACGATGAACTTCAAGCCGTATTTCGCGGTCGCGGTCGGCTTTTGCATACTGGGCGCGGCCGCCCAGGCGCGGGATTGGCGGGTTGTTTTCGCGCCGGAGAATTGGATCGCCGCGGCGCTGGTCGGGCTCTACGTGGTCTGCATCTTCATATTTTATCCGGAATATTTCACGGTCATCTATCCCTTGGTGCGCGACGTCTATTTACTGCTGAAGGTCCCATTGCTTGCCCTATTCGTTACTTCGGCAATGGCCCTATGGGTTATCGCTGTCATCGTGGTCCTTGTTTTGCAGAACCGGCAACCCAAACCCGACGCCGCCGCGTTCGTCGTCCTGGCCGCGTCGTCAGGTTTCGCGATCGCATTTTTCATACAGGGCAAAGGATGGGGCTATCACGCCTATCCCATGGTCGCGCTCGTTCTGCTGGCGGCAGGTTTTGCCATCTCAGCGATTGATTCCCAGCAGGTCAGATCGAAGAGGCTTCGCTTCGCGGCGATGCTCGCCGTCACGGCGATCTTTGCGAAAGCATGCATATGGTTCAATGCCAGCGTCGATGTCCGGCAAATCGAAGATCAGATTGCGCGGCTGGGGCCGCATCCGAGGATTCTGATGCTGAGCGCCGCAGCGGTTATCGGACATCCCATGGTGCGAACGTTGGAGGGGACATGGGTATCCCGCCAGGAGGCGTTTTGGGTGCGTGAGATAATTCGCAGGTCGCGGATGGACGGCACCATCGATTCGCAGGCCGCGGCGCGCCTGGAAGGTTACGTCGCGCGCGAACGCGCAGGCTTGATCGAAGACTTCAGACGGCAGCCGCCGGATGTCGTCCTGATCGATAATCAGGACAGTGATTTTGGCAGTTGGGCCCATGCGGACCTCGAACTCTCAGCGCTGCTCTCGTCCTACACCGTGGTACGGACGATCAAGGGAATTGATATTCTCCGGCGCACGAACGGCGCCAGATCTTAAGGCGCAGGTGCAACTCATTTACTGCGCCACCGTCTGCACCACGCTGCTCAAGGCGCGGGCGCTCGTCACCGGAAGCTTCATGGTCTTGACCAGCGCCTCGTCATATTCGGGCAGCGTTTGCATCGGCGCCTTGGCCTTGACGAGCACGACCTTGTAGCCGCCGGCCTTCAGGCGCTGGAGCAGGGCCGGCATCGCTTCGGCCGTGTGCTTCTGGAAATCATGCATCAGGATGATGCCCTTGCCCTGTTTGTCGAGCTTGGTCATCACGGTTGTGACGATCTGCTCGGCGGTCTTGGCCCGGAAGTCGAAGGAATCGAGGTCGCATGAAAACATCGCGATATTGCGCGAGCCGAGATAGGCCATCGCCGCTTGGCCGTGTTGCAACTCCGGAAAACGAAAGAACGGCGAGGGAGCTGTGCCGAGCGCGAGCTTGACGGCGCTATAGCCCTTTTCGATCTCGTCCTTGGCGAGTTGCTCGGTCATCTTCTTCGCATTCAAATTGGCGTGCGACCAGGTGTGCGCGCCGACGGTGTGGCCGGCCGCGGCGACCTGCTTGAGAATCTCGGGATGATAGGTCGCGTGCTTGCCGATCGGAAAAAACACCGCCTTGGTGCATTGCTCGGCGAGCGCTTTGAGCACGGCCGGCGTATTGGCGGGCCAGGGGCCGTCATCGAAGGTCAGCACGACCTCCTTGTCGGCCAGAAAATCGAGCTGCTTGAAATGCTCAAAACCGAAGCCCGGTCCGCCCGTGGTGTCGACTTCGACCACACGCGAGACCCCGAGCGCATCGGCATTGGCGCAAGCCTGTTTCGGTTGCAGGTTCGGCGCGGCGGGCGCTTGGCCAGGAATGGAGCCGGTGATTTCGGGCGTCTCGGTCTTGGCGGCGGGCTTCGGCGCGGCGGCGGGAGGTGCGGCCGCAAGTGTCTGGGGCGTGAAGGGATTTCGTCCCGGGGATGACGTCCAAAACCACACTGCCGTAATCGCGGCGGCGGTCAGCACACTCAACAGCATCAAGCCCAACGCATTACGCATGGTTATTCTTTCGTAAACGCCAAACCGAAAATTCTGGTTAAATCCTTTATGAAAAAAATTTGTTAACGCCTCCCCAACGCTGGGTGTCCCTTCCTTGCGGGGGCGGCGTTGCGGATAAGGATTGAGCGAGAGGCGTCGTGGGTTCCGACCCTCTCTGTGAGGCGTCCTTCGGTCGAGCTCCGCTGCGAAGCGCCGACGGATCGCCATACAGTGCGTCAATTGGCAGGCATGCCGCGCATTGACATCGCTGTTTCGGCGGACTTTGCTTCCGGCTATCACCAAGATTTAAGGCACTCGTCAGATGTTCAGAAGGTTCCTCGTTTTCTCCCTTTTCCTTGTGGCCGCGCGGGCTTTCGTGGCCCCGCAAGTTTTCGCCCAGCACGGCCAGGACGCCTGCGCGCGCGACGTGGCGCGCTTCTGCCGGTCGCATATGAATGACGATGATCTGACGGTGCTGGCCTGTTTGAAGCAGCACCGCGCCAAGCTCAGCAAGGTCTGCGAGAAGGTATTGACGGATAACGGCCAGTAATGGGGGCTCCGTGCCTTCTACGACTTCCGCGCGACCCGGCGGCGAACGGATCAAGGACGGCGACCCCGGTAGGTCCGAAGTCCGATACATTGTGCGTCACGACCGTGAGCCCGTGTTCGAGCGCGGTGGCCGCGATCATGAGATCGACGCTCTCATTTCCAAGAGCAGCGCTCAGGGCGCCCCAACGGCGGGCGGTTCGCAGGTCGAATGGGACGATGCGTTCGCCGTAGAGGGTCAGCACCTTGTCCAGCCAGCCGGCAAGCGCGGCGGCGAAGCCAGGATCGGTCGCGCGCTGTCGCGCGCTGCCGCGCTCTATTTCACCAATGCTGATGGGCGCGGTCGCACTTGCGGATTTCGGAAATAACATTTGTGTCCAGCAGAAATTTCACAGATCAACCCGGCGCGAACCGCGTTGGCGCGGCTGATCAAAAACGCCCGTGAAGTCTTCGTCGGGAAGTTCCGAGCCAAAGATGTTGAAAGCAGTCTTCATCTCCATCTCCGGATTCATCACGGCTTTGACGAGGGTGGATCGAAGCGCCTCGGCCTTCTCGGCCCCGCCACGCAATGTCTCGGCCAGTGCCCGGATAAGTCCGGCATCCTTTTGGGGCGCCTACCTCAACGCGTACAAGACCTCGCGCTTTAGCGCGTTGACGGTGCGCGTGTGTCGTCTTGCGCTGGGATTTGCTTGCCATATACGCTTCTCAAGCCGTCAAACTTTGATTCCGGTCATATAACCGGAAATATGATTCAAGCAGAATCATCTTCTCCGGCTCAAGTACTGCTGCCGGCGGCGGAGGCCACCGGCAGCACCTCGTTTGCGACGCGGTCCGGCGTTTCATCCCTCCAGCGCACTGAGCCGAACGGCCGCTCCAGCATGCGGCGGACGCGAACTGGCTCCGGTCCGAGATGAAAATCCATCGCGCGCTGGTAAAGGGCGCGCTCGGATTGCGTGGTGCGGTTGCGCTGACGCAGATAATCGAACCAGGTCGGGCAATGATAGCGCTCGGTCCACAATTGGGGGTCGGCGATGTCGCGCGCGATTGACCAGCCATAGGCGCCGTTGCGCTGCCGGCTGAGCTGCACTTCCTGCATGACGTTATGAAAGGCGCGGGCGTTGTCCTGCGCGACGCGATATTCGATTTCCACCACCAAGGGACCGCTGCGCCCGGTCAGCTGCAACCGCACTTCGGGGTCGGCCAGCACTTCGGCGGCCTCGTTGCGGGCGCCGACCCGCGGCATTTGCAGCCACCGGCCGATCAACGGCGACGCCAGCATCAGGCTTGCGGAAACCAAAAGCGCGATCTCCACCCCGGCAAGATCCGTCAGCCATCCCCAACCCCAGCTTCCGATCGCAATTCCACCGGAGATCGAGGCCTGAAAGGTCGCCAGCGCCCGCCCGGCCACCCAACGCGGCGCCGAGAGTTGCACGCCGATATTGAACAAGGCGACCGCCAGCATCCACGCCGCGCCCGCCACCACGAGTGCCGCCGCCGTCAAGACCCGCTCATGGCTGAGCGCGACCGCGGCGATGGCGCCGCCCATCGAGAGGGCGCAGGCGCGAATCGCGGCCTCGCCGCCCAGGCGCTTGCGCGCTTCACCGATATTCAGCGCGCCGATCACGGCGCCCATGCCGAAAGCCCCGAGCATGATGCCGTAAGTCTGGGCGCCGCCATGCAGGAGGTCGCGCGTCACAAGCGGCATCAAGGCCGAGACCGAGCCGCCGATCAGGCCGGTCATCAGCGCGCGCGCCAGCACGATTTTGATCGAAGGCGAGTTGGTAATGTAACGCACGCCCGAGACAATGGCGCGGTTGAGCCGCTCGCGCGGCAGCCGCGACGGCTCGTTGTCGCGCCGCCAGAGGAACAGCACCACCAACAGCGGAACGTAAAGCACGGCGTTAGCGGCGAAAGCCGCTACCGCGCCGGCGGTGGCGACGACGATGCCGCCGATCGCGGGTCCGAAGCTGCGCGCGATATTATAGCTGATACTGTTCAGCGCCACCGCCGAGGGGAGCATTTCGGTCGGGACCTGCTCGCTGACCGAGGATTGCCAAGCGGGGCCGAACAGCGCCATGCCGCTGCCGATAATGAAGCAAAAGATCAACAAAGTGGTCGGCGTGATCAGGCCAAGCCACGCCAACACGGTCAGCGCGGTGGCCCCCGACAGCGCGATGCCGAGCGAAACCAGCGCCACAATCCGCCGGTCATACATATCCGCGATGGCGCCGGCCGGCATCGCGATCAGCATCACCGGCAGCATCAGGGCGGTTTGCACCAGCGCGACCTTGTCGGCGGACGACGTCATCTGGGTCATCGCCCAGGCCGCGCCGACGGCCTGGATCAAGAGGCCGAGATTGGACAGAAGGCTCGCCAGCCAAATCCGCCTGAAAGTCGCGTGCCGCAGCGGCGCGCCGACGCCGTCGGGAGCGAATATCGAGCGTCTCAATTGACCGGTCATGACCTGATCCGTTACTGCCCGTGGAAACCTGCGATTTTCTTGCAGCGGGGATTCTCTTGCAACAAGCGATTCTCTTGCAGCAAGCGATTCTCTTGCAACAGTGATGCCTGTTGGCGCGCTGATCTGTCCAGTGGCGGGCGGCACTTGGCGGCGTTTGTCTCAGAAAATACGTAAAATCACGCGATTGTCGCTTGAGCGGGGCGATATCCTGCAGCGGTTGCGCCTCGCAAAATAGTCGCGGAAGCGGCAAGCGAATGTTAGAATCAGATCTTACATGGTGAGGAACCTGTCATCGCCATTGTTGGGAGGACGCCCGTGAGCACGGCCGAAGCCTGGGATACCTTCTCCATCCATGGACGCTCCTCGGAAGGGCGGCTGGTCCCACCTCACCCCCCGCGCGCGCCAGATTCCATGACGGCGCTGGAACGCTTGAGGGCGCTGCGCGAAAGCGCGATCGCCACCTGGGGCCAGCGCGCCTATGAAGAGGACATCATTCGCGGTCGTTTTTTCCTGCGCTCGAGCTTTATTCTCAATACGCCGGAGACGATCCGCCATGTGCTGGTCGACAATTATGAGAATTACAGCCGCACGCCGGCGGGGTTTCGGGTGTTGCGCCCGGTGCTGGGCGAAGGCCTTCTGACCGCCGAGGGACGCGCCTGGAAGCATCAGCGGCGCACTTTGTCCCCCGCATTCACGCCGCGCGCGGTCGCAACCCTTATTCCCCACATGGTCGCGGTGACGGATGAGACCATCGCGCATCTGTGCATGGCGAGCGGCGCGGCGGTCGATCTGCGCGAAACCATGCAGCGCATGACACTCGAGATCGCGGGCCGCACGATGTTTTCGTTCGGCATGGAACGTCACGGCGCGACGTTGCGCGATTTCGTGATAGAATATGGCGAGCGGCTGGCGCGGCCGCATCTGCTCGACCTGTTATTGCCGTTGAATTGGCCAAGCCCTCAGGATTTTTCCCGCGCCCGTTTCCGCAAACGTTGGACGCGATTTATCGGCATGCTGATGATGGAGCGCCGTGCCGCCGGCAAAAAACAAGGCGCGCCGGCGCGCGACCTGTTCGATTTGATGGATGCGGCGCGCGACCCCGAAAGCAATGAAGCCTTCAGCGACGCCCAGCTCGGCGATCAGGTCGCGACCATGATTCTCGCCGGCCATGAGACCACCGCCACGGCGTTGTTCTGGGCGTTGTATTTGCTGGCGCTTGATCCATCGGCGCAGGAGCAGGTGGCAGCGGAGGTGGGGCAGGTGCCGGCTGGTGGCGAGGTGGACCTCGATCGGTTGAAATTCACCCGCGCCGTGATCGATGAAACCTTGCGGCTTTATCCACCGGCCTTTTTGATCGCGCGCGCGGCCTTAAACGCGGATGTGATCGCCGCCATGCCGATCAAGAAGCACGATGTGATCCTGATCGCGCCCTGGCTGTTGCACCGCCATGAGAAGCTCTGGCGCGATCCCAATGCTTTCATCCCCGAGCGGTTCATGCCGCAGGCCGCGCCGCCCGACCGCTTCGCCTATCTGCCATTCGGGGTCGGCGCGCGGGTTTGCATCGGCGCGCATTTCGCGCTCGTCGAAGCCACATTGGCGCTGGCCAAGATCGTCGGCGCGTTTCGCGTCTCGCTGGTGGACAAGGAAAGGGTGATGCCGGTCGGTGTGGTGACGACCCAGCCTGACCGCTCGCCGATGTTCAAGATCGCGCCGCGCTGAAAAATTCGGCGAAAAGCGTAACCCGCGCGCCGAGCCCAGGGCCTAACCATGGAGGGCTTGCGTCATGAGCGAATTAGCGGCCCAGTTCTCCGTCTTGAAGCAAACCGCTGATCCGGCCGTGGTGGAGGCGATTGCGCGGCTGATCGCGCATGGTGAAGACCACGAACTCAATCGAATCAACCTTTTGGATTTTTCCAAGGCCGGCGGCTTCGACGAAGAGCGCGTGATTTCGGGCTTTCTGCACGCCGCGCGGCTTGGCCTGTTCGATCTCGCCTGGAACGTGCTTTGCCCCGGCTGTAGTGGCGTACTCGATGCCCACGACACCTTAAAATCGCTCCGTCCCGACGATTATCATTGCGGATTATGCGCCTGCGGCTACCAGCCTTCCGTCGACGAGCAGGTCGAGGTCGCTTTCACCGTCAGCCCCAAGGTCAGGCCTATCGCCGCGCACGATCCCAACACGCTTCCTTTGTGGGAATATTACAAACAAGTGTTCTGGAGCTCGGGCATCGATCTCGACAAAGGATCCTTCACGGCGCTGACCGAGGAAGTCACGCTCGACGCGCTGGAATTGCCGGCCGGCGAGCGGGCGGTGTTGTCGTTGCAATTGCCGCCACACTTCATCATCGTTTTCGAGCCGGTGACCCATGCGGCGCATTTCATCGACGTCCAGGGCGAGCCGACCAAGGAACGCCAGCAGCTCGCGCTGATCTATAACAAGGCGCACCCGCCGACCGGGTCGGTCACCTTGCGTCCGGGACCGTTGCGGCTTTCGCTCGATAATCAAGCCGGGGTGCGCACTCTGCCCACCGTCTTCATCGCCGCGGAAGGGCTCCATGCCCTGCTCGGCAAGCGCCGGCCGTTTTTGACCGCCAAACGGATGTTGTCCAACCAGACCTTCCGCGATGTGTTCAAGGCCGACAATCTCGACATCGACCAGCGCCTCAAGATCACCTCGCTGACCTTCCTGTTCACCGATCTGAAAGGCTCGACCGCGCTGTATGAGCGGGTCGGCGACCTCGTCGCGTTCGATCTGGTGCGCGCGCATTTTCATGCGCTGCTTGAGATCATCGCGTCGGAAAAGGGAGCGGTGGTGAAGACCATCGGCGATGCCGTGATGGCGACCTTCATCAAGCCCGAGCATGCCATCGCCGCGGGTTTGCGCATGCGCGCGGCGATGGATTTGCTTAATGCCGAGCGCGGCACCCACGATCTCGTGGTCAAGATCGGCATCCATGAAGGGTCCTGCCTTGCGGTCATGCTCAACGAGCGGCAGGATTATTTCGGTCAGACCGTCAATATCGCGGCGCGGGTGCAGGGGCTTTCGACGTCGCAGGCTATTCATGCCACGGGCAATGTGATCGATGCGCCGGCGGTCGCGCAGATGTTACAAAAACAGGCGATCAAGCCGCTGCAAAAACAGGCCGCGCTGCGCGGGATTGCCGACAAGATTTTGGTGTATGAAATACCGTGAGAGTCGCGGGCGGGGCTTGCCGACGAAAACGGCTCGCCGGCGGCTTTCTTGAAAATTGCCGAAAGGTAATGGCGTTCCGGGGACGTTTTCGAATTGTACGGCGCGCCTTTTCGCCTCATATAGAGGTCACGGTCGGCTTTCTTGAAAATTTCAATTTGCGGCGAAGATCATGCTCGACGGACTACGTCAATTCATCGCCGATGTCATTTCGCCCACGCAGGGTCCCCGCGAGTTCGACGACACCGGATATAGGCTGGCCGCCACCGCGCTCCTGATTCACGTCATCTCGCTCGATGGCGTACCTTCCGCGCTCGAAAAGCAAAAGCTGCATAGTTTGATCGAAAGCCGCTTCCGGCTCGATCCCGGCACGGCCGACAAATTGATCGCCTCCGCCACGCTGGTCGAAGGCGAGGCGGTCGATCTCTATCATTTCACCAGCATCATCATGCGCTCGGTGGATGAGGTGGGCCGCCTTCGCATCGTCGAGATGATGTGGGAATTGGTCTATGCCGATGGGCAGGTTAGCGAATTTGAGGACAATGTCGTTTGGCGCGCTGCCGATCTGCTGGGTATTTCGTCCCGCGACCGCATCGAACTCAAGCACCGCGTCGCCGCCCAAGCACGGTGAGATCGCATCATGGCGCGCCGGCTTTTCGCCTCTTTTTTCGGATCTTCGGGCCGCAGCAGGGCTTTGCGAACATAAAATTTTTTTAATGTCGCGCCTGCCGCATCGTGGCGGCTTCGCCCACACCCTTTATTTTCCCTTAATGCATGCCGGCCCGCTTTCCGAAACGCTTGCAGGC
This sequence comes from Bradyrhizobium sp., assembly GCA_035295025.1. Taxonomy (GTDB): domain Bacteria; phylum Pseudomonadota; class Alphaproteobacteria; order Rhizobiales; family Xanthobacteraceae; genus Bradyrhizobium. Next base: position 20,507 of record DATGJS010000297.1, read on the forward strand.
CGTCGGTATCCCGCATAAGGCGTAGCGGTTGATGGCTGGCATGCATTTGATGGACAAGAGATCGTGACTGAGCGGGTGACGCTGATTACGGGCGCCTCGGCCGGAATAGGCGCCGAATTGGCACGGGTCTTTGCTTCCAAGGGCCATCGCGTGGCGTTGGTGGCGCGGCGGGCGGACCGGCTCACGGCCCTGGCCACGGAGGTTGCCGCCAAGGGCGGCCGCGCACCGCTGGTGATTGCCTGCGATCTGGAGCAGCCGGATGCCGGCGACAGGATCGTCCGCGCGCTGACGGACGCGGGCGTCGAGGTCGAGTTTGTCCTCAATAATGCCGGCTTTGGATTGTTCGGCCGCGCGGTCGAGTTGGACCGCGAAGGCCAGCTCGGCATGATCGCGGTCAATATCCGCGCTTTGACCGATCTGTCGCTGCGGTTTGCCGATTCGCTGATCCGCCATCGCGGCGGAATTCTCAACGTCGCCTCGATCGCGGGCTTTCTGCCCGGGCCCGGCATGGCGGTGTATTACGCCTCCAAGGCCTATGTTTTGTCCTTCACCGAGGCGTTGCGCGCGGAATTGGCGCCGCGCGGCGTGCGCGTGACCGCGCTTTGTCCCGGACCGGTCCCGTCCGAATTTCAGTTCCGCGCCGGTTTCGAGCCCGGATTTGATTCCGCCATTTTGAATGTCTCCGCCGCCAAAGTCGCCGAAGACGCCTATCGCGGATTGATGGCCAATAAGCGCGCCGTGTTGCCTGGATTGGGGATCAAGATATTGCCGCTGCTGCTGCGGTTATTCCCGCGCGGCTTCATTCTGGCGGCGGTGGCCCGTTTTCAAACGCGCCAGCGTTGAAGCGAGCGAAGGCTGGTGGAGCCAGGCGGGATCGAACCGCCGACCTCGTCATTGCGAACGACGCGCTCTCCCAGCTGAGCTATGGCCCCATATCGCCTAGTTGAAATGTCGCCGTGCGAAAGCGTGGAAACGGCGGACAATCGGCGTCATTTACAGTCCGTGCCAAGGCCAAGTCAAGAACGGCGAAATCGCGGTTTTTCGAAGGTTTAGGCCGCCGCTTCCCTTGTTTGAACGAGATGGAACCGATATTTAGCAGGGGTCTTTCCCACGAGCCCCGCGAGCAAGCCCCGCCATGCGTGCCGTTCTCGACATTGTTCTCATCGTTCTGGATCTTTATGTCTGGCTCCTGATCGCGTCCGCCATCCTTTCCTGGCTGATCGCCTTCAATGTCGTGAACACGCGCAACCAGCTCGTGTCGGCGGTGGCGGAGTTTCTGTATCGGATCACCGAGCCGCTATTGGCGCCGATCCGCTCTTTCATGCCCAATCTGGGTGGCCTCGATATTTCGCCGATCATCCTGATTCTGATCATCATGTTCCTTCAGCGGGTGATTCAGTATTACATCTATCCGAGCGTCTTCTGACCGCGCGCAAGATACGCGTCCGCGCTAGTGGTCCGATTCTAACATTTGCATCCCGGTCCGGCAGGCACTTTTGCAAATGTTAAAATCAAAGGACCCCTAGCAAATATAGGTTTCTAGAGCATGATCCGGAAAAGTGTGTAGCGGTTTTCCGAAAAGATCATGCTCAATCAAAGAATTAAAGCGCGATGACGATTCATCCAAATCTCATCGCGCTTTAGTGGAGTGGATTTGACATTCGCTTTATGAGCGCGCGGTCAATCCGGTAGCGAATGTCAAATCCACTCCACTAGGGCGACGATATGACGGCGCAGATCATCGACGGCAAACGCATTGCGGGCGAGCTTCGTGGGCGCGTCGCCGACGAGGTGGCGAGGGTAAAGCGTGAAAACGCGCTGACGCCGGGGCTCGCGGTGGTGCTGGTCGGCCACGATCCCGCAAGCCAAGTTTATGTCCGCACCAAGCACAAGCAATCGCAAGAGGCAGGCCTGGCCTCGTTCGAACATGTCCTGCCACAAAATGTCGCGCAGGCAGAGTTGCTGGCGCTGATCGGCCGGCTCAACCGCGATCCCCTGGTGCACGGCATTCTCGTGCAATTGCCGTTGCCCAAGACGCTGAATACCGAAGCCGTGATCAACGCGATCGACCCGGCCAAGGATGTTGATGGCTTGCATCCGAGCAATGCCGGGCGGCTGGCCGGCGGATTTGCCGCGCTCGCGCCTTGCACGCCGCTCGGCTGCATCATTTTGAGCAAAAGCGTGCATGCTTCGCTGGAGGGCATGAATGCGATCGTGATCGGCCGCTCCAATCTGGTCGGCCGGCCGCTGGTGCAATTGCTGCTCAATGAAAACGCCACCGTGACGATAGCCCATTCGCGTTCGCGCGATCTAAAATGCTTAAGCGCGCGCGCCGATTTGATTTATGCCGCGGTCGGCCGGCCTGAGATGGTGCGTGGCGATTGGATCAAGCCGGGCGCCACCGTAATCGATGTCGGGATCAACCGCCTGACGGACGCGAACGGCAAAACCCGTCTGGTCGGCGATGTCGCCTTTGCCGAGGCCTCGCAAGTGGCCGGCGCGATTACGCCGGTGCCGGGCGGCGTCGGTCAAATGACGGTCGCGTGTCTGTTGGTCAATACTTTGCGTGCGGCTTGCGCGATCGCGGGCTTGCCGAAGCCAAGTGTGTGAGTCGTCCGTTGCCGCAAATTCCGCTCGGCAACAAAGCAAAAGGCCTAAAAGGCTCAATTGGTCCAGGCGAAGGCGACCTTGTCGAGCGATTTGGGCCCGAATTTTTCCGACGAGCGCGCTACCATGCGGCCACCGAGCGCGCGGTAAAATTCCGTCGCCGCGTCATTGTCGGAAAGCGCCCAGATCACCATGCTCTTCAGGCCGCTTTGCAACAGATCGCGCCGTGCCGCGGTGAACAGGCGGCGGCCGAAACCGAGGCCTTGGAACTCGGGACGCAGATAAAGTTCGTAAATCTCGCCTTCGAAATGCAGGCTGCGCGCCCGGTTGCGTCCGTAATTGGCATAACCGGCAACCTTGTCGCCGAATACCAAGACGCTGACGCGGCTGCCTTTGCGGATCGCCGAATCCCACCATTGCGGGCCGCGGCGGTTGATCAGCTTCTCAAGCTCGGCGCCGGGAATGATGCCCTGATAGGCCGAACGCCAGGCTTCATCATGCGTGGACGCCACCGCGGTTGCATCCGCAGCCTTGGCCGGCCGAACCTCGATCAGCGTTGTGCTCATGACCCAATCAAAGCAAGTCGGAGCGCCGGCTTCAAGGTCTATCGTTAATTATCGGTTAACCTGTGGATTTTCGGCATCACTGGCGGGGGTAGCTGTGCCGAAAACGGACAGGAGAATGCTTTTTGGCCGTTTCCCAGCCGGGCTTTTGGCGAGATGAGGGAGGCTTATAGGCGCTCTTGGGCCCGCAAGCGTCGCGGGAATCATCGCGCGGTCAATCCCGTCATCACCTCTTTCGCCGCCCGTTCCCCGGAATCATGCGCGCCGTGGGCGGTGGAGAAGAAATCCGGCGAGGTGGCCTCGCCGGCAAAGAACAGCCTGTTATCGACGGGGGCAGCGAGCACGGCGCGCTTGCCCGCATGGCCCGGCAGCGCGTGCGAGTAGGAGCCGCGGGCGAAGCGATCATGCGCCCAGCGCGACTCCTTCAGCGGTTTCAGCCTGCGGCGAAAATCATTGCCGAGAAACGAGACGATCTCGTCGATCGCTTGTGCCGCGATCGCGCCATTGCCTTCGTCTTCCAGCGCTTGCGCAAACCGTCCGCCGAAAAAACCCTCGATGCAGGCTTGTCCGAACGGGCGCAGATGATAGGTCCCCATTTCGGTGCGCATGGCCGCGCCGCGCAGATTGCCGTCGGCCGGCAAGGCTTCCGCTTGATCGAGCGCAAGCATCACCTTGTCGGCGAGCCCCAGCGGCAAATTCGCGGCCGCATCCATTTTGTCCGGCAGCGCGGGGAAAAAGCGAATCGCCTCCTGCGCGATCAGATTGGTCGGCACGGTGACGATTGCCCTGTCCGCTTGAAGCGTGCCTTGAGATGTCTCGATGCGCAGCCGCTTCGCGGAATGATCGATCAGCATTACCTCGCAATGGAAGTGAAGCGGCAGCGCCGCGCCATAGGCCGCCATCAGCGCGCCATAACCGCGCCGCGCCCGCCAATTGATGTTGCTGTCTTGATAGGCGTCGAAATCAAGGATCGAAAGCCGGTCGGTCTCGCAGCCATTGATATAGGTTGAGATCGCGTCGATCATCGGATTCCAGCGATTGCCGCTTTCGAGGCAAAGGCTCGCCGGACTGTCGCGGCCACCTCTGGCCGCGTCTTCGATGCGTTGAAAGAATTCATCGAGCGCGCGAAGGAAATCGTCGCGTTCCTCGGGCGGGAACGCGTCACCATAGGCACGCTCGCGCCAGGGTGGCGGCGTGCGGTCGATCTCGACATGAAGTTGTTCGGCGATTTTCACGAATGCGTTGCGATCGGCGGAATGCAGCCAGCCGCAGCCGAGATCGAAGGTAATTTGCGGCGACGCCATGATGGTGTGGCCGCGCCCGCCGACGCGCCCGCGCGCTTCCAGCACGATCACGGAAAGGCCGGAATTCTTCAACGCATGCGCGGCACCCAGGCCCGCGGCGCCGGCGCCGATGATCGCGACATTTATCTCCGAGGGGAGGGACATGGTGGCAGCGAATAGTGAGTGGCGAATAGCGAATAGGTACAGGAAGATGGTGCGAGCGGATATGCTCTATTCGCTACTCCCTATTCGCTATTCGCCCCTTCATTCGCTACTCCCTATTCGCCTATCCTCACGCCACCGCCTGCTTGGCTTTTTCCGCGCGCTTGCGGTCGTTGGCGTCGAGGAACTTCTTGCGCAGCCGAATCGATTTCGGCGTCACCTCGACCAATTCGTCGTCCTCGATATAGGCGAGCGCCTTTTCCAAGGTCATCTTGATCGGCGGCGTCAGGCGCACCGCTTCGTCCTTCGAGGTGGTGCGGATATTGGTGAGCTGCTTGCCCTTGAGCACATTGATCTCAAGATCATTGTCGCGGGTGTGCTCGCCGACGATCATGCCCTTGTAAACTTTCCAGCCGGGCTCGATCATCATGGGGCCGCGATCCTCCAGCTTAAACATCGCGTAAGCCACAGCCTCGCCCTGATCGTTGGAAATCAAGACGCCGTTGCGGCGGCCTTGAATCTCGCCCTTATAAGCCGCGTAGCCGTGAAACAGGCGGTTCATGATCGCGGTGCCGCGGGTGTCGGTCAGCAATTCGCCCTGATAGCCGATCAGGCCGCGGGTCGGAGCTTTAAACACCAACCGCAACCGATGCCCGCCGGAGGGGCGCATCTCGATCATCTCGGCCTTGCGTTCGCTCATTTTCTGCACGACGACGCCGGAATGCTCCTCATCGACGTCGATCACGACCTCCTCGATCGGCTCCTGCCAGTCGCCGGTCGCATCGTCTTTCTTCAAGACGACGCGCGGGCGCGACACCGAAAGCTCAAAGCCCTCGCGGCGCATGGTCTCGATCAGGATCGCCAATTGCAATTCGCCACGGCCTGAGACTTCCATGGAATCCTTGTCGTCGGCCTCGGTGACGCGCAGCGCGACATTGCCCTCGGCCTCGCGCAACAGGCGGTCGCGGATCATGCGGCTCGTCACCTTGTCGCCTTCGGTGCCGGCAAGCGGGGAGTTGTTGACGATGAACGACATCGACACCGTCGGCGGATCGATCGGCTGCGCCTTCAATGGTGTATCGATGGAGGGATCGCAAAACGTATCGGCGACGGTGCCTTTGGTGAGGCCGGCAATCGCGATGATGTCGCCGGCTTCGGCTTCCTCCAGTGGGGTGCGCTCGATGCCGCGAAAGGCGAGAATTTTCGTCAAACGGCCTTGTTCGATGAGCTTGCCGTCGGCGGACAAGACCTTCACCGCCTGGTTCGGCTTGATCGAGCCCGAGGTGATGCGGCCGGTGATGATGCGGCCGAGATAGGGATTGGCTTCGAGAATGGTGCCGATCATCCGGAACGGCCCTTCCTCGACGGTTGGAGCCGCCACATGGCGCTCAATCAGGTCGAACAAGGGTTGCATGCCCTTGTCCTTCGGGCCTTCCGGGCTTTCCGCCATCCAGCCTTGCTTGGCCGACCCATACAGAATCGGAAAATCGAGCTGCTCTTCGCTGGCATCCAGCGCCGCGAACAGGTCGAACACTTCGTTGATGACTTCGGTCGGCCGGGCGTCAGGACGATCCACCTTGTTGATTACCACGATCGGCTTCAAGCCGACCTTGAGCGCTTTCGACACCACGAATTTGGTTTGCGGCAGCGGGCCTTCGGCCGCGTCCACCAGCACCAGCGCGCCGTCCACCATGTTGAGGATGCGCTCGACCTCGCCGCCGAAATCGGCGTGACCCGGCGTGTCCACAATGTTGATGCGGGTGTCCTTCCACTGCACGGAAGCGGCCTTCGCCAGAATGGTGATGCCGCGTTCGCGTTCGAGGTCGTTGGAGTCCATCGCGCGCTCGGCGACCTTCTGGTTTTCGCGGAAGGTGCCAGATTGCTGCAACAAGCGGTCCACCAGCGTGGTCTTGCCATGGTCGACGTGGGCGATGATGGCGACGTTACGGAGATTCATGAGCCAGCTTCTTTTGAACCAAACGAGAGCGCGATTTCGCCGGAAAATCCGCGAATCAGCTTTTCCGGACCACACTCAAACGGAATTCGACGGGGTTACGATCCCCAAAAAGGAAGCCCGGCCAAAAGGGACCGGGCGACTCTTTGTTCGTTGCGGCGCAATATAGTCAGAAAAGGTCAAAAAACAATGACTTGTTTAGGATGGAAGGGCGCCTTTTCGGGCCGAAAGCGCGGGTTTCTACGGCCCGCGCGCCGTTCGGATGAGCGCGATGATGCTTCATCCAAATCTCATCGCGCTTTAGAAGAAAATAAGCCCGACGCGCGGTCAAGGTTAATAAGCGAAGTGAGGAATGCGCGGCATTTAAAGCCAAGCTCACAGGGGCTATGCGGAGCCGCCACGCCGATCGTCGCTCGGATAGACCCCGCGCAGCACTTCCTCGAAATGCTTTTTGACGGATTCGTTGCACCGGCAGGCCCGGAGCTGGAGCCCTTCGGGGTCGAGCACCGCGACCGCGCCACGCCTCGTCTCCAGAATGCCTTCGGCCTTGAAGGTCTGGATCACCCGGCTGGTATAGCTACGGCCGACGCCCAAGAGCGTTGCCAATTGCTCATGGGTGAGAGGAACGACGTTGACGCCGCTGGCGCGCTCCATCGCCGACATGATCCATTTCGCCGTGCGTTGCTCGATGGAATGGATCGCGTTGCAAGCGGTTGATTGAAACATCTGCGCCAGCAGGCAATCGGCGTAGCGCGCAAATACGTTGCGCAACGACGCCGAGCCGGTCTTGGCCTCGTCCAATCGGCCGATCGGCAAATGGACGAACGGCCCGCCGAATTTGACGGTGATGCGCGTATAGGCCGGCAGATAACCAAGACTCACGATTCCGCCAATCGCGCCCTCGCGGCCCACCAGAATGGTTTCGACGTCGCGGCCGTCCTCATTAGAGACGAGATAGGAGGCAAGACTGGCGTCGCAGGGAAAGTGGACGGTATCGACATCGTCGCCGGGATTGTAAAGCAGATCATCGGAGGAGGCCTCCTTCGCGGTGAGATGCGGCGCGATCATCGCGAAATCCTTCTCGTTCAGCCGCCTCAGCAGATTGTTGCCGGGCCGATCGCCGCCCTTGGATTTTTCATCTGCAATCATCGCTGCCGCCTTTATCTGGCAATATTTCCCTTGGGGTCTCAAAGGACCACTAGCAAGCTTATGATTCTAGGGCCGCTTTTCTATTTGAAGTTCAGGAAGCGAATTCGCCGCTTGTGGTGCAGGAACTTCAAATAGGCGGCACTAAAGCGCGATGAGATTTGGTTGAATCGCCATCGCGCTTTAATTCTTTGTTGGAGCATGATCTTTTCGGAAAACCGCATCACACTTTTCCGGATCATGCTCTAGGGGGTTCCGTTGTTCCGTGCACAAGTGCACAGACAACGGAGCCGCGATATGATGGTTTCGCTGGTAGAGTGACGGAAATGCCGCACCATGCGTGCCCGGCAGATTTGCCTCGCAACACATGCCTGCCTTCTTTGGAA
>DATGJS010000298.1:0-4687 GCA_035295025.1 Bradyrhizobium sp.
TCCGCGCACCGCAGGGTTCGCGGGTACTCCCGACACCGCGTGCGTTCGGTCGAAACGCCCCACATCCGGAATTTGCATGGCGCGTGACCAGATCGATATGACGCCGCTGCAATCGCGCGACGACCTGGTGTCGTGGCTGGAAGCGGGTGCGAAGCCGCGTGCCGAGTTCCGGATCGGCACCGAACACGAAAAAACGCCGTTCACGCTTTCGGGCCATCACCCCGTTCCCTACGAAGGCGCGCGCGGCATCGGCGCGCTGCTCGAAGGCATGAAATTGCTGCTCGGCTGGGAACCGATCATGGAGCACGGCAACATCATCGGGCTGTATGACGTCACCGGCGGCGGCGCGATTTCGCTGGAGCCGGGTGGACAGTTTGAGCTGTCCGGTGCGCCGGTCGAGACCGTGCATCAAACCCAAAGCGAGCTGATGGCGCATTTGGCGCAGGTGCGCGAGATCGCAACACCGCTGGAAATAGGCTTTCTCGGGCTCGGCATGACGCCTTCCTGGTCGCGGGAACAGATTCCGCGGATGCCCAAGGGGCGTTACAACATCATGACCAACTACATGCCGAAGGTCGGCCGTTACGGCCTCGACATGATGTACCGAACCTGCACGGTGCAGACCAATCTCGATTTCTCCTCCGAAGCCGACATGGTCAAGAAGCTGCGGGTCTCGTTGGCGTTGCAGCCGATCGCGACCGCTTTGTTCGCCAACTCGCCCTTCACGGAAGGAAAGCCGAATGGCTTTCTTTCGTTCCGCTCCGAAATCTGGCGGGACACCGACAATGCGCGCTCCGGCATGATTCCCTTCGCGTTCGAAGACGGCATGGGATTCGAACGCTGGGTCGATTATGCGCTGGACGTTCCGATGTATTTCGTCAAACGCGGCGACGACTATATCGACGTCGCGGGCTCCTCATTCCGCGATTTCTTCGCGGGAAAAAATCCGGCATTCCCCGGCGAGCGCCCCATTCTGTCGGATTGGGCCAACCATCTCTCGACCATTTTTCCTGAAGTCAGGCTCAAGCGTTATCTGGAAATGCGCGGCGCCGACGGTGTGCCGTGGGGACGATTGCCCGCGCTGCCGGCGTTCTGGGTCGGCTTGTTGTATGACGACACCAGCCTCGATGCGGCCTGGGACATCGTCAAATCCTGGAATGCTAACGAAAGACAGTCGTTGCGCGATGACGTGCCGCGTCTTGGTTTCAAAGCCAGGATCAAAGACCGCTACGTCTTCGAGGTCGCCAGGGAATGCGTGACCTTGGCGCATGAGGGATTGCGCCGGCGCGGCCATGTCGATCACTTTGGGCGCGACGAGACGCGCTATCTGGAGCCGCTCGACCGAATCATCGATGCCGGACAGACCCCGGCGGAGGAAATGCTGGCGAAGTTCAATGGCGCCTGGCGCGGCTCGGTGGAGCCCGCCTATGAGGAATATGCCTTTTAAACCGGCGAGCCGGCTCGCCGGAAGATCCGCCAGATCGTTCATGTACCATACAGGTTCATGGCGATCAGATGGCGTCGTTAAAGTGCGGGTAAATTCAACCGGTTGAGAGCGTCGCGAATGTGGAGAGGCCGCCTGCTGCTGGCGTGTTGGGGGACGCTTGCCTTCTTCGTGGTGGTGGCTGCCAGTCGCCCCGCTTTTGCCCAAGCCAATTTCGATCGCCCCGGCGGCGATTACATGAGCGCGCCGGTGCTCTCGGGCGATCCGGCCGATTGCGCGCTTGTCTGCGAGCGGGACCGGCGTTGCCGCGCTTGGAGTTTCAATTATCCGAACGACATCTCTCACGCGGCGCTGTGCTGGCTGAAGAACAGCGTGCCGGCGCGCATGGTGAACGATTGCTGCATATCGGGGGTGCGTGGCGCGGGCGTGGTCGAGCCGCGCAACGGCGCTATTGAGACCTCGATCGACCGTTACGGCGGCGATTATCGCAGTTTCGAGCTCAAGCGGGGCGAGAAGGATGATGTCTGTAAAGCGGCATGCACCGGCGACAATAAATGCCGCGCCTGGACCTTCGCGCGGGCGGGATATGTCGGCCGGGACGCTCACTGTTTTTTGAAGAAGGAAATCAAGCCGCCGAGGCGAAAGCCGGGCTTCACCTCGGGTGTGGTGAGGTAACGTTCGCCGGTGGCCCGGCGTAATTGAGGGCACACCACATAGGGAGCTCATGATGATATTCACACGCAGGTTTTTTGCTGGGGCAATGATGACTGGCGCTTTGGTGGTGACCGGATCGCTTGCGACCGGATCCCTCACGCCTTCTTGGGCGGCCAATCAAGCCACGCCGTTTTCGGCCGAGGCGTTCAAGGCGGCCCAGGCATCGGGCAGTCCGATCCTGGTGGAAATCCATGCCGATTGGTGCCCGGTGTGCAAGGCGCAGAGCCCGATTCTCGATAAATTGACCGCGGCGCCGAAGTTCAAGGATCTGAAGATTTTCCGTGTTGATTTCGATTCCATGAAGCCGGTCGTCAAACAATTCGGCGCGCAGATGCAATCGACGCTGATCGTGTTCAAGGGCGCCGCCGAGCAAGGCCGTTCGGTCGGTGATTCCAAGGAAGCCTCGATCTCGGCCCTCCTGGACAAGAGCCTGTAGTCGTCGGTGACGACGATCGCGCTGGCGTTCGCCGCCGGGATCCTGTCGATCCTGTCGCCTTGCGTGTTGCCGCTGGTGCCGATCGTGCTCGGTGCCGCGGTCGCGGCCCATTCGCTCGGCGCGCTCGCCTTGGCGCTCGGGCTTGCTCTGTCCTTTACCGGACTTGGCCTGTTCGTCGCTTTGGCGGGGTTCGCGCTCGGCATCGATGCGGATGTGTTTCGCTTTGCCGCGGCGGTGATCATGGTGCTGCTCGGGGCGCTTCTCGTCGTCCCGTCATGGCAGGCAAGGCTGGCGGGCGCCGGCGGTCCGTTCTCCGCCTGGGCCGACCGGCATTTCGGCAGGCCTGGTTCCTCCGGCCTCGCCGGTCAATTCCTGATCGGCCTTCTGCTCGGCGCCGTCTGGTCGCCCTGCGTCGGCCCGACGCTCGGGGCGGCCTCGCTTCTCGCCTCACAGGGTCAGGATTTAGCCCGGGTGACGCTGACCATGACGATTTTCGGCATCGGCGCGGGATTGCCGTTGGTGTTGTTGGGGCTATTGTCGCGCGCCAGTCTGATGCGCGTTCGCGCTAAATTATTGGCGGCGGGAAAGCTCGGCAAAGGCCTGTTGGGCGCGGCCTTTTTGGTGGTCGGTGTCGCGATCGTCAGCGGTGCCGACAAGCGATTGGAGGCCGCGCTGGTCGAAGCCTCGCCGGCTTGGCTGACCAACCTGACGACTTCTTTTTAAGACGCAAAAGGCCGCCTTGAGCATGCGTGAAAAAGTGCGCAGCGGTTGTCCGGATGATGCTCTAAACGCCGTCTTCAATGCACCTTGGTGAAGAACCGCGCGAGGCGAAAGCCGGACAGCCAGGTCCATACCGGCTGATCGCGGATGCCGAGATCCCACGACCCGATCACCGCGTCGGCACGGCCGACCAGATCGTCGATCGGCAATAGTCCGACGCCGCCATCGCGAAGCGGCACGCGGCTGTCGGCGGAATTGTCGCGGTTATCGCCCATCACGAAAAGATGCCCCGGCGGCACCGTCACTTCCGGCGTATTGTCGAGAGGGCCATGGTCGCGAATCTTGAAGATCGCATGGCTGACGCCGCCGGGCAGCGTCTCGATATAGCGGCGGGCGGGTGCGTAGTCGCCGCGATCGTCTTCCACCTCGCCAAGGCCGTCGGCTTTCAGTGATGACGCGCGGTCATTGATGAAGAGCTGGCCCTGGCGCATCTGAATCCGGTCGCCCGGCAGCCCGACGACGCGCTTGACCCAGGCCTGCGATCGGTCGCCCGGCCAGCGAAACACCACGACATCGCCGCGTTGGGGCGGGCTGCCGAACACGCGGCCGGTTTCCGGCAGGTTGATCTGGATCGGCAGTGAAGCGGTGCCGTAGCCGTAAGGATATTTCGACGCCAGCAAAGCATCGCCAATCAGAAGCGTCGGCTCCATCGAGCCGGACGGAACGTAGAATGGCTCGGCAATGGCGCCCTTGGCCAGAAAAACCAGCGCGAGCGCCGCCGCAGATTGCATGAGCTGCGCCCCCCAGCCACGCGCGCGCGCGGCGATCGATGGCCGTTCCGCCGTCATGAACCGGTTCCTCCAATCGTGATGCGCTCCATCCGCAGTGTCGGTTGGCCGACGCCGACCGGGACGCCTTGGCCATTCTTGCCGCAGGTGCCAATTCCGGTGTCGAGTGCCAGATCGTTGCCGATCATGGTGATGCGATGCAGATCGGTCGGCCCGTTGCCGATCAACATCGCGCCTTTCAAGGGCGCGCCAATCTTGCCGTTTTCAATGCGATAGGCCTCGGTGCATTGAAACACATATTTGCCCGAGGTGATGTCGACCTGACCGCCGCCGAAATTGGCGGCATAGATGCCATTTTTGACTGAGCTCAGAATTTCGGCGGGGTCATGGCCGCCCGCCAGCATATAGGTGTTGGTCATGCGCGGCATCGGCACATGGCCATAGCTCTGGCGACGGCCATTGCCGGTCGGCTTCATGTTCATCAAGCGGGCGTTCTGGCGGTCCTGCATATAGCCGACCAGGATGCCGTCCTCGATCAGCACGGTGCGGTTGGTCGGCGTGCCCTCATCGTCGATCGACAGCGAG
>DATGJS010000299.1:0-3930 GCA_035295025.1 Bradyrhizobium sp.
ACCGCTTCGGCCGCGGTGCCAAATCGCCGATAAGCGAAACCCGCCCGCTTCTTCTTGCGGATCGCGGCGGGAAACAATTCGGCAGCGGTGTTGAAGCTGAAGGAAGCCATGGTCACGGACCTCTGTTTTTTCAATGAGAACGCGAATGAAATCGCGTACAAATCGCGCGGCGCAAGGACTGAAGGTCGGGCGCCACTTCACGTCATTTCATCAGGATATCCCTTAATATAAGCGCGTTTGCGGGAATTGCGACTCCTGTCGGGGCAAATGATGAATCCGGTTCCCTAACTCCTAACAAAATAAAAACATTTTTTATTTCAATGACTTACTGGACCTATGGCCGCCGGCAGGTGGCGTGATCAGGCTGGCGCGATCAGGGGGCCAGGGCGCGCGGCCCGGAAAAGGGCTGAGGTCGTCATTGTTTGCGGCATAGGCGGCGGTATGCCGCGCTTATTTTGGATTGAGCTTTAACGCCGCCGAATTGATGCAATACCGCAGCCCGGTTGGTGCCGGACCGTCCTCGAACACATGGCCAAGATGGCCATTGCAGCGCGAGCAGAGCACTTCGGTGCGGACCATGCCGTGGCTGACGTCGCGCGCCTCGTCGATATGGTTCCCGACGGCTGGCTTGGTAAAGCTCGGCCAGCCGCAGCCGGAATCGAACTTGGCGTCGGATTCAAACAGGGTTTGTCCGCAACCGGCGCAGACATAGCTGCCGCGCCGCTGCTCATGTTCGTATTCGCCGGAGAACGGCCGTTCAGTCGCCTTCTCGCGCAACACCGCATATTGCATCGGCGTCAATTCCTGGCGCCATTCGGCCTCGGTCTTCTCAACCTTGGAAATTTTGGCGTCCGCCATGAAAGCTCTCTTTATCAATCGCCGCCGCCAACTGGTGAGCTCGATGCGGCTCACCAGCGCGGCGGGTGGTTCGACCTTGGCTTGAGCGTTGCTGCGAGTCTTTCAAACCAACGAATGTCAGAACCGGGACGACACCAGGGTCGGCTTTTCGGTATAATTCTCGGCGAAAAGCTTCTTGAGGTTTTCGACCTTCGGAAGATCGTTAAACGCTATATAGGGCTGGTTGGGGTGCAGCGTCAGGTAGTCCTGATGATAGCCCTCGGCGGCGAAAAAGCCTTCCAGCGGTCCGATCTTAGTCACGATCGGCTTTCGGTAGACCTTGGCCGCATTGAGTTGCGCGATATAGGCCTCCGCCACCTTTTTCTGATCGTCATTGGTGGTGAAAATCGCCGAGCGATATTGCGTGCCGCTGTCCGGTCCCTGACGGTTCAACTGCGTCGGGTCGTGCACGACCGAGAAAAAGATCTGCAAAATCTTGCCATAGGTGATTTTCTTCGGATCGAACTTGATCTCCACGGATTCAGCGTGCCCGGTCGTGCCGGTGGAGACCATCTGATAGTCGGCCGTCGTCTTGTTGCCGCCGGCATAACCGGAGATGGCGTTGACGACGCCGGCGGTGTGTTGGAACACGCCCTGCACGCCCCAGAAACAGCCGCCCGCCAGAACCGCGGTTTGGATGCCGTTGGCCGGCTGAGCATCCATGGCGGGAGGGGGGATGACGACGGCGTCTTCGGCGGCCAGCGACGGCGCGGCCGTAAGGGCGGAGATCGCCAGCGCGCCGAGGGCGGCTGCACAAAGCGACAGGCGGCTAAAAGAGCTACGGGGCATGGGATCCTCTATGTTTGCTTTAAAGGTTCGGCTGACGGGAGGCGCAAACGAAGCGTGAGTTTAAGGCGACGGCGCCGGTTCGCAATCGGCTTTCTGCCTGACCTCGCCAAAATACGGACCGGAATTCCACTTGTTACCGCCTATTACACACGAGTTCGTGAGCAAAAAGAGGCATTTTTTGCCGCGTAAGCCGCCCAAAAGCGCGATTTCACACCACCACGCTCAGCCGTTTGGCCGCGCGCGTCACGCCGGTATAGAGCCAGCGGGCGCGGCTTTCCTGAAACGCGAAACTTTCGTCGAACAGCACCAGATCGTCCCATTGCGAACCTTGCGACTTGTGCACGGTGAGCACGTAGCCATAGTCGAATTCGTCATAGGGTTTGCGCTGTTCCCAGGGAATCGCCTCGATCCCGCCCTCGAAGCAATCGCAGCGCACGGAAACTTTCGTGACCTTGTGGCTTAATTCCTCGTCGGGCGCGAGCCGCATGCTGACGAGGCGCGATTTCGATCGTGAGGCGGTGCGTGACTTCACCCGCCAGAGGCCGCCGTTGAACAGTCCCTTCTTGCGGTTGTTGCGCAGGCAAACCAGCTTGTCGCCCGCGACCGGCAAGGGATCCTCGATTTTCTGCTTTTGCCGCATCCGCATGTTGTAGGCACGGCGGGTATTGTTGCGCCCGACCAGAACCTGATCGGCCTGCATCACGCGCTGCGGGTCGAGCTCGCCACGCGATACCACTTCGCTTTCGCCATGGCGGCCGATTTCAAGCTCGCGGCCCTCACGAATATCCATCGACATCCGCACGATCGGATCATCCTGCGCCTGGCGGTGCACTTCGGTCAGCATCGCGTCGGGCTCGCTCTCGGTGAAAAAGCCGCCGCCTTGAATGGGGGGCAGTTGCGCGGGATCGCCGAGCACGAGCAGCGGGCAATCGAACGACATCAAATCGCGGCCCATCTCAGTGTCCACCATCGAACATTCGTCGATGATGATCAGCTTGGCCTTGGAGGCCGGCGCATCGTCCCACAATTCAAAACTCGGCTGCTCGACGCCGGATTCGCGGGCGCGGTAAATCAGCGAATGAATCGTGGAGGCGTTGTCGCAACCCTTGTTGCGCATCACCAGCGCCGCCTTGCCGGTGAAGGCAGCGAATTTTACCTCGCCATCGACGCCTTCCGCAATGTGGCGCGCCAGCGTGGTCTTGCCGGTGCCGGCATAGCCGAACAGGCGGAACACGGGTGGCGTGCCGTTGCGGCCGGGCTTTGCCTTCAGCCAGTCGGCGACGGCTTTTAACGCGGAATCCTGATGTGGGGTGAAGGTGGTCACGGCAAGATTGTCATGGGGCTCGGGTGGGGAGGCCGCCGATTCGATGGCTGCGCATCCCAAACTAACCATTATTGCTTCGCGTGCCCACTACCTTGATCAACAAGGCGGCATAAGGCGTTATCCCACGCAATTGCGTTCACCCGTAGGTGTGCGCCCGCGCCCGAGCAGGCCGAGCGATCGCGAGGCCGTCGTGAACGGTGCAAATGAGACGGCGCGTCTCCGAAGGATGCGCGGCAAGGGCGTGGTGCGGTATCAGTGGTGAGGTGGCGCCGTCATTGCTTCGCTATCGCTCGCAATGACGATCGTGAAGCAATTGCTCGTCACTTGACACGATTTGGCGCGCGTCACCTGATTTGCCCGTCGTGCCAAAATGTCGCAGCTATCTCGCTTGCGTCGTCGGGCAAATCACCAGCATTTTCTCGCCCGCCCCGCGCCCTCCAAGAGGGGCGTTTGGCCGATCGTCACGAACGTTGGGCGCGGGATGCGATGGACGCGACAGCAGAGCAGACGAACACTGCTTGTCGCGGACGGCGAAGTCGTGTGGTCCTGATATCCCGACGCTGATATCAAGTGGCGCGAAACAAGTTTCGCGCGGCGATGGTGACAACAAGCCCGGCTCACCAGGGAGATCACGAAGGAAACCGTTAAAACCATCGCGCGGGGAATGCCGGTTGAGCTGGCAATACCTGTGGTGACTTTGCTTGTGTGCTTTTTATTTTCGCGCACAAGGCTGCGGGTGTGGCCAAACACCCGGCATTCCCTGCGCCCTCGATTGTTGAGGGACAACGATCTTTGTAAAACTCGGGCGAAGTTCGTCGCGAGAAGGCGGATTTGCGTCATTGCGAGCGTAAGCGAAGCAATCCAATTATGGTCACAGAAAGACTCTGGATCGCTTCGTCGTTTCACTCCTCGCGATGACG
>DATGJS010000300.1:0-5623 GCA_035295025.1 Bradyrhizobium sp.
TCAGCAGGACAAAGTCGAGCACATTCTGGTTCGTCACGAGCAAGGCGCCGGCCACGCCGCCGAAGGCTATGCGCGCTCGACCGGCAAACCGGGCGTGGTGCTGGTGACCTCAGGGCCAGGCGCCACCAACATGGTGACGCCGCTCACGGACGCTTTGATGGATTCGATACCGCTCGTCTGCATCACGGGCCAGGTGCCGACCCATCTGATCGGCAACGACGCGTTTCAGGAATGCGATACGGTCGGCATCACGCGGCCCTGCACCAAGCACAATTGGCTGGTGCGCGACGTCAACGATCTGGCGAAAGTGCTGCACGAGGCGTTTTACGTCGCAAGCACCGGCCGCCCGGGGCCGGTGGTGGTCGATGTGCCCAAGGACGTGCAGTTTGCGACCGGAACCTACCATCCGCCGCGCAAATCCGACGTGCATGTGTCCTACGCTCCGCGCGTCAAGGGCGAGCCTACGCAAATCCGTAAAGCCGTGGCCCTGCTCGCCGGCGCAAAGAGGCCGGTGATCTATACCGGCGGCGGCGTCATCAATTCCGGCTTTGAGGCTTCAAAGTTGTTGCGCGAGCTGGTCGAGGCCACGGGCTTTCCGATCACCTCGACATTGATGGGGTTAGGGGCCTATCCGGCGTCCGGCAAGAATTGGCTCGGCATGCTCGGCATGCACGGCACCTATGAAGCCAACATGGCGATGCATGATTGCGACGTCATGCTGTGCGTCGGCGCGCGGTTCGACGACCGCATCACCGGACGGACGGACGCGTTCTCGCCGGGTTCGAAAAAGATCCATGTCGATATCGATCCATCCTCGATCAACAAGAACATCCATGTCGATGTGCCGATCATTGGCGACGCCGCCAATGTGCTCGGCGATCTCTTGCAGGCCTTCAAGGCGGAGGCGAAAAAGCCCGATATCAAGGCTTGGTGGGGCGAGATCGCCAAATGGCGCGCGCGCCATTGCTTGTCCTACAAGCAAAACAACGAAATCATCCTGCCGCAATTCGCGATCCAGAAGCTGTTTCAGGCTACGCGGGGTAAGGATGTCTACATCACCACCGAAGTCGGCCAGCATCAGATGTGGGCGGCGCAGTTCTTCGGTTTCGAGGAGCCGCATCGCTGGATGACTTCGGGCGGTCTCGGCACCATGGGTTATGGGCTGCCCGCGGCACTCGGCGTGCAGGTGGCGCATCCCAAAAGCCTCGTCATCGATATCGCCGGCGATGCCTCGGTGCAGATGACGATGCAGGAAATGTCGACGGCGATTCAATATGAATTGCCGATCAAAATCTTCATCCTCAACAACCAATATATGGGCATGGTGCGGCAGTGGCAGCAATTGCTTCACGGCAATCGTCTGTCGCATTCCTATTCAGAGGCCTTGCCGGACTTCGTCAAACTCGCGGACGCCTTCGGCTGCGTCGGTCTCCGGGCGGTCAAGCCCGGCGATCTCGACGGCGCGATTGCCGAGATGATCAAGGTCAAGCGCCCGGTGCTGTTCGATTGTCGCGTCGCGGCGCTGGAAAATTGCTTTCCGATGATTCCTTCCGGCAAAGCGCATAACGAGATGCTGTTGCCGGCGGAAGCCAATGACGAAGCAACCGCGTCGGCCTTCGCCAGCGGCAAGGCGCTGGTGTGAAGATGACTGACTTCATGTTTAACCTCGCCGAACTTGAACGCGCCCACGACATCGTCCGCGCGGCGATGCCGCCGACACCGGCGCATGCCTGGCCGCTGCTGGCGATGCGGCTCGGCGCCGAAATTGTGGTCAAGCACGAAAACCACACGCCGGCCGGCGCCTTCAAGGTACGCGGCGGGCTTGTTTATGTCGATCGTCTCAAGCGCGAGCGGCCCGACACGGCCGGTATTATCGCCGCGACGACAGGCAATCACGGCCAGAGCCTCGCTTTCGCAGGCCGCCGCTATGGCGTGCCGGTGACGATCTTCGCACCGCATGGCAATTCGGTCGAGAAGAACCGGGCGATGCGGGCTTTCGGCGCCAATCTCGTCGAACATGGTTCGGATTATCAGGCCGCCCGTGAGGAGGCCGAACGCCGCGCCAAACAAGATGGGTTCGAATGGGTGCCATCGTTTCATCCGGATCTGATGCTGGGGGTTGCGACCTACGCGCTCGAATTGTTTCGTGCCGCGCCCGACCTCGATGTGCTCTACGTGCCGATCGGGCTCGGCTCGGGTATCTCCGGCTGCATTCTGGCGCGCGATCTGTTGGGGTTGAAAACCGACATCGTCGGCGTGCAATCGACCGAAGCGCCGTCTTACGCGCTGTCGTTCGCGGCCGGAACGGTCGTGAGCACTAACTCCAGCAACACGCGTGCCGATGGCATGGCGACCCGCGTTCCCGATGCAGACGCGTTCGAGATCATCCGCAAAGGCGCATCGCGCATCGCGCAAGTCACCGACGACGAGATTGGCGCGGCCATTCGCGCCTATTGGACCGATACCCATAACCTTGCCGAGGGCGCCGGCGCGGCCCCGCTCGCCGCCGCACTTCAGGAAAAGGCGAAGCTGGCGGGCAAACGCGTCGGGCTCGTCCTGAGCGGCGGCAATATCGATTTCGATTTGTTTCGAAAATGGGTGATGGCGGATGACGTCGCTGAAAAGGTGATGGTGGCATGAGGGCCCTTACCGCACGACACATTCAGAGAATACTCAGGGGAAACTAATGAACCAGCCCGCATCCGCCTATTTCATGGAAGAGCGCCACGTGCCGAGCGAATCCCACACGCTTTCGGTGCTGGTGCAGAACGAGCCCGGCGTGCTGGCGCGCGTGATCGGCTTGTTCTCCGGGCGCGGCTACAACATCGAAAGCCTCACCGTCTCCGAAACCGAAAGCCAGAAGCACCTCTCGCGCATCACCATCGTCACCACGGGCACGCCTGACGTGATCGAGCAGATCAAGCATCAGCTCGACCGTATGGTGCCGGTCTATCGCGTCGTCGATATGACGCTCACCGGGCGTTCGATCGAGCGCGAATTGGCGATGGTGAAGGTGCGCGGTGTGGGCGAACATCGCGTCGAATCGCTTCGGCTTGCGGAGGCGTTTCGCGCGCGGGTGATCGATGCCACCACCGAAAGCTTCGTGTTCGAGATCACCGGCAATTCCGCCAAGATCAACCAATTCGTCGATCTGATGCGCCCGCTCGGCCTGGTCGAAGTCTCGCGTACCGGGGTTGCCGCGATCGGGCGGGGGCCTGAGGGGATGTGAGCCATGCTGGCGCGCGACTGGTATTATAACGAGCGTCGGCGGGCCGGGCTCGATTCCGCGGTCGCCTCGATTTATGACCGCCATGACGACAGCGATCGGCGCGCGAGCGACGCGCTCGCTGTGCTGGGCGTCGGGCGAGGATGGCGGGTCGCCGATATCGGCTGCGGCAATGGCGTGCTCGCCTGCCAGGCCGCGCTGATGGGCGCCGAAGTCGATGCGATCGACATTTCGCCGGCCATGCTGGCGCTTGCGAAAATCCAGGCCAAGGACCGCCACGTCGCGATCCGCACCCAATCGGCCGGGCTCCTGAGCTTTACGTATCAGCCCGACAGCTACGATTTGATTGTGAGCGAATTTGCGCTGCATCATCTGCCGGATTTCTGGAAGGCGGTGGCGCTGTCGCGGATTTTGATGGCGTTGAAGCCGGGAGCGCATTTTTATCTGCGCGACATCGTGTTCGTCTCGACGCCCGACGGTACCGAGCGCAGTGTCGAGCAATGGGCCGATTTCTCCATCAAGAATCACGATTTCGACCGCGATAGCGTCGTCACTCATATGCGTGACGAATATTCGACCTTCGGCTGGGTGATCGAGCGCATGTTGCTGGATGCCGGCTTTGCGCTGATCTCGGCCGATTATCACGCCCCGCTGCACGGCACATATCTGCTGCGGAAACCCAAACACGGCGAGCAGGGCTGATATTGTGGAATTTGATTCAGTAATCGTCGGCAGCGGAGGTCCGCTCCCTCTCCCGCTTGCGGGGGAGGGTTGGGGAGGGGGCGTCTGCTCGGATACCGAAGCAAGCGTCGGCCCCCACCCGCATCGCATCTTGCGATGCGATGCGACCTCCCCCGTAAACGGGAGAGGTTAGGAAGTCCGGAATGAAACCCGCCGATATCGGCCTTGCCATCTTGGTGGCGGTGATCTGGGGCCTTGCCTTTGTCGCGAGCCGGATCGTACTTGACGAATTGCCACCGGCATTGATGACGGCGCTGCGATTTGCGATCGCTTCCTTCCCTTGCCTGTTCGTGCCGCGGCCGAAAATTGCCTGGACGATCCTGATCGCGATCGCCTTCACGCTGTTTCTCGGCCAGTTCATGGCGCAGGCCTATGGCATCGCGCATGGTGTTCCGGCCGGGCTTACCAGCGTCATCGTGCAAAGCCAGGCGCTTTTCACGATCGCTCTCGCTGCGCTTCTCCACGGCGAGCGGCCGTCGCGGACACAGACGCTCGGGATTGCGATTGCGGCGATCGGCCTTCTGATGATCTGCGGCACGGTCGGTTACGATTTCAGCATATCGGCCTTTGCCGTACTGATGATTTCGCCGCTCAGTTTCGCGGCCGGCAATCTTTTGTTGCGCCGCGCGCCGGGCGTGCCGATGTTCGATCTGGCCGCCTGGCTTTGTCTCGTCGCCGCGTTGCCGCTTCTGGCGTTGACGCTCATTGGCGACGGCGTGGGACCGACATGGCGCGCTCTGTCGCATTTATCGCCGCTCGCTCTCTTCTGCATGCTCGGCCTTGGCGGGATTTCCACCTGCGTCGCCTATTGGCTATGGGGCCGGCTGTTGCGTGCCTATACGGCCGCGCAGGTGGCACCCTTCGCGCTTTTGGTGCCGTTTGTCGGTTCGGCCGCCTCCAGTCTCGTGTTTGGCGAAATCTTCGGATCGCTGCGGCTTGTCGGCATGCTCACCGTGGTCGGCGGCATCGCCGTGATGCTGCTTTCCAAGCGAATGCAGGGTTTGCCGAAGGCAGTGGGAGCCTGACGATGTCGCCTTCGCTTTTGGCCGCCTTCATGAATGCACGATCGGGGGCCGCGTTATGCGAGAAGGGGGTTTGCCGTCGGAGCGGAAAATGTTTAGACCACGCCGGAAATTCGATAGGCGGCGGACCATCCACCTGAAAGCCTGATCCATCGGCCTGATATGGCCCCCATGTAAGAGGAAACCACCCATGCGTGTTTATTACGATCGCGACGCCGACCTGAACCTGATCAAGGGCAAGAAGGTCGTCATCGTCGGCTATGGCAGCCAGGGCCACGCCCATGCGCTGAACCTGAAGGACTCCGGCGTCAAGGAAGTGGCGATTGCGCTGCGCAAGGGTTCAAGCTCCGCCAAGAAGGCCGAGGCCGCCGGCTTCAAGGTGATGGAAGTCGCCGAAGCCGCCAAATGGGCCGACCTCGTGATGATGCTGACCCCCGACGAATTGCAGGGCGACATCTATCGCGATCATCTGCACGACAACATGAAGAAGGGCGCCGCGCTCGTCTTCGCGCATGGCCTCAACGTCCATTTCAACCTGCTCGACCCGCGCGCCGATCTCGACGTGCTGATGATCGCGCCGAAGGGCCCCGGCCATACCGTGCGTTCCGAATATCAGCGCGGCGGCGGCGTGCCC
>DATGJS010000301.1:0-13183 GCA_035295025.1 Bradyrhizobium sp.
TTTTCCGCCGAAAAGCCGCTTCGGCGAGCCCGCCGGTCGTGACCCCCGCGACAAAGCTCCGGCATGATGGACCGTCTCCGCAGGCGCCGGCTTAACCGTTTGTCCAACGAGTGGCTGCATAGTGGCGGCCCAAGACGCAAATTCGTGACATACCAGGTTCGGTTCAAGTGACATCTTTTGGACGCGTGGTTTCCGTTCGCGGCTCGCTTGCGCGGGTCGGACTGATCGCAACAAGCCAGGCAGGCCCTTCCGAAATACGCGCGACAGTCGGGCGTTTTGTCAGCATTCGCTGCGCCAATTCCGCCATCGTCGCCATGGTTACCGAGGTGTCGTGCGAAAATCCGCCGGCATCGGGCAACTACATCGCAAGCGCCTCCGTTGACCTCCTCGGTGAAATCTTCGGCCCGCCAGATCGGCAAAAATTCCAGCGCGGCGTCACCAATTATCCGACCATCGGGGATGCGGTCGAGCTGATCAACGATCAGGAACTTCGCACCATTTACGCTCCGAGCGGTTCGGACCAGATCGATATCGGCACGCTACAGCAGGACCCCTCGGTCACCGCTTATGTCGATATCGAGGAAATGCTCTCGAAGCATTTCGCCATCCTCGGTTCGACCGGCGTCGGCAAATCGACCGGCGTGTCGCTGCTCTTGAACGAAATCCTCAAATCGCGGCCGAGCTTGCGGATTTTCATGCTCGACGTGCATAACGAATACGGCCGCTGCTTCGGCGATCGCGCCCTCGTGCTCAATCCTCGAAACCTGAAGCTTCCGTTCTGGCTGTTCAATTTCGAAGAGATCGTCGATGTATTGTTCGCCGGACGCCCCGGTGTTCCCGACGAAGTCGATATTCTCGCCGAAATCATTCCGGCCGCGAAGGGACTCTATACGCAATATCAGAACGCCGACCGGCTCGGTATCAAACGCGCCGATTCCAAAACGATCGGTTATACCGCCGATACGCCGGTGCCTTATCGGCTGAATGACCTGATTTCGCTGATCGACGAGCGGATGGGAAAGCTCGAAAACCGCTCCACCCGCATCGTCTATCACAAGCTGATTTCGCGCATTGAAACCGTGCGCAACGATCCGCGCTACACTTTCATGTTCGACAACGCCAATGTCGGCGGCGACACCATGGCCGAGGTGATCAGCCATCTGTTCCGCCTGCCCGCGCAAGGCCGGCCGATGACCGTGATGCAGCTCGCCGGCTTTCCCGTTGAGGTCATCGATTCCGTGGTGTCGGTGCTTTGCCGCATGGCGTTCGATTTCGGATTGTGGAGCGACGGCGCTTCGCCGCTGTTGTTCGTCTGCGAGGAAGCCCATCGTTACGCGTCAGCCGATCGCAGCATCGGTTTCGGACCGACCCGAAAAGCGGTTTCGCGCATCGCCAAGGAAGGCCGCAAATACGGCGTCTATCTCGGCCTCGTCACCCAACGTCCCGCCGAACTCGACGCCACCATCATTTCCCAATGCAACACGCTGTTCACGATGCGGCTTGCCAATGAGCGCGACCAGGCGCTGTTGCGTTCGGCGGTCTCGGACGCCGCGGCGAATCTTTTGTCGTTCGTTCCCTCGCTTGGAACCCGCGAGGTGCTCGCTTTCGGCGAAGGCGTCGCGCTGCCGACCCGGCTGCGCTTCAAGGAAGTGCCGGTCCACCAATTGCCACGCGGCGAAGCCACGATAGCGACGGCACCATCCGCTACCTCCGGCCACGACATGCATTTCGTCAGCGCGGTCCTGGAGCGTTGGCGTGGCGCCACGTCAAATCGTGACGCCCCGAGCAACGCCAGCTTCAGCGAACGCACGGCGACCTCCCCGGTGGAGGCGCCGATGCTGCAGCCGTCAATGGGGCTGGATCCCGACCGCTTTTCGCTCCTGAAAAAGCCGCTGCGCTGAATTTGCTACCGTCACTCCGGCGCGCTTTGCGAGATCGGCCCGCCTCGGCTATGCTCATCGCCCGTGCCGGATGAATGAGCAAAAGTCTCGCCATGACGCAGCCGATCGCCCCACGTTTCCCGCTTCCCTCCATCGATTCCTTGCCGGATGATATCCGCAGCCGCCTGTTGGCCGTTCAGGAAAAGTCGGGATTCATCCCGAATGTTTTCCTGACCCTGGCCCATCGGCCGGACGAATTCCGGGCGTTCTTTGCCTATCATGACGCCTTGATGGAAAAAGACAGCGGATTGAGCAAGGCGGAACGCGAGATGATCGTCGTTGCGACCTCAAGCGCCAATCAATGTCATTACTGCGTGATCGCGCACGGCGCGATCTTGCGAATTCGAACCAAAAATCCTCAAATCGCCGACCAGATCGCCGTGAACTACCGCAAGGCGGACATCACGCCACGTCAACGGGCGATGCTCGATTTCGCCATGAAGGTGAGCCAGCAAGCCCACCTTATCTCGCAAGCCGATTTCGCCGACATCAACGCGCACGGATTTAGCGACGAGGATGCTTGGGATATCGCCGCCATCGCCGCGTTCTTCGCGCTGTCGAATCGAATGGCCAACATCACCGCGATGCGCCCGAACGACGAATTCTATATGATGGGGCGCGTGCCGAAATAGACGCGCGGCCGGTCTTTTCAATTCTCCGCGGGTCCGCACCATCCCGGCAGGTATATCGCATCCTGGCTTCGCGCGAGCGCCAGGCTTTTTTCCATCGCTTTTGCGAAATTGTCCTCGACATTCTTGTTCGAAATTTTGCGCCGCAGGAAATCGGCCCAGAGAAACTCGCTGAACGGTGTCGTGTCCTTGGCGAACCCGCCGGCGCGCCGCAATTCGCCGGCGAGACTGCGGAACGGGTCGTCCTTGAGATCCTCAATGGACTTCGGAAGGTCCTTGAAATGCCGGCGTTCGCCCTTGGCGTCATAGGGATAGACCCATCTTTTATTGTCCATCACGCCCCAGAACGCGTCACGGTCAACCATGCTGAGGTCGCCGATCACGGTCACAAGAATATCCTTCACGCCTTCGTCATAAAGCGCGCGCGCCAGATGATGGTGATCGACGACGTAATAGCGCTGGTCCGGCCCATGAACGACCGGGATCATATGTTTCCCCAACAACTCCGCTTGCTTCTTTTTCGATTTTTGCTCGCGCCAGCGTTTGCGCTTTTCCTTCACCTCCCTCATCCCGACGGTCATCTGGGTCGGACGAAGCGAAAGAATTGGAATTGGATGAATGAGCGGTTCGCGCACGTTCGCCATAACTGAACTTCTCCCTGCCGTGCCGTGAAATATGTTATTGTAACGATTGATTATGGCATGATGCCACCGACGAACAACTACCCCAAAGGGTGATGAGATTTGGTTGAATCGTCATCGGCCTATGGCCTGGAGCATGACGATGTTAGGTAGGATGAAGGCGCGGATATCGAGGCCGCGGGTCGTGCGTTTTGGCGACCGCGAGATCATCGCTGAGGGTCTTCATACCAGCTTTTGGGCCGATCTCAGCCATCGTTGCATGACGGCGTCATGGCCAGCCTTTATCGGCGGCGCGGCCATCGTCTTCATCGCCTTCAACGCCGTTTTTGCCTCACTTTACTGGATGGGCGATCAGCCGGTCTCCAATGTCCCCCGCAATGATTATCTCGACTATCTTTATTTCAGCATCGAGACGCTTTCGACCGCCGGTTATGGCGACATGCACCCCCAGACGCATTACGGCCATTTCATTGCCACCATAGAGCTCTTCACCGGAATCTTTTCGATGTCGGTCATGACGGGGCTTGTCTTTGCGCGGTTTTCTCGTCCGCGCGCGCGGCTCTTGTTTGCGAATTATCCGGTGATTTCAAATCACGAGGGCCAGCCGACCTTGATGATTCGCTTTGCCAATGAGCGCCACAATATCATCGGCAACGCCACGGCGCGGTTATGGCTTCTCAGGAACGTCGTGAGCGCCGAAGGGCAATTTTCGCGAAGGTTCTTCGAGCTGGCGCTGGTGCGCAACGAACATCCCGCGCTCGCGCTCACTTGGACGCTCTACCACGTCATCGATTCAACCAGTCCGCTCCACGAACTTAACGCCGACGATTTGAAGGCTGCCAACATCTCGCTCGTGGTCGTGGTGACCGGATACGACATCACGGCCGCGCAAACCATCCACGCCCGAATGTCCTATAACCACGCCGATATTCGATTCGGCCACCGTTACGCCGATATTCTGGAGACCTTCGGCGATGGGCGCATTCGAATCGATTACGCCAAATTCCATGAGACTTTGGACGGATGAGATCACCGATAAGATAAACGGATAAGATTAAAAGGCTTCCTTTCGCGCCGCGCGGCCTCGTTTTTATCTGGGAGAGCTGATGCGGGCGTGCTACATTGAAAATGGATCGTTTTCGGAGCGGGCATCGGTGAAAACCCAGCAGCCCATTATTTCAATCCCTTCAGACGAAGAAGAGCACCGCGTGCTCCAATTTCGGCCGCGGCCGGGTTCTCCGATGGCCCAGCGCTGCTCTCCTCAGTTGGTTCACAAGCTTGAGGTCGCCGACGATCTGTCCCGCTATGAGCGCGACCGCGACGCCGCCGGCGATTTCCGGCATCGCATGCTGGCAAATGTGGCGGCTCTCGCGTTTACTCTTGCGCTTCTGGCGATCGGCATATGGCTTGCCATGAGTATCGCCCAACTGCGCCGGACCCAGGATTGCGTGCTCATGGGACGTCACGATTGCGTTCAGATTGTCGTGCCGCATATCTAACAGTCCCGGAGCCGGCCATACCGCCCCGTCATAGATACCTACCACCTCCATTGAACAAAGCCCGGCGCTCCGATATACGGGCACTCGACTCTCAGCCGGGGCAAGGGCTAACCTGGGGCCCAGCGTCCGCGCCCCTGCGGATTTAGGATTTATCATCAATATATCAAAGGCTTAATGATGTCCTCTACATTCGATCAGGTGGCAACGATCATCGCTGAGACCTGCGACATACCGCGTGACACGATCACGCCGGAAAGCCATGCGATCGACGATCTGGGAATCGACAGCCTGGATTTCCTCGATATCGCCTTTGCGATCGACAAGGCGTTCGGGATCAAGCTGCCGTTGGAAAAATGGACCCAGGAAGTCAACGACGGCAAAGCCACTACGGAACAATACTTCGTCCTGAAAAACCTGAGCGCTCGCATCGACGAATTGGTCGCGGCCAAGGGCGCGTAACCGCCCATCATGAATCTTCAATATTTCCACCTCATCGACCGTATTGCCGACCTCGATATCGGCAAACGCAATATCGTGGTGGAGGCGCAGGTACCCCAGGAAAATACCATTTTCGAGGGGCATTTCCCGGGCTTTCCGATCATGCCCGGGGTGCTGTTGATCGAGTCGATGGCCCAAACTTCGGGTTGGCTGTTGCTGGCGCTGATGAATTTCGAGCGCATGCCGTTTCTGGCCGCCGTCAAGGAAGCCAAGATGCGCGGCTTCGTATCCCCCGGCGAATTGCTGACGATTGAGGCCACCGCCCTTCACGAGGGTTCGGGTTATGCGGTCACCGAAGCGAGGATCCGGGTCGGCGGTAAGCTGCGCTCCAACGCCACAATCACATTCAGCCACGTCCCCTTCCCCAACACGGACTTGCGCGGACACATGGAAACCATGGCCGAGCGTATCGGTTTTCCGAAGCAGGCCATCACCCATGACTGAAAAAAGTCCGTTGAAACGAGATCTTTCGAGATGACATCGGCAAGCCGCGAACCCACCGAGGTTTGGATCACCGGCATCGGTCTTGCGACCTCGCTCGGCGAAGGACTCGATACGCATTGGGATGCCCTCAATCGGCGCCGGGTCAATGTTGACGAGAACGGCTTTGCGCCCTGCATCGTGCACCCCTGGGCGGCCATCAATCTCGATGCTCAAATTCCCAAAAAGGGCGATCAGCGCCAAATGGAAGCGTGGCAACGGATCGGCACCTATGCGGCCGGGCTGGCGCTGGAAGCGGCCGGCGTCAAGGGCAACAACGAAATCCTCTCGCGAATGGATATGATTGTTGCGGCCGGCGGCGGCGAACGCGACCTCGCGGTCGATTCCAATATCTTGAACATGGAAGCAAAGGGCAACTCCGCGCCCGGTTTTCTCAACGAACGGCTGATGAGCGATTTGCGCCCAACGCTGTTCCTGGCGCAGCTCTCTAATCTGCTGGCCGGCAATATTGCCATCGTGCACGGCGTGAGCGGATCGTCACGCACCTTCATGGGCGAGGAATCGGCCGGCGTCGATGCCGCCAGGATCGCACTGGCGCGCATCGCCGCCGGTCAAAGCGACATTGCCCTGATCGGCGGTTCGCAAAATGGCGAACGCAAGGATTTGCTGGTTCTCTATGAGTTCGGCGGCCTCAATCTCAAGGACAAATTCGCGCCGGTTTGGGCGCGCGGAGAACAAGGCGGCTTTGCGCTTGGATCGGGCGGCGCTTTTCTCGTGATCGAATCCAAAGCCCATGCCGAGGCACGCGGCGCCAAACCATATGCGCGTCTGGTCAATGTGGTAGCCGATATGGCGCGCCGCAAACATCCGGGCGAGGTGACCGCGACGCTGGAGAAGCTGTGGTCGAAGCTCGGAAAAATCGATAGCAAAGCCGCGATCATTACCGGGGCGACCGGCGTCGAACCCGTCACGTCGGAAGAGCGCGCCTTCCTGAATGCCCACGCCGAATTCCCGGTGCGGGCGAGCGGGACGATGTTTGGTCACACCATGGAAGCGCAATTCCCGTTGGGACTGGCGCTGGCGGCGCTGTCTTTGTCGCGCGGCGCGCTGTTTCCGCCCGATGGAAGCTCGGCGGTGGAAGTTGAAATGCCCGCAAGCCCGTCCCAGATTGTGGTGATCGGGACGGGTCATTGGCGCGGCGAAGGCATGGCGCTGGTCGAAGCGATCAAGTAGCGGCTAAAGCGCGATGAGATTTGATTGAACATGATCTTTTCGAAAAAACCGCGGCACGCTTTTTCGGATCATGCTCTAGACAGACGGGGAAAACATGACAGCCACGCGCGATAAATTCGGCAGGCCGATCGTCGTCATAACCGGCATGGGGGTCGTCACCTCGCTCGGCGCGGGCAAGGCCGACAATTGGAAAAAATTGACGGCGGGCGAGTCCGGCATTCGCACCATCACCCGCTTCCCCACCGAGGGACTGAAAACGACCATGGCCGGCACGGTTGACTTTATTCCAATCGAGCCGTTTTCATCCACCGATCTTTCCGAGCGGCTCGGCGAACTCGCGGGCGAGGAAGCCATCGCCCAGGCCGGCATCGGCAACAAAGGCGATTTTCCCGGACCGCTCTTTCTGGCCGTTGCCCCCGTCGAGGTGGAGTGGCCGCAACGCCAAGAACTGGGACGGGCGATCGGACCCGAGACGGAAGTCAATTATGACGCCATGCTACGGGTGAGCGGCGGCGGGCGCTATGTGGACTACCACAAGCGCTTTCTGTTCGGCTCGGTGGCCGACCATCTCGCAGAGGCATTTGGAACCAAGGGCTCGCCGATTTCGCTGTCCACCGCCTGCGCTTCCGGCGCCACCGCCATCCAGCTCGGCGTCGAGGCGATCCGGCGGGGCGAAGCCGATGTTGCGCTTTGCGTGGCGACCGACGGCTCGGTCAATCCGGAAGCCTTGGTACGCTTTTCCCTGCTGTCGGCGCTGTCCACCCATAACGACCGGCCTGAGGCCGCGGCCCGTCCGTTTTCGAAGAACCGCGACGGCTTCGTGATGGCCGAAGGCGCCGGCGCGCTGGTGCTGGAGAGCTTTGAAGCCGCCACCGCGCGGGGCGCCAAAATTCTGGGCATCATTGCCGGTTGTGGCGAACTCGCCGACTCCTTTCACCGCACCCGATCGAGTCCCGACGGCAAACCGATCATCGGCTGCGTCCGCAACGCCCTCGCCGACGCGGGGCTTGCTTCCGATCAGATCGATTATATCAACGCACATGGCACCGGCACGCCCGAAAACGACAAGATGGAATATTTGGGCATCTCGACCGTCTTCGGCGAACGCGCCAAGCAAATCCCGGTCTCGTCGAATAAATCGATGGTCGGCCACACGCTCTCGGCCGCGGGCGCCGTCGAAGCTGTTTTCTCGCTGCTGACGCTCGAGCATCAAAGAATCCCCCCGACGATCAATTACGATATTCCCGACCCCGCCATTCCCTTCGACGTGGTTCCCAACAAAGCACGCGATGCGCGCGTCACCACCGTCATGTCGAATTCGTTCGGCTTTGGCGGTCAAAATGCCTCGCTGGTGCTCACCCGTGAACCGGTTTAGCCGGAGCGATTCCACGACCGGGCCCGCGAAACACTGGCAAGTTTCCGGCATGACCCTTATTGGCTTTTGATGTCTCCCCTCCTGCTTCGCGCCAAATCCCGAATGCGCAATCTGCTCAAGCCGGCAGGCGACGCGGTGGTCAGCGCGCTGACGGTCGGGCTGTTGCGCACCACGCGCTACTTCGATCCGATCAAGACCGCCAATCTGTTCGGCCGCTTCACCCGCCTGATCGGACCGATGACCCGCGAGCAACGGATCGGCCGCGCTAATCTGACGGCCGCCTTTCCGGAAAAATCACCTGAAGAAATCGAGGCCATTCTTGAAGGCGTTTGGGACAATCTCGGGCGTCTTGGCGCCGAATTCGCCCATCTCGATCATATCTGGCAACACGACCCGGCATTTCCCGAAAAAAGCCGAATCGAAATTGAGCCGCGCACCCATGAACTGTTTGCGAAGCTTCGCCTCGACGGCAAGCCCGCGCTGATCTTCGCGAGCCATCTCGGCAATTGGGAGCTGCCGGCGGTGGCGGCGGTGGCACATGGGCTTGACGCCGCGATCCTGTTTCGCCGGCCCAACAGCGCTTCCGTCAACCGGATCATCGAGGAATTACGCTCGGTAAAGATGGGAACGCTCATCCCGACCGGCCGCGATGCTCCACTCAAAATGGCGGAGGCGCTGCGCAAGGGTCAGCATGTGGCGATGCTGGTGGATCAGTACTTCACCAACGGCGTGGATGTGACGTTTTTCGGCCGCAAAACCAAAGCCAACCCGACGCTCGCCCGCTTGCTGCGGCAAGTCGAGTGCCCCATCCATGGGGTCCGCATCATCCGCCTTCCCGGCCATCGCTTCCGCGCCGAATTATCGGAAGAGCTGCAACCGGTGCGCGATGCCGCCGGGGACATCGACGTCCAACAAACGATGCAAGCCATTACCTCGGTGATCGAAGGCTGGATTCGCGAATATCCGGATCAATGGCTGTGGCTGCACCGCCGCTGGCGGTAGCGGACCACAAAAGACGCGCCCTTCCTACCGTCCCGTTTTCACCTTGGTCCACAGCCTATTGATGATGCGCTGCGTTGCCGGGTCTCGGGCGGTGATGACAAAGAGCTTGGCGAGCGTGGCGTCGTCCGGATAGATATTTTTGTCGCCAAGAACCTTGGGATCGAGGAGTTTTTGGCTCGCCAGATTGCCGTTGGCGTAAGATAAAAAATCGGAATTTCTGGCGGCGATGTCCGGCCGGTAGAGGAAGTTGATCAACTCATAGGCTTCCGTGACATTCTTGGCGTCGGCCGGAATCGCCAGATTGTCGAAAAACATTTGCGCGCCTTCCTTCGGGATCGCGTAACCGATCTCGATGCCATTATTGGCTTCCATAGCCCGGCTTCGCGCCTGCATGATGTCGCCCGACCAGCCGACCACAAGACAGATTTCGCCGGTCGCCAGCGCGCTTAAATATTCGGAGGAGTGAAACTTTCGAACGAAGGGACGGATTTTTCCGACGAGATCGGCGACCTTTTCCAGATCGGCCGCTTTCGTCGAATTCGGATCGAGTCCCAGATAGATCAGTGCGGCTGGAAAAATATCGTCGGGGGAATCCAGCATATGCACCCCGCAACCGCTGAATTTCGCGAGGTTCTCCTGCTTGAAAACGATATCCCAACTGTCGATCTTGGCGTTGGGCCCAAGGATTTTCTCCACCGCTTTGATGTTATAACCGATGCCCGTGGTACCCCACATGTAATTGACGGCATATTGATTGCCCGGATCATACGTAGCGAGCCTCGCGGTCACGACCGGCCAGGCATGGGAGAGGTTCGGCAATTTCGACTTGTCGAGCTTCTGGAACACGGACGCCTTGATCTGGCGTTGCAGGAAATAGGCCGTCGGCACCACGGCATCGTAACCGGACTTGCCGGCGAGCAAACGCGTTTCCAACGTCTCATTGGCATCGAACGTGTCGTAGATCACCTTGATGCCGGTTTCGCGGGTGAAATCCTCCAAGACGCCGGGCGCCATATAACTCGACCAATTGTAGAAATTGACCGTGCGTTCCCCCGCCGTCGCAGGTAGCGGCCTCAGCGGTAACGCGGCGGCAAGGGTTGCGATAAGAGCGGCGGCCACTCCAACTTTCGGGAAAATGGGGCGGAACAGCATTATCTCATCCATTATCGGCGATGCACCGCATCGGACAAACGCTCCAGCGCGGTATCCAGCGTCGCATCTCTTTTGGCAAAGCAGAAGCGCACGACCGTCGTTACCGGGTCCTGCTCATAGAAGGCCGACACCGGAATGGCCGCGACCTTATAATCGGTCACGATACGCTTGCAGAAAGCCTCGTCGGTTTCATTAAGACCCAGCGGCGAAAGATCGACGGTGAGAAAATACGTACCTTGCGAACGAAGAACCGGAAAACCGAGACTTTCCAAACCGCTCGCCAGCCGGTCGCGGCTGCGCGCGAGATCCTTGCGCATCTGATGAAAATATTCGTCCGACTTACCCAGACCATAGGCGACCGCGGCTTGAAGGTTCGGCGCGGTGGTAAAGGTGAGAAACTGGTGCACCTTCGCCGCCACGCGCAATAGCGCGGGCGAGGCGCATACGAAGCCGATCTTCCAGCCGGTGAGCGAAAATATCTTTCCCGCCGAGCCGACCTTGATCGTGCGATCGCGCATTCCGGGAATGCTCATCAGCGGAATATGGGCGCGGTCGTCAAAGATGACATGCTCCCAGACCTCGTCGCAGATCGCGACCGCATCGAACTCCTGGCAAAAGCGCGCCAATAATTCGAGGTCTTCGCGCGGGTAAACGATGGCGGCCGGGTTGAGTGGGTTGTTGAAAAGAACCGCTTTCGTTTTGCGATTGAAGACGCCGCGCAACGCTTCTTCCGTCAATCGCCAATGCGGCGGCTCAAGCCGCACCAGGCGCGCAATGCCGCCGGCCTGACGGATGATCGGAAGATAGGAATCATAGACCGGCTGGAATACGACGACCTCGTCTCCCGGCTCGACCATGGCCAGAATGGCCGAGGTCAAAGCCTCGGTTCCCCCCGAGGTTACCATCACCTCGCTCATCGGATCGAGCGAGAGGCCGTGCCAATGCCGGTAATGGGTGGCAATCGCCTGGCGCAATTCCGGGATACCCATCATCGAAGGATATTGGTTGTAACCGTCCATCACCGCGTCGGAGGCGGCGCGGCGGATATCCTCCGGACCCGGATCGTCGGGAAAGCCCTGGCCGAGATTGATGGCGTTATTGTCGCGCGCGGCTTGCGACATCGCCTCGAAGATCGTGACGGGCAGATCGCCAAAAACCCTGTTGGTGGAAACCATGGATCAGCCGCCGGAACTCGTCGGCAGACCTGCCGCCTTCCAAGCCAACATCCCGCCCGCCAAATGCTTGTCGTGGGGAAGACCCGCGCCTTGCGCGGCCAGCGAGGCGGCCACCGAGCGCTTACCGGAGCGGCAGGCGAAAACCACCTGTTTGCCTTTCGGATCGGCAATAATTTGCGGATCGAAGCTCGACAGAGGCACCACGATCGCGCCGGGATAGCCGTCCACGGCCACTTCGTTCGGCTCCCGGACGTCAACCAGGAGATAGCGCCCATCGGCCATCCCTCGCGACACTTCCTCGGGCGTCAAATCGTGAACCCTATGCCCTTGATCCGTCACTGACATCCTCCGCTCAAACGACCACTTTGACCGGCCGCCAACCTCGCCTCTGGCGCGGCAAAAATCAAGCATTCGCGGATCGCGAACTTCGGAAAGTGAGCACTAGTTGAATCGTCATCCCCGTTTTAGACGGTGACCTGCGTTCCAACCTCCACCACCCGGCCGCTCGGAATCTGAAAATAATCGGTCGCATCGTTCGCGGTACGGCTGAGCGCGATGAAGAGATGGTCCTGCCAGCGCGGCATGCCCGAATGCGCGGCCGGCTTCAGCGCACGGCGCGATAGAAAGAACGAAGTGGACATAATGTCGAATTGCCAGCCGAGCTTGCGCGCGATCGCGAGCGCCTTGGGAACATTCGGCGATTCCATAAAGCCGAAGCGCAATGTAACCTTGGTGAAGGTATTGCCGACCTGCTCCAGCTTCACGCGCTCGGCAGGATCGACGCGCGGAGTGGCCGCGGTTTCGATGGTAAGAATGACGTTCTTTTCGTGCAGCACTTTGTAGTGCTTCAAACTATGCATCAAAGCCGTCGGCGCGCTGACGGGATCGCTGGTGAGGAAAACGGCGGTGCCGGAAACGCGCTGCGGCGGCCGTTTTTCCAGCATGGCCACGAGATCCACGAGCGGGAATTCGAGCTTGCGTGACTTCTCGAACAATAGCCGGCTGCCGCGGCGCCATGTATACATCAAGAGCATCACCACGGCTCCGAGCGCCAGCGGCACCCAACCGCCTTCGAGCACCTTCAAGAGGTTGGCGGCGAGGAAGGTCAGATCGAGAAAGAGAAACGGCACGATCAACGCGCCGGCAGCCAGCGGCGACCATCGCCATACCCGCCAGATCACGACAAACCCCATCATCGCGGTCACCACCATGGTGCCGGTCACCGAGATGCCGTAGGCCGAGGCCAGCGCGCTGGAGGAACGGAACATCAGCACCAGCAACATCACGGCAACCAGCAGCAGCATATTGATGCGCGGGATATAAATCTGGCCGAAATGCGCCTCTGACGTGTGCCTGATTTCAAATCGCGGCAACAGGCCGAGCTGGATCGCCTGGCGCGTCAGGGAATAGGCGCCGGTGATCACGGCCTGACTTGCGATCACGGTTGCGACCGTGGCAAGCGCGACCATCGGAATCAACGCCCATTCCGGAAACATCAGGAAGAAGGGATTTTCGATCGCCTTGGGGTCGCCGATGACGAGTGCACCCTGTCCCAGATAATTCAAGGCGAGCGAGGGCAAGACGATAAAAAGCCACGC
>DATGJS010000302.1:0-7443 GCA_035295025.1 Bradyrhizobium sp.
CCTTTGGTCCGTGTGCGGACGTGTTCGCCTCGTGTGCATTATAGCAGAAAAGGCCATGCGAAGGCGGCGCCACACCCGGCGATACGCTCTAGAATTCTCGTTTCGGTCGGCAGCCGCGTCAGCGGGATCGCGGTCCGCGACATTTATGTACGTTTGCCGGTTGTATTTAAACGCCCCCTAGCGCCCACCTCGCAGTTGCGCCATGTTTGCGGCAATCGATAATTCTTCAAGGAAGGAAGACCCATGAGCAGAGAAGCCGTCATCGTTTCCTATGCCCGAACCGGGCTCGCGAAGTCCGGCCGCGGCGGATTCAACATCACGCCGACCATGTCGATGGCGGCGCACGCGGTGAAGCATGCGGTCGAACGCGCCGGCGTGCCGAAGGACTTCGTCGAAGATTGCTATATGGGCAATTGCGCTCACGGCGCGGGCAATATCGGCCGCCAGGCGGCGCTGCTCGCCGGCCTGCCGGTCTCGACCGGTGGCGTGTCGATCAACCGTTTCTGCTCATCCGGCTTGCAGTCGATCGCGATGGCGGCCAATTCGATCCGCGGCGATCAATCGCAATGCATCGTGGCAGGCGGCGTCGAGTCGATCTCCATCCCCAATCCCGGCGCGGGACCCAACAATGTCGATCCCAAGCTGACCCAGGAATATCCTGCGATCTTCATGCCGATGATCGACACTGCCGACATCGTCGCCAAGCGCTACAAGCTCAGCCGCGAATACCAGGACGAATACTCCCTGGAATCGCAACGCCGCATGGCCGCGGCGCAGCAGGGCGGCAAGTACAAGGACGAGATCGTCCCGATGAAGACCAAGATGAAGACGGTCAACAAGGAGACGAAGGAAGAAAAGATCGTCGACTATGTCGTCGAGCGCGACGAGTGCAACCGCCCGGATACGACGATGGAAGGCCTCGCCAAGCTCGAGCCGGTAAAAGGCCCAGGCAACTTCATCACCGCGGGCAATGCCTCGCAGCTTTCCGACGGCGCCGCGGCCGTGGTTCTGATGGAAGGCAAGGAAGCAGAGAAGCGCGGTCTGCAGGCCATGGGCCGGTTCATGGGTTGGGCTTCGTATGGCTGCCAGCCCGATGAGATGGGCATCGGCCCGGTGTTCGCCGTGCCGCGCCTGCTCGAGCGTTTCGGCATGAAGGTCGACGACATCGACCTCTGGGAACTGAACGAGGCGTTCGCCAGCCAATGTCTCTATTGCCGCGATACGCTGCATATCGACCCCGCCAAGTACAATGTGAATGGCGGCTCGATCGCTATCGGCCATCCCTTCGGCATGACAGGCGCCCGGCTGACCGGGCATGTGCTGATGGAAGGCAAGCGCCGCAAGGCGAAGTACGCCGTGGTGACGATGTGCATCGGCGGCGGTCAGGGCGGCGCCGGGCTGTTCGAGGTGTTCAACTAGTTGCCGTAGCGTCGCAACGAAATAAGGAAAGGCCGGAGGCGATGTCTCCGGCCTTTTGGTTTTGTCGCGACACGGGGCATCGGGCGGCGACTTGCGAGGCGTCGCGATTGGCCCTTCACTAGCGGCAACGAGCCATCGGAGGGACGCATGCGTTTCGGCATTTTCTATGAGCATCAACTGCCCAAGCCATGGAACGAAGGCGATGAGGCGCGGCTCTTTCATCAGGCGCTCGAGCAGGTCGTTCTCGCGGATAAATTGGGCTACGACTATGCGTGGGAAGTCGAGCATCACTTCCTCGAGGAGTATTCGCATTCCTCCGCGCCGGAAGTGTTCCTCGCCGCCTGCGCCGCGCTGACCAAAAACATTCGCGTCGGCCACGGCATCCGCCAAGTGATCCCGAACTACAATCATCCGGCGCGCACGGCCGAGGGGCTCGCGACGCTCGACATCATCTCGCACGGCCGCCTCGACTTCGGCATCGGCGAAGGCGCGACGCGTCTCGAACTCGGCGGCTTCAAGATTCCGGCAAAGGAAAAGCGCGCCATGGCGCTCGAAGCCGCCGAGCAGATCGCCAACATGATGGTGATGAGTCCCTACCCCGGCTATGAGGGGAAGAGTTTCTCCTTTCCTTGCCGCAATGTGCTGCCCAAGCCGGTGCAAAAGCCACATCCGCCGATGTGGATGGCCTGCACCAATCGCGACACGATCAAGATTGCCGCTTCCATCGGCGTCGGTGCGCTCGCCTTCTCATTCGTCGATCCGCAGGAGGCGCACAACTGGGCCGACATCTATTACGGCATCATCAAGTCGGACCAATGCGTGCCCATCGGCCACGCGGTCAACGCAAACTTGGCGATGGTCTCGAACTTCTCGGTGCATCACGATCGCGCCGAAGCGATCCGGCGCGGCCAGGAAGGTTTCGAGTTTTTCGGCTACGCCGTGAACGCGCTCGTTGCCCACGACACAGTGCCCGGCCGTTCCTCGCTGTTTGCGGATTTCCAGAAATCGCGCGCCCGGCAGGACGACGAGATCATCGCCGCCGTGCGCGGTGCGGCGCGCAACGTCAACGGCATCGGCACGCCCGCCGACATCCGCGATCACATCCGCGGTTTCCAGGAAGCCGGCGTCGATCAGGTGATCTTCCTGCAGCAGGCCGGCCGCAATCGCCACGAGCATATCTGTCAATCGCTCGAACTCTTCGCCGCTGACGTGATGGGCGAATTCAAGGCGCAAGTTCGCGAACGCGAAGCGAAGAAAGCCAAGACACTCGCGCCTTACATCGAAGCCGCGATGGCGCGCAAAAAGGTGATGCAGCCGCTCGCCGACGACGAGATCCCCGTCGTCAAGGCGTCAGTCGTCCGCGCCCAGATCGGCGCCGAGCGCAGGTAGTCAACCGGCAATTCGCGAGGCGGCATCTGCAATCGTCAGCCACCACGATGTGGTGCTTATGGGTACTCGCACAAGTACGACGAGCGTCTGCACCGTGGCGCCGATCAACCATGTCGGGTGCGGCTTTCCTCTCTTACGCCAATCATAGAGCGCACCCGCCACGGCGAGTACTTCGACCAAGAGTCCCTGAATGATGGCTCTTGAGACGGGAGGCGGCATGGCCAAGCCGGGGCGCGCGCCCGGCCCGCCACCCGTTGCGATGACGAAAAAAATCCGCGCGACTGGTGCAGCCAATAGCGCGATAGTGGCCAGCAGAATGAAGCGCTTGTGCCACTCCGGCCGCCCGATATTGCAGATCGCAGCGATGAAGAAGCCTGCGAACATTGCGATCGCAGTGACAGGCACAATGAAAAAGGATCGCGCGCGATCGCCGTAGCCTACCGCAATGCCGTGCTGCAGGGAAAGAATTGCCACCGCGAATCCAAAGACCACCATCGCGGTGGCGAGCGCGATTCCGACAAG
Source organism: Bradyrhizobium sp. (assembly GCA_035295025.1). Taxonomy (GTDB): domain Bacteria; phylum Pseudomonadota; class Alphaproteobacteria; order Rhizobiales; family Xanthobacteraceae; genus Bradyrhizobium. Next base: position 3,331 of record DATGJS010000302.1, read on the forward strand.
GCCCCAAGCACGATGATCGCTCAATCGGCCATTTGCGGCCAAGCTTGCCTGTGAAAATAAGAATATCGACCACGCCGAGAAAAGGGCCGCATGCATATGCAAGAGCGGCGGGCCGACAAAGGTACCGGCTGGCACCTGCGCCCAGTAGGTCGGCGCAAAGCCGCCAAATGCGACGAGGGCGCACGCCGCTGCCATCCACACATAAAAGAGTCTCGAACTTTCCCGTTGCGATGCGACCGAAGCAGCAACCATGTCCGTCATCCCAGAGGGCCGCGCCGCGGCCGTTAAACGCGTCGCGTCGCGCCGTCCACAGTGTGCGACTTGGTCAGACCACTACTTCGTCAGCGCGTCGTAGGTCAGTCGCTGGAACATCGGCAGCGCGAGGCGTCCGCCGGTGCGCTGGCCCGCCGCGAGGTTGGCGATGGCGCCCGGCTCGAGCGGGATCGAGTTCTGGATCAAATAGATCATGATGAGATCGTTGGCCGGATCGGCTTGCCACCAGGTGCCGAACGCACCCGGCCAACCGAACGATCCGACCCCGCCCATGCCGAGGAAGCCGAGTTTTTCCGGCGCATCGATCACCGAGACGCCGAGCCCGAAACCCATTCCGTCCCACATCGGAATCGCGCCGAGGAAGGGGATGGCGCGCTGCGCCGGTGTCAGGCGGTTGGTGCACATCAGCTCGACCGTCGTCGCGCTGACGAGGCGCGTTCCGTCGAGTTCGCCCCGGTTCAGCATCATGCGTGCGAATTTGAGATAATCGTCGGCGGTCGAGATCAGCCCGCCGCCGCCGCCGCAATAGGCGGGCGGCGTGTCGTACTGCTTGAAAGGCAGCGGCTCGAGCACATTCTTGGCTTCGTTGAGGCGATAGACGACGGCGGCGCGTTTGCGCTTTTCCGGCGGCACGTAGAAATCGGTATCGACCATGCCGAGCGGGCCGAAGATGCGCTGCATCAGGAAATCGCGGAACGGCATGCCGGCGATGCGACCGACGATGAAACCCAACACATCCGTCGAATGGCTGTAGTGAAAGCGCTCGCCCGGCTGATAGAGCAGCGGCAGAGTGGCGAGCTTCTGCATCCAATCGTCAGGCGTCATCTGGCTGTTGAGGACATCGCCCAGGACGCGCTGATATTCGTGCGCAATGGGACCCATCGAGCTGAAGCCATAGGCCAGGCCCGAACGGTGGGTGAAGAGATCGTCAAAGGTGATCTCGCGTGCGGCCGGCACGGTCGCGTCGAGGGGACCCTCCGCATCCTTCAAGACACGAGCGTTCTTGAACTCCGGCGCCCATTTTGTAATCGGATCCTCGAGTTTGAATTTGCCCTCCTCCATCAACATCAAGGCAGCAAGGGAGGTCACCGGCTTCGTCATCGAAGCGATGCGGAAGAGCGTGTCGCGCTCCATGGGCAATTTTTTCTCGATGTCGCGCTTGCCGATGGTGTTGATCTGCACGATTTCACCATCGCGAAAGAGAAGCGTGACGAAACCGGAGAGATCGCCGGCATCGACGATCGGTTGCAGCGTCGGTACGATTTTGGCGAGGCCCTCGGTCGAGAAACCTTTGGGGTCGGTGACCACTTTGTCCATCAAATGACTCCGATCAGTTCGAAACGGCGGCTGACGCGCAGAAACACATGTGCGAGCACGGCAGAATGCCCGCCGCCATTCAGAATGACAAATTCCTTTTTGGGAGCCCGGGATTACCTCGGCGAATCCACTGACGTAACGGCAGCGCGGCGAATACGCGCCGGCCATGCGATACAAACCCGCCCGGCAATCTTGCAGCCAGATCGGCTTGGATCAAGTCGACATGATCACGATCAGCCGAAGTGCTACAAAAGATTGTCGGCTGAATTGCCCGTCAAGCCGCGGGCAGAGCCATCATCGTTTCGAAGTTGCGGTGGTAGAACCGCTCCTTGGCCGATGCGGGCAGTCCCTCCATCGTGTCGTCAAATTTCTTGACGGGGTCCTTGCCGCCTTCGATGTGCGGATAGTCGGACGAGAACAAAAAGATGTCCTCGCCGGCGTCGCGAATCATCTTGCCGATATCCTCGCCCGGGAACGGCGTGAACTTGACATGCTCGCGCACGATCTCCGACGGCGCGCGCGGCAAGGCCGCAACACCGGGGTCGGACTTGCGGAACATCTTGTGGCCGTTGTCGAGACGGCGCAGGAAATCCGGCACCCACCCGCCGCCGAGTTCGATCACGCCGCCACGCAATGCCGGGAAGCGCGTGAACACGCCATGGAAGGTAATCGCCGTCAGGAACATCTGCGGCGCGAAGTTCATCACCATATAGTCGAGGATGCGCAGATTCTCGCCGCCGCCGAGCCAGTCGGTCGGACGCGGCTGGCCGTTGTTTTCATATTCTCGGCGCAAGGTGCGCGTGCCGGCGCCGATATGGAGCATGAAAGGAAGGTCGTGCTCGACCATCGCCTGCCAGACGATATCGAGATCGGGATGTCCCGGCGACTTGTCTCCCGCCGGCGCGGCGGCAATCCAGACGCACTTACATCCGAACTTCGCCGCGTTGGCGATCTCCGCCGCCGCAAGCGCCGGCTCGTCGAGCGGGACCACGGCCACGCCGAGAAGCCGCTTGTCGCCCGAGCAGAACGCGCCCATCGCACGATTGTGAGCTCGCGCGCCGCCATATTTCACCTTGGGGTCTTTTTCGCCGAGGAACTGGGTCGGCGCGAACGTCGGGAATACGAGTTGACAGCGGAAGCCAAGTTCATTGAGCGCTTCGCTGCGCTCGGCCGGATCGAAGGCGCCGTAAGCGCCCCAGCCCTTGGCGCCGCCGATGACATTGGCGCGGAGTTCCGCGGCCTTCAACGGGTCCTGCCGGCGCGCGAGCGCGTTCTCGATGGCCTTTTCGGCGAGACGCCCTGCCCCTCCCAGTTTCAACGGCGGAATGGAGTCGCGCAGTTCCGGATCGGCGTGCTCCTTCAGCCAGTCGAATGTTTCCATGATATGGCTGTCGGCATCGCACATGATGCGCTCGCCCGCATATCCCATGGCGTGTCCTCCATCGTCTTATCCTATTCCAATTGTGGGTAGCGGTTGGCATATCGTCAACCGGCCGCAAGTTTCGCGCCGATTACGCTTGAATTCCTTGGTCTTTCGCGTCACACCGTCTCGATTGCGCGCACCCGGAGACAGCAAATGGAGTTCGAAGGACTCATGAAAGGCAAGCGCGGCCTTATCATGGGCGTGGCGAACAACCGCTCGATCGCCTGGGGAGTTGCCGAGGCGCTGCACAAGGCGGGCGCCGAACTCGCCTTCACCTATCAGGGCGATGTGTTCAAGAAGCGCGTCGTGCCGCTGGTCGAACCGCTAAAGCCCGCAGCCCTCATCGATTGCGATGTCAGCAATCAAGGCTCGATCGATGGCGCGTTCGCCGAGCTGGCGAAAGCGTGGGGCACGATCGACTTCGTCGTGCACGCCATCGGCTTTTCCGACAAGGAGCAACTGACCGGCCGCTACATCGACACGACGCCGGACAATTTCCGCATGACGATGGACATCTCCTGCTACTCCTTCACCGCCGTCGCCCAGCGCGCCGAAAAAATGATGCCCAACGGCGGCGCAATGGTGACGCTGACCTATTACGGCTCCGAAAAAGTCATGCCGCATTACAATGTCATGGGCGTGGCGAAGGCGGCATTGGAGGCGAGCGTGCGCTATCTGGCCGAAGACCTCGGTAAGAAACAGATTCGCGTCAACTCGATCTCGGCCGGGCCGATCAAGACTCTCGCCGCGAGCGGGATTGGCGACTTCCGTTACATTCTGAAATGGAACGAATACAATTCTCCCTTGCGCCGCAATGTGACGATCGACGAAGTCGGCAATTCGGCGCTCTACCTCCTGTCGGACATGGGAAGGGCCGTGACCGGCGAGTGTCTGCACGTCGATGCCGGTTATCACATCGTGGGCATGAAGGCAGTTGACGCGCCCGACATCACTGTGAACAAGAACGGCAATGCCGATTGAACTGAAAAAGGGCCTGACGCTTTATCTCTGTCGTCACGGCGAAACCGAAGCCAATGTCGAGAAACGGTTTCAGGGCCATTGTCTCGACACGCCGCTGACGCGCAAGGGCTACAAGCAAG
>DATGJS010000303.1:0-29458 GCA_035295025.1 Bradyrhizobium sp.
AACACCATCATCGTGGTGATCATGGTTTCGCGGCGGGTCGGCCAGGTGACCTTGGCGGTCTCCGAACGCACTTCTTGCAGGAATTTAAACGGGCTGAACGCCATCGCCAGAGGTCCGCATCCGTCGTGAACGACTTAAAACTCGTTGTTTAAGAATCCAAACAGCCCACTTTCGCCCAGCCCTCTTGTTGAAGGTTGAGCCGGCAAGCGGGCTCGATTGTTTGGGGATTTCAAAGCCGCGCCGGATATCCGCAGATCAAGCGGGCCGACAGCAGGTGTCGGCTATGTACTGTGGAAGGGGTCAAAGGTCAAGATACGGTCTTTCCTCGAAAATAGCCGTTTCTCCCTCCGGGCGGTCGCCGACCGGACGACAAAAGTCGCCCTCTACCAGCTTTGTCTCCGGTTTAAAGGAACGCCTCTTCAGGCCGCCTTAACATCGCGCAGGAACCGGACCACTTCCTGCTGAAGCATCTTCGATTGAACCGACAGATCCTCGGCGGCGCTTCGCACTTGCGCCGCCACTTGACTGCTTTGGGCTACCGCCGTGCTCACGCCTATGATGTTGTTGGACACGTCCTGCGTGCCGGTCGCCGTTTGTTGAACGCTGCTCGCAATTTCATTGGTGACGGCGCTCTGCTGTTCGACCGTAGCGGCGATATCGGTTGCCGCGCTGCTAATCTCCGTAATGGTTCGAGCAATTTCTTCGATCGCCATCACGGCGCCTTTGGTCGAGGTCTGAATGCCTTCGATCTGAGCGGTGATTTCCTCGGTCGCTTTGGCGGTCTGGGTAGCCAATCCTTTGACTTCGGCGGCGACGACAGCAAAACCCCTCCCCGCTTCGCCGGCGCGCGCCGCCTCGATGGTCGCATTCAGAGCGAGCAAATTGGTTTGCGAGGCGATGTCGCTGATAAGCTCGACCACCTGCCCAATCTTCTGAGCCCGCTCGGCCAGATCGTCGATTGTCGACGACGTGCCGCGCGCCGCTTGATCGGCGCGCTGCGCAACACTCGCAGACTGCCGAACCCGTTGGCCGATCTCGCGGATCGATGCGGCCAATTCCTCGGTCGCCGAAGCGACCGTCCCGACATTGGCCGAGGCCTCTTCCGAGGCGGAGGTAACGGCAATGCTTTTGCTGCTTGCTTCGGTCGTGGCGGCCGTCATGATCTCGGCGGCTTTCGCCATTTCGTCAGCCGACACGGCAAGTCCGTCGACGACACTCCCGACAGCGTTCTCGAAACCTTGCGTCGTCATCTCAAGGCGATGGGCACGTTCCGCCTTGGTCATCTGCTCTTTTTCCCGCTCCGTCTCGATCCGGCGCGCTTCGATGGCGTTGTCTCGGAAAACGATCAGCGCCTTTGCCATGGCGCCGACTTCATCGGTGTTTTCCGCAGGCGGCAGCGAGGCGGCAAGATCGCCGCCGGCAAGACGAACCATCGCCCCGGTCATGAGCTTGATCGGGCGCGACAGCAGCCGCGCGAAGAGCCAAGCCGCGCCGAGCGAAAGCAAGATCGCACCAACGGAGGCTATGCCGATCTTGTAGGCGGCCTGTTGCAGCTCACTTTTTGCCAGCTCACCAACCATTTGACGCCGCTCGGTCGCCGCTGCATCCAGGGGAACGATCACTTTTTCCGCGGCGAGGTATTTGATTTCGGTATCGTTGAGCATCATCGTTGCCGAGAACGCATCGTCGTCCACGAGCTCTGCGACCTGCGCCGCTGCCGACAGGTAGGCCTTCAACGCGGCGCCTGTTTTCTCGACAAGAGCCAAATCGACGCCGGCATTGGTGGCCGCGCCCAGAGTCGCCGTGCCGGCAATCGCGCGTTTGATGGCTTCGATCGCGTCAACTCTCATTTTGTGAACAAGTGCCGTCTCTAAGCCTTGCGATTTGGCATTGATCGCTCGGTAGATATTGGCGTGACCGAAGGTCAGGTCCTGACGAACTTGCCGGGCGCCGATTTGGAACCGGCTCACGGCGTCCGACGTGTCGCTGATTTCGAGGATCGAATGGTAGAGAGAAGCGAACAGGCCGAGGATGCCGAGAATGACGACAGCGCTCAAGAGCGGAGAGATGAACGCCTTCACCGTAATCGACATATTGTTCAAGATTTTTGTCATGGCGGCCGCTTCTTGACGCAACGTGATCTGCGCGATCCCATGCGAAGGATTGATCTTGCTCGGTCGGCGGGCGTGTACCGCGCCCAACCTAGTGCCCATGACTTTCCAAAGTTCGTGCAAGAGAGTGCGGCGACGTATCACGAACTTCGAAAAGTGGGCACTCGTATTTTGTGGTCTATTCGCTATAGGCGCCGCAGGCGAGAACGTAATCCCCGGAGCGAACGACGAAGGCCTTTTTCTTCACGACCGCTTTCGTCAATGGATCTTGCCATTTGTAGCTGACCCACTCTGAGTCCTTGACCTCGGACTCCTGACGCATGAATTTGATTCCGTCGACATCCGCAAGCTCGATGACATCCTTGCCTACGAATGCCGGGTTATTGCCGTTTGCGACGTTGATCATTTTCCCATTGCGGCTGTCGAAGACGCTTACGTAAAGATCGCGATCGTGAAACGGTCCGTCCTTGGCGGTAATAGCGGCGAACGTCTTGTCTGGACCATTCTCTTTCAAATAGTCGACGGCTTTGAGAGCCATGACCTTCGCTTCGTCCAGCGAAGCACGATCGGCGGCCATGGCGGCCGAACACGACAACGCCGAAGTGACCAAAATAAGCAGAACTTTTCTCATGATCGCAACCTCATTAAGCAATCCAAGCGAGAAAAGAATTGAGCCGGACGAATTAAATATCGGTGAAATTACAATCTAGAAGATATTCTAGAATATATTCTAATAATCATCGGCGCTCCGATGGCCAGCGAGAGCAATCCAACCGATATCGCTGAGACCCTCGGCGTAGCTGGTTGGACGGGCCTCATCCCGGCCCGCAAGCCACGCGCCAGAAATGAATTGCGCTGGGCCAATGATCCAAGCGGTGAGAACAGTATGAGACAGCGGCTTGATGCGGCCGGCGGCGACGTGCGGGGCCATCCATGACGAGAAAGCCGCGGAGATCGTCTCGCCAAATGCCCGAGAATCCCGGCTTTGTATCGTCCGCCAACTCGACAAGCCGCGATCGGAGAGAAACTGCGCAAGATCGCGATTTTCTTCGATCCATTCGAGATGGTGACGAATCGCCGCCGAAATCCCTGCGCGGGGCGCTCCCTCATGCTCTGTCAGTAAGGCTTTAAGCCGATCGCGATAAAGCTGGATACCCTCATCACAGAGAGCCTCGGCAATTCCCTCTTTGGAGCCAAAATGATGATAGATGCTGCCAATGCTGGCGCCGGAGCGCGATTGGATAAGCGCGATCGTCGTCGCCTCGTATCCAATCTCGGTGAAGAGGGCGAGCGCCGCAGAGAGAATTTCTTCTCTGGTATTGGCTCTGGTCACAGTCGAGGCTTCACTGATGCGGGCTTCTATCCGCGTGACTTAACTGCGCCCCAGCTATGGTGCTCGCCGGTCAGAGGCCCACGCCCTTTGGACGTTGACTGCTTCCTTGAGTAAATGCCATTACGGTAATAGGTATAGTACTAATTCCGGCAAGGAATACTCATGGACCGTCTGGCCTCTATGCGCGCCTTTCAGCGCGTCGCCGAGACCGGGAGTTTCTCAATCGTGGCGCGCGAAAGCGGCGTAGCGCAGCCGACAATCAGCAAACAGATCTCGGCACTGGAAAAATATCTCGGTGCGCAATTGCTGAATCGCACGTCGCGAAATGTCGGCCTGACCGAAGCCGGCCAGGAATTCTACCAAGCCATCTCAAAATTGCTGGCCGATCTCGACGTCGCCGAATCGCGCATCGGCCGGCGACAGGCCGCGCCTTCGGGCACGTTGCGCGCGACTCTGTCCGCCGGTTTCGGCCACATGCACATTATGCCTCTCTTGCCCGCGTTCCTCGACCGCTATCCCGAGATCTCATTCGACATCGTCATTTCCGATCGATTCCTTGACCTGGTCGAAGACGGCCTCGATGTGGCCATCCGCCTCGGTCATCTTGAGGACTCCAGCTTGATCGCGCGCCGCATCGGCTTTAGCCGGCGCCTTGCCGTGGCCGGCCGAAATTATCTCGATCGATATGGCGCGCCAGTAACCCCTGCGGATCTCTCAGATCACGAATGCATCGGTTGCGTTTTTCATGGCACCATTCAGGAGTGGCGATTTGACGGCGCGGAGGGCACGGTCATCATCCCGCCGTCAGGGCGCGTGAGAGCAAATGATGCGGAAAATATTCGTCAGGCCGTACTCTCCGGCCTCGGTGTCGCTCACGCGCCGGGCTGGTTGTTTCACAAGGAGATCGCGAGCGGAGAAGTCCAGGTGTTATTCGATGGCTGGCTGACGCCGGCCGAGCCGATCCATGCGGTTCGCACCGCGACCCGACAGCCATCGACGAAGGTTAAGGTCTTTATCGATTTCCTGGCCGAGGCATTCTCACGGCACCCATATCTTCGAGGCTGATCCGGCGATCCGTATCTCATGCCGCGGCGCAGCTTTCGGCGCCGCACTGGCGGCGAGCCAAATCATCAAAGTTCAGGCCGAACGCGACGAACCCTGGCTAAATATTTGATATTGCTGGCAGGAGTGGCAGGGCTCGAACCTGCGACCCCCGGTTTTGGAGACCGGTGCTCTACCAATTGAGCTACACTCCTGTGGGAACCTTGCGTTACCGCCGATCCGTGTCGTTTCAAGCATAGGCCATGCCCGGATGGCAAGGGCGGAGCGGCCGACACCCTATTCAACAGACGTCTTCTGCGCCAAACTTGGCATCCTCCGCCGGTACTCGCCCCGGCTAACAAGACGAGCAAGGGAGAGAAAATGACCGCGCAAACCGCCGCCAAAGCGATCACCGCCCCGCGAACGCCGCCTTTGCCCGAGGCGAAGCCGGAATCGCTGGGGTTGTCGAAAGGCCGCTTGCAGCGTCTGTCGGACGCCTTCCAACGCGAGATCGACAAAGGAACCCTTCCGGGCGCGACCGTCATGGTAGCGCGGCGCGGTCAGATCGGCTGGTTCGATGCGCTCGGCAATCAAAATCCTCAACTTCCCACGCCGATGACGCGCGAGACGATCTTCCGCATTTTTTCGATGACCAAACCGATCGTCTCGGTCGGCATCATGATGCTGGTCGAGGAAGGGCTTCTCCTGCTCGACGATCCGCTTCTCAAATTCATCCCCGCATTCGCCGAGCAGAAAGTCGGCGTCGAGAATGACGGGAAACTTGATCTCGTGCCGTTAAAGCGTCCGATCACCGTCCATGATTTGCTTCGCCACACCTCGGGGATCACTTACGAACACACCGGCAATGGGCTGGTGCAGCAGCTTTACCAGCGATCGGGCGTGCGTAGCCGCAAGATCACTAATGCCGAACACGCCGCGCTCGTCGCGAGCCTTCCCTTGATTTGCCAGCCGGGCGCGGAATGGAACTATAGCCGCTCCACCGATATTTTGGGCCGCTTGATCGAAATCATCAGCGGCAAGTCGCTCGCGGCATTTCTCACCGAACGCATTTTGGCGCCGCTGCAAATGACCGAAACCGCCTTTCACACCGAGGCGGCCAACGCTCCCCGCTTGGCCGAGCCTTTTGCGAACGATCCATGGAATGGAGAGAAAATTCAGCTTTTCGACATGTGTGAGAAGCCGGTCATGGAATCCGGCGGCGGCGGGCTTGTCTCCACCACGATGGACTATGCCCGCTTCGCGCAGATGCTGCTCGATGGTGGGACGCTCGATGGCAACAGGATTATCGGCCGCAAGACGCTGGAATGGATGGCGTCCGATCATCTTGGCCCGGAGATCAGGATTCAGGGCACATTGACCCAACCGGGCCACAGTTTCGGTCTCGGCTTTGGCGTGCGCACACAAACGGGCTTGGCATCAACCGCGGGCTCCGCCGGTCAGTTCTTCTGGAGCGGCATGGGCGGAACCTTCTTCTGGATCGACCCGAAGGAGGAGTTGTTCGCCATTCTGATGTCGCAAGCGCCCGGCCAGCGCGTCTCCACCCGCGCGCTGATGCGCAATCTCGTCTACGCGGCGCTCGATTAAACACCATTTCGGGGCGCGCTCGCCTTGGCGAGCAAACGCGGGATATGCGATCGACGCTTCAGGCGAGTTTGGTTTCGACGATCTCCGGCCCCGCCGGTTGATGCATCGCTTTGTGCGCGACATCCGCGATCCATGGCTGCTGATTCACCATGGGCAGCCGCCAACTGCGGTGGCCCGCGCTTGCGACATGATCGAGCCGCGTCACCGAGCAATTATCGACATCGAAGGCGAGCCCCTTTTCCGGCAGACCACCGAGCGCAAGACCGATCGCCGCCTTGATCGTTCCGCCATGGGCGACCGCGATCACGTCGCGTCCAGCATGTTCGGTGGTGATACGATCGATCGCGCCCGTGACGCGGTGATACAGGTCCATGAAGCTTTCCCCGCCCGGCGCCGGTTCGCCGATATCGGCAAACCAATGGCTGCCGACCGGGCGGCTGGCGAGGAACGCGGCGCGGTTCATCCCCTGCCATTGTCCGAGATGCTGTTCGGCGAACGCCGTCTCTTTGATCATTTTGGCCGGCTTTGGAAAACCCACATCCCAAAGCGCTTCGGCGGTTTGATGCGTGCGCATGAGATTGCTCGCAACCCAGACCGCGCGGCGCGGAAGAATTTTGGCGACCGCCTCGAATACCTCACGATCGCCGGTATCGCAGGCAATGTCCTTCTGGCCGTAGATATTGCCGCCGTCGCTTCGCACCGGCGCGTGGCGCACCCACCACCACCGCGTGGTAACGACTCCCGGCTTGTCGGCGTTGGACATCGCAAAAACCCTTCAATAAGGTTGGCGTGGTACGAGACTGCTTCGAACGCCTCAAGTCACTTCGGCGTTTTAAACTTTGTTTGCCAGAAATTACGCAAAGCGAAAACAGCGTGATACGCTCCCGCTTGCTCAAGGAAATACCCATGGGTCGCCTCGAAGGCAAATCGGTTGTCGTCACCGGCGCCGGCAGCGGGATCGGCCGCGCCGCCTCGCTTCTGTTCGCCCAAGAAGGCGCCAAATTGATCGCGGTCGATCGCACCGAAGACGTCAACGACACCGTGGCGCAGATCAACAAGGCGGGCGGCACCGCGCAAGCTGTAACGGCGGATACCGGTTCCGAGAAAGATGTCATCGCCTTCATCGGCAAAGCGATTTCCACTTATGGCCGGCTGGATGCGATCTGGGCCAATGCCGGGATCGGCGGCGGCCTGGTTCCGCTCGCCGAACAAAGCGTCGAACATTGGCAGGAAATCCTGCGCATCAACCTGATCGGTCCGTTTCTCGCGATCAAGCATTCGACGCCGCACATGATCAAGCAAGGCTCGGGCGCCATCCTTTGCACCGCTTCCGTCGCGGGTTTGAAAGCCGGCGCCAGCGGCCACCCCTATGCGGCGAGCAAGGCCGGCGTCATCAGCCTCGTGCAAACCTCGGCCTATTCATTGTCGGGCACGGGCGTGCGGATCAACGCGGTGTGCCCGGGCCTGATCGAAACCGGCATGACCAAGCCGGTATTCGATCGCGCGAGGGAACGCGGTACGCAGGACAAAATCGGCCAGCTCAATCCGCTCAAACGCGCCGGCCAGCCGCACGAATTGGCGACGCTCGGCCTGTTTCTGCTCAGCGACGAAGCCTCCTATATCAACGGTCAGGCGTTTCCGGTCGATGGCGGCCTCACCGCTTCGATGCCCTATACAGGCAGGCCGGTTTAACCATCAGTTCTTGTCGAGAGCCTCAATCAGCGGCCGGATCGGGGCCGCGCTTGTGCCATGGCCACCGGCCCAGAGCGAAGGCATCACGCCGAACTTGCGTAAGCCGGCGATGAATTCGCGGTGTGAAGGCAGCGCTCCGGGAATGTCGCGGCTCGGCGACCAGATATCGACGACCCAACCGAAATCGGCGTCCGGAATAACGGCGACCAGCGTGTTCTTGGCGTGGGAATTGTCGATCGCGTAAAGGTCGATTCTCCGCGAACCATCCGTCAGCGTCAGCTTTTCGTTCACTTCGATCAATCCGACATCGCGCGGCCTCTGCCACAGCTCGTCATTGCGGATACGGTTTGGCGCCCGCATTTGCGCCGCGAAATAATCGCGGTTGCCGGCCGCGAAAACGAGGTCGGCGCCCTTGGCCGCAAAAACCCGGGCACCGTTGGCATGATCCATGTGGTGATGGGTCAAAACCAGATATTTAAATGGTTTTCCGGGAAAGCGCCGTTCGGCTTCCGCAATGGTCAATCTCGACATTTCGTTCGCTATCGGCGCATCGAAAGCCACGAGATAATCCCTCATCTCCACCACCAGCGTGTTGTGGCTGCCGCCGGTGATGTGCCAGATGCCGGGCTTCACCTCGGTCCAGATATTGCTGGAAACCAGCGCGGGGTCGAAGGCGAGCTGATCGGAATCGATGAAGGACCCCCAATTCGCCCGCCGCAACATCCATTGGAAATTGACCTGTTCCGGCGCCTTCTGCTTCGCGGCCGTCTCAGTGACGATTTTGGGAATCCGGAACAGATCCGCGCCAAGCACTGGATTGAGGACGATGTCCTCGATATCGATGTGCTGAACCTCGCGGCCATTGAGGGTGAACGACTGATCGAACGCGAATTTGATGCCGCCGACCTCGCGCCAATCCGACAGGATCATGTCGTAATTGCAATCGCCCCAAATCCCATCCGCATCGACCGTGCGGATACGATCCGGCAAACCATCTTCGCCAAACAGCACGAGCCATTCGGCGTCATCAGCTTTGTAGGAGACAACCGCGAGCCGCTTCCCGCCGATGGTTTCGTCCGGCAGCGCCGAAAGACGTTCCGGATGGCCCTGCATTTCGAGCAACAGCCGTGGCGACAGGCGATGGAGCTCGCGCCGGTTGGCCGCCATCCGCGAGGCGCTCATCGTGTGCAGCGCGGGACTCGTTTCCTTTGCCTGCCGCGACAGCACAATGTTATCCTCGCCGAGCACGTAGCCGGTGTCGCCGGCAAGCACCTCCGAATAGATGAAAGTGCGCGCCATCGGCGCGATCCGGTGGCGGACCCAATCGGTGCGGGCGCGGCCGTTCGCAACATCCATCGACAACGTGAATCGCGACTCGCCGCCGAGCCGGTTACCCATATCGGGTTCGAGCGTCTCCTGCGGGTCCCAGTGCCTGTGCTTGGCAGAGACCGAAAGCGTGGCGATTTCGGAAAGTCTCTTCGTTCCGCCGAGTTTTTCGATCGCGCGCGCGACCAGCGCCGAAGTATCGGCCGCGCGGGCCGGCGCAGCGTTAGCGAAAATGACGAGGAAGCCTGCGAGCAAGGCAGCGGCCGCGCCGCGTATCCAGCGTATCGTCGTTGCGGAAAAAATAGTCGCGTTTGGCGCCAACCGGCTCGCTGTCATCGTCATTGAGTTCGCGTTCGATCGACGGTATCAAAGCTGACGCTCTCAAATTACACAAGTCTTCCGAGTCAATTCGATGCAACGCAGCCGAGATCTCATTCTCACCACCCATACCGGAAGCCTGCCGCGCCCGCCCGGCCTGACAAAACTTTATGCCAGACGCTCGCGCGGAGAGCCGGTCGATTCCGCCGAGATCGAAAAAGCCGGCCATGCCGCGTTGCAGGCGATCGTGCCGAAGCAGATCGAAGCCGGCATCGACATCGGCAATAATGGCGAGCAACAGCGCGAGGGATTTTTCCTCCATGTCCGGCATCGGATGACCGGCTTTGGAGAAAGCTGGAAGCGCTGGCCGCGCGCCGATGTCGAAAACTATCCGGTTTTCAAGCGATCGCTGGAACAACAAAACGCCGTCAAGGAGATGGTCAGCAACTTCGCACCACCGAAAGCGATCGGCGATGTCAGCTATGTCGGCGCCGCCGAGGCTAACCGCGAATGCGCCGACTTTCGTGAGATTTTGGACAACCGCGCGCGTCAGGGCTTGGGCGGTTTCGCCGAGGCGTTTCTGACCGCGCCCTCCCCCGGCATTGTGGTGGCGGCGATCCGCAACGAGCATTATGACACGGAAGATGCCTACCTCGCCGCGGTCGGCCGCGCGCTTCAGGTCGAATATGAAGCCATCGCGGGCCAAGGCTTTCTGCTTCAGCTCGACTGCCCGGATCTCGCGCTTGAGCACCATATTTCGTTTCAGGACCGCCCGCTCGCCGACTTTCTCGGTTTCGTCGAACGCGTGGTCGCGACCATCAACGAGGCGCTGCGCAACATTCCCCGCGACAGGGTCCGCATGCATGTCTGCTGGGGCAATTACGAAGGACCGCACGATCGCGACGTGGCGCTTGCGGAGATCCTACCGCTGATCGCGCGCATGAAGGTAGGTGCCTTGGTGCTTCCCTTCGCCAATCCTCGCCACGCCCATGAAATACGCTGCCTCGAAGGGCGCTCGATTGGCGACGACCAGATCGTGGTCGCCGGCGTCATCGATTCGACCACGAATTTTGTCGAACACCCCGAGGTGGTGGCCGAGCGGATTGAACGCGTCGCCCAAACCCTCGGCGATCCCACCCGCGTGATCGCCGGAACCGATTGCGGATTCGACACCGCCGCCGGCGCCGGTCGCGTGGCGGAAGACGTGGTCTGGGCGAAATTGGCGGCCTTAAGAGAAGGCGCGCGGATCGCTTCACGCCGCCTATTTGCGAAATCTTATAGCGGCTGGGTTCGCTATCCGAAGATGCGGCCCTCGAATGCGTAGAACACACAAAGCGCGAGGCTCGCCCAGACCGCCGCGCTGAAATAAAGCGACATCCAGACGATTTCTTCCTTCCACTCGGCAAGATCGTGCGTGACGACCCAGCGCGTGCTCACGTCGCGAAGGCCTTCCAGGGGCCTTAAGCCCCTGCTGCCCTTGGCGCGATCGATCCGCCATCGCTTCAGATACATCGGCACATCGACCGTCATCAGAAACGCCAGATAGACCACGATCCCAACCACTGTCAGTGCGAGGAGCAGGCGAACCCCACCGTCGAATTCCGCCATCAGCCGGCAAACCCCGATTCCGGCGATGAAAAAGGCCACGGCCCAGATCGAATTCTCGATGGCGTTGCCGAGATAATTGGTGGTGAGCACCGCATGCCAGGAGAAGCATTCGGCGATCAGGATCAGCGGCACGATCACCCAGGCGGCGCTCACGGCGGTGGCCGCATTCGCCATCGTACCCAGTTGAAACAGGATCATCGCCCACTGCCCGGCGAAACAGACCTCGGCCACCGTCGCGACCGAGCGGCCGATGACGACGCTCGACAGCCAGGTATCGAACAGGCAAATGCGTTGAACGTCGGCGCGCGGCAGAAGCGAACGAAAAGCGCAGCCAAAAACATAGGCCGCGCTCAATAGCAGCATGAAATCCAAACCCGGCGCGTGGCCGGAACCATTGGCTTCGTGAAGCTGCCGGTACAACAAAAACCAAGCCGCGATGTTGACGCCGCTCACCAGCGTCAACAGCGCCCACCACCACGACACCGGATTGGACCAAACCAATGAATGCGACTGTGCCCGCGATTCCCGACGCATCGTCTGCTCCGACTGCTTCGCCCGCATGCCCAATAGACATCTTACTGTATTAATTCTGTCATAAAATATGGCGAATCGACAAGAAAACGTGACCTGATTACCCTCCCAGGCCAGCCTTGGCGGACCGGCGCGCGCCCTCCGGGTTCGCCAAATCGCCGCACTGCTATAATGTGACAGGCTAAACAGCATAAGCCGGGCCGAAAGAGCTCGGCCATTGACGATTGGCGACCCGCCGATCTCTCAGGGAGGGGCTATGTGTGAACTTTGCAGGCGTCATTTTATTCGCGGTGCGGCCGCGCTCGGCATCGCCGGCGCGAGCGGGCCGCTGTCATCGTCCTTGATGGCGCAGACGCCGAATGGCGGCGCGTCACGGCTTCCCTCTCGCGGCGAATTCACCATCACCAACGCCCTGGTGATGACGATGGATGGTGGCCTTGGCGACATCGCGGGCGCCTCGGTGCATGTGCGAAACGGCGAAATTGTTGCGGTCGGCAAGGATGTCAGCGGCGGCGAACGGATCGAGGGCAGCGGCATGATTGTCATGCCGGGCCTCGTCGAGACCCATTGGCATATGTGGAACACGATTTTCCGCAGCTTTGCCGGCGACAGGCCGGAGGATGGTTATTTTCCGACCGTCGCCCGTTTCGGCCAGCAGATGACGCCGGACGACATTTTTCAAAGTACCCGCCTTTCGGCGGCCGAAGCCATCAATTCAGGGATGACATCCGTGCATTCCTGGTGTCACAATGTGCGAAGCCAGGCCCATGCGGAGGCCGATATTCGCGCTCTCACCGAGGCCGGCATCCGCGCTCGGCATTCCTGCGGCTGGCCACAGGGCCTGCCCGATACGCAATCGGCCGATCAGGCGCCGATCGAAAGCCTCGCCCGAAACTGGAAGAGCTGGTCCCATGAAGGGCTGATTACGCTTGGCATGGGATGGCGCGGGCAGTTCCGCGCCGGCCCGATCAAGCCGGAAGTGTACCAGCCGGAATTCGACAATGCCCGCAAACTCGGCGTGCCCATCACCTTGCATGTGGCGGCGACGGCGCACCGCGCCGTGAACCAGATCGAGCCGCTTTATGCCGCCAAGCTCCTGGGCAAGGACGTGCAGCTCGTTCATGCGCTTTCGGCGTCGCCCGCGGAACTCGACATGATCAAGGAGAGTGGCGCGTCGGTGTCGGTGTCGCCCGGCTCGGAACTTCGCATCGGTTATGGCTATCCTCAAATTAGCGAGATGCTGGCGAAACGGATTCCGCTCGGTATTTCCGTCGATACCTCGGCGCTGACCGGCAACTCAAATCTTTTCGGCGTGCTCAAGCTTGCGCGCGATTCCGAGAACGCCAAGGCCGAGAGCGAATTCAAGATGACCGCGCGTCAGGCACTCGAACTCGGCACCATCGAGGGCGCGCGCGCCATGGGGATCGACGACAAGGTCGGCTCGCTCAAGCCGGGCAAGCGCGCCGACCTGATCATGATCAATCCGAATGCGCTCAACATGGCTGTTGTGACCGATCCGGCGCATCTGGTGCTGGAGGCGACGACGGCGGAGAATGTCGATACCGTCGTGGTCGATGGCCGCATCCTCAAGCGCGGCGGTAAGCTCACCGCACTCAACCCGCCGGAAATTATCGCCGGCGCCCGCACCGCATTGGCCGGGATTCGCGAGCGGACGAAATGGCGTTAGTGACCGGCGCCCGAGCAGCGGGCTACACCGCCCCCGCCTTTTGCGCGTAGTCCCACGACGCCTTCGACAGCGGCACGGTGCGCGCCGCCGATTCCATCGCTTTCGCGCTCGCCGCGGTGCCGTCGCGAATGCGACCCGCGATTCCTTGCGTGATGCAGGCGAGGCGAAACAGATTATAGGAGAAATACCAGTTCAAATCCGGCACCGCGCTGCCGGTGACATTGCAATAGATTTGGGCTGCCTGCTCCAGCGTTGGAATGTTCAACACTTTGAGATCGGCGTTGGCCAGCCCCGGCATGGTCCATTGCATCAAGAGATAGGTGAAATCCGCCATGGGATCGCCGAGCGTGGCGAGCTCCCAATCCAGCACCGCGATCACGCGCGGCTCGGTTGGGTGGAAGATCATATTGTCGAGACGATAATCGCCATGGACGATTGAGAGCCGCTCTTGGCTTGGCACGGTGCGCGGCAGCCATTCGATCAGCTTTTCGACTTCCTCGATGTGTTGGGTCTCGGAAGCGCGGTATTGCCTGGTCCAGCGATCGACCTGGCGCGCGAAATAATTGCCGGGCTTGCCGAACTCGCCAAGACCGATTGTTTGCGGATCGTAGCTGTGAAGCTTCGCGAGCGTTTCGATCTTGCTCGTGAAGATCGCCTGCCGTGCCTCGCGCGACTGGCTTGGAAGCGTCGGCTCCCAAAACACCCGCCCCTCCTCCATCGACATGATGTAAAAGGCAGCGCCGATCACCGCGTCATCCATACAGAGCGCGTAAGCTTTGGCGACGGGAAAGCCCTGCTTGCCGAGCGCGGAAATGACGCGGAATTCACGATCGACCGCGTGCGCCGACGGCAACAATTTGCCGAACGGTTTGCGCCGCATCACGTAGGAACGGCCGGGCGTATCAAGCCGATAGGTCGGGTTGGACTGGCCGCCCTTGAATTGCAGGACGCTCAGCGGTCCTTGATATGCATCGACATGCCCTTCCATCCAGCCATGAAGACGCGCCTCGTCGATCCGATGGCGCTCCTCAACCGGCTTGGTGCCGGAAAATTCCTCGTCGCTTTTGACGCCCTCGGTCACGCTAGTGGTCCGATTCTAACATTCGTATCCCTCCTCAGCGGTCACTTTTGCGAGTGTTAGAATCAAAAGGACCACTAGCAAATATATATTTCTAGTGGAGTTTCGGATTTGACATTCGCTTTTCCTAACTCGCCGCCAGGTGGGTAGCGAATGTCAAATCCACTTCACTAGCGCCTTTCCGATCATTTCCACGCAGATGAATGCTGGATTTTCATGATGATCCATCCGCTCTCACGGCGCGATCGAAAGTTCCTTAAGCCCGGCATTGTCGAAGGCGCGCCGGATTGTGCCATCGCGCTTGGCCTCGGTGACGAAATCAGTGAGAAAAGCGAGCGCGGCTGGCCGATCCTTCCGCACCGAAATCGCAACTCCCGTGACCTGGAACGCGCCGTCGAGGATCCGCGATCCCGGCAGTTGTTTCTGCAATTTCGGCAGCACATCATGCGTGAGGGCAAAGGCCTGCGCCGCTCCCCCCTTCATCATCGCCATCGCTTCATCGACGGACTTTGCCGTTACGACCTTGGCTTGTTTGAGGGTTCTGGCTGCCGCCCGCATTGTGGTCGATCCATCGATGCCCACCGCGGTGACATCAGGCCGATCGACATCCGCCAGTGTTTTCAAATCATCGCGCGTCACCAGAAAGGTGCTCTCGATGACGAAATAAGCGGGGCTGAAATCAAGGCGCTTCCGCCGCTCCTCATCGATTGGCATGAAGCCGATATCGATCGCGCCGGTGGCGCAGGCTTCGGTCAGCTCTCCAGTTGTCGCCTTCACCACGATGTCCAACGGCACACTCAATTGTTTCGCGAGCGCTGTGGCAATATCGCGCTGGACACCGTGAATCTCTCCCTGGGCGCCGATGGCGCCAAAAACGGGGGTGGGCGCCGGCGCGTAAGCAATACCGACGCGAATCTTTCCGGTGGGAAAGAGCTCCTTCATGACAGTACCTTCAGCAAATGCCGGTGCGCACAGAATGGCAGCGAACGCCAGCGCCATCACTTTCGAAAGCATTCTCGACATCTCTTCCTTGATCGCTATGGCTCGCAACCGGATTTTTCCCGGTTGCGAGAGAGGGGCGCGGCTCCAATGCAACGTAAATCCCGCTTATTGACCGGCAGGCGCGTTGGCATACTTCCGAAGCTCAAGCCTGGCAATGGCGCGGTTATGGACCTCGTCGGGCCCGTCGGCCAAACGCATGGTGCGCATCGAGGCATAGTCGCGCGCAAGCCCCGCATCGTCGGAGACGCCGGCCGCACCGAACGCCTGGATGGCCTGATCGATGATTTTCAACGCCATGTTGGGCGCGGCCACCTTGATCATGGCGATTTCGAGCTGCGCGGTCTTGTTGCCGACCTTGTCCATCATGTCGGCGGCCTTCAGGCACAACAGGCGGTTCATCTCGATTTCGGTGCGCGCTTCCGCGATGCGCTGTTCCCAGATCGAATATTCGACGATTTTCTTGCCGAAAGCGGTACGCGAGGACAGCCGCTTGACCATTTTCTCCAGCGCTTCCTCGGCCTTGCCGATGGTGCGCATGCAGTGATGGATGCGACCCGGTCCAAGACGGCCTTGCGCGATCTCAAAGCCCCTGCCCTCGCCGAGCAGGATGTTGCTGGCGGGCACGCGCACGTTTTCGAGCAACACCTGCGCGTGACCATGTGGCGCGTCGTCGAAGCCGAAAACGGGCAGAAGCTTTTCGACCGTGATGCCGGGCGAATCCAGCGGCACCAGGATTTGCGACTGTTGCTGATGGCGCGGCGCCTTCGGATCGGTCTTGCCCATCAGGATCGCGATCTTGCAGCGGGGATCGCCGACGCCCGACGACCACCATTTGCGGCCATTGATGACGTAATGATCGCCGTCGCGCTCGATGCGGGTCTCGATATTGGTGGCGTCCGACGAGGCAACCGCGGGTTCGGTCATCAGGAAAGCGGAACGGATTTCACCGTCCATCAGCGGACGCAACCACTTTCGCTTATGCTCCTTGGTGCCGTAACGGATGAACACTTCCATGTTGCCGGTATCGGGCGCCGAGCAATTGAAGACTTCCGAAGCCCAACCGATATGGCCCATTTCCTCGGCGAGCGGCGCATATTCCAGATTGGTCAATCCCGCGCCGTGAAATTCGTCGTCTTCATGTGACGACGGCGGCATGAACATGTTCCAAAGGCCTTCGGCCTTGGCCTTGGCCTTCAATTCTTCGACAATCGGGATCACCTTCCAGCGCGGTCCCTCGGCGTCCTGCTTGCGGTAGATCGGCACCGCCGGACGAACGTGATTTTTCATGAAGGACTGCACCCGGGTGAGCCATTCCTTTTGCCGGCCGGACATCGTGAAATCCATGGGACGTTCCTCGCTTAAGGTTTCTTCGAATTCTTCGGGGCAGTGTCGCGCCGCATCTCCTCGCCCGCAAGACCGCCGATGGCGGGGCCGGTAGAGAGGACACGCAATTGACATTTCAGCCTTCAAACCATAGTTTCATACAAGCGTTTGAATTGCAACCGCGCCGGGCCCCGAGATGCCGTCAGATCAGACAAGATCATCCATCCTCGAAGCCGCCGAGCGGCTTTATGCCGAACGCGGCTTCGCCGACGTCACGCTGCGCGACATCGTGGCGGCGGCGGATGTCAATCTCGCGGCGGTGAATTACCATTTCGGCTCCAAGGACGAGTTGATCGCCGAACTCTTCATGACCCGCGGCCTCGCGACCAACCGCGAGCGGCTCAACGAATTGAAGGCGGCGGAAGCGGCCGGCGGCGGGCGGGCCGACATCGAAGCGATCCTGCGCGCACTGGTCGGACCCACGCTGCGCGGCTGCTTGGGTCCGGACAATGAACGATCGACGGCGGCCCGCTTCATGATCCGCGCCTCGATCGAAGCGGTGCCGCCGATCCGCCGCATCAAGAACCGCGAAATCGATCATTTGCGGAAATTCGCCGCCGCGATGCGGCGATCCCTGCCCGATTGCGGTGACGCCGATCTTTATTGGGGCCTGCATTTCGCTCTCGCGATGGCACATCAAACCATCCGCGACAGCGAGCGGTTATTGAAATTATCGGAAGGCCAATGCGACCTCGACGACGTCGAGGGCATGATCGCGCGCATTGTCGCGGCCGCGGCGATGACGCTGAGAAGACCGGCGAATATGGGCCGGGCGCCACGCCCAAATTCGGACGTGGCTGGGTACCGCCGCACCACGCCGGGTTTGACCGGTTGAATTCCTTTTTTATCGGCCTCGCCAATATCCCTTATGAAGTCTCGGTGCGAGGTGGATCGCCGGACCCGCCGGCATTCGCCGCGCTCGAATTCCTCCACAGAAACTTTTAATTGCAATAAAGCTGTCATAGCACCTCGAAGAAAGTGTCATGACGCCTCGCTAGGTTCCCCGCCGTTCCATACGAAGGAGAACCAAGATGCGAACAAGGAAATGCGCGCCGGGCTCGAAGCTCGGCCTGCGGGTTGGGGTAACGGCGGCGGCGTTGGGAGCCTTTACGGCAAATGCCGGCGCTCTTGATCCGGACAAGACCGCCGATCGCGCCCACACCACGACACCCATCAAGCATGTCATTGTCGTTCTGGCCGAAAACTCCAGCTTCGATCACGCTTTCGGCACCTTCCGTCCCCGCGACGGCCAACACATCGGCAATTTGCTGTCGAGGGGCATCGTCAATGAGGACGGCACGCCAGGGCCGAACTTCAATCGCGCGAAGCAATTCACGGTCTCGCCACAGCCGAATTATTTCATCAGCGCGGCTGACAGCAGCAAGACGCCTTATACCACCCTGCCGCCGCCGGATTTGAACCGCGTGCCGCTGCAGGCGAGCGACACCAAAGCGCCGCCATTCGCCACCGTTGCGGCGGCTCAAGCCGCCGAGCCGAGCCTCGAGCCGAAAGACGCCGTGCTTTTGACGACCGGCGCCGCCGTCGGATTGACGTTTAACCCCGAAGTGGTCGTCAATGGCGTTCCAGTGCGCAATCCCGACACGCGCATCCTCAACGTGACCAATTTGCCGAATGGCCCCTACCAGCAGACGGCCAAAAATGCGCAGGGTATCGGGCTGCCCTATGACGCCTATACCGAAGATACCATCCATCGCTTCTATCAGATGTGGCAGCAATCGGACTGCAACATTCAGCACGCCACGGCTGAAAATCCGAGCGGCTGTCTTTCCGACCTCCTGCCTTTCGTGATCACCACCTTCGCCGGGACGACGGAAGAAGGCATGGGCACGTCGATGGCCTTCTTCAACATGAACCAGGGCGATGCGCCGACACTGAAGCGGCTGGCGCAGGAATACGCCATCTCCGACAATTATCATCAGGCGGTGATGGGCGGCACTGGCGCCAATCACATCATGATCGGCACCGGCGACGTGTATTTCTTCAACAGCGCCTTCGCCCAGAACGGCGTCGCGCCGCTCAACTTCAGCCCCGCACCGCCGCAATCGGTTCCAGCCGCGGTTTTGGGATTGAAGTCGCCTCCTTTTCCTGCGCTCATTCCTGGAGTGCTTGTTGCTAACCCCAATCCCGCTCCCGGCTCCAACAACGTCTACCAGAACGACCCCGGTGCGTCCCTCGGCGAATATGTGAATTGCTCGGACCCGACCCAACCCGGTGTTCCCGCCATCACCACCTATCTGGGAACGTTGCCCTACAATCCGGCACCGAACTGCGCATCGAACACCTTCTATGCGATCAACAATTTCTTCCCCGGCTACCACCCCGACGGTACACCGGCGAATCCCGCCAATTTCGCCAAGACCGGCGATCCTAGCGACTTCTTCTTCATTCCGCCGCAAAACCTGCCGACCATCGGCGATTCCTTGAACGCGAAGAGCGTTTCCTGGGTCTATTATGGCGGCGGCTTCAACGACGCGGTGGCGGGCAAGCCCAATCAGTTCTGCCCGATCTGCAACCCGATGCAGTATGCCGCGTCGATCTACGGCAATCCCACCCAGATCAAGCAGCACACCGCCGACATCGTCGACTTCTTCAACGCCGTCGATCAAGGCAATCTGCCTTCGGTTTCCTTCGTCAAGCCGAGCGGCTTCGTCGATGGACACCCGCAGTCGTCCAAGCTGGATCTGTTCGAGGCGCTGCTCGACAATATCGTCGATCACGTCAAATCGAACCCGGAGCTGTTTGCGGAAACCGCGATCATCGTCACCTGGGATGAAAGCGGTGGCTTCTACGATTCGGGCTTCATCCAGCCGGTCGATTTCTTCGGCGACGGCCCGCGCGTGCCGCTGCTCGTGATTTCGCCGTTCTCGCGCGGCGGACGCGTGGTCCACACTTATTACGACCACGTCTCGATCACGAAATTCATCGAACATAACTGGGGATTGCAGCCGCTGAGCGCGCGCAGCCGCGACAATCTACCGAATCCGGTCATGGACGAGGACGATAATCGTTACGTGCCGCGCAACATGCCGGCGATCGGTGACCTCATGGACATGTTCAACTTCGGCGATCGCGACGATCACGGAGATCGAGACGGCCATGGCGATCATGACGGTTAGCCCTCGCGAACAAGCTATCGGTTGAGAAAATATCGGGCGGAGCGGCAACGCGCCGCCCGGTTAGGCGAAAACAATCCAGACTTGTCGCGCCAAAGCCTGGATTGCTTCGTCGCTTGCGCTCCTCGCATGACGATAAGACGCACCTTCGCCTTCCCGCGACGTGAAGCGCCCGAGTGATGCACGAACATTGCGCCTCGAAATCAAAGAGGGCGCAGGAAATGCCGGGTGCCCAATGCACCCGCAGCCTTGTGTGCGAAAGATGAAAGCACACAAGCTTAACTCACCACAGGTTCACCGAACAAATCCGGCATTTCCTGCACAATGGTTTTAACGGTTTCCTTCGTAGTCTCCCCGGAGACCGGGCTTTGTTGTCTCCGTCGCCGGCCATGATACGCTTGCGCATCCTTTGACCTGCTTGATACCAGCGTCGGGGTATCAGAACGCTACGACTTTGCCGTCCGCTTGGCTCATGCGTTCGTCTTGCGCATGACAAGCATCCACCGCATCCCGCACTCAACGTCTTTGACGATCGCGAAACGCCCCTCATGGTGGGCACGGGATGCGCGGAAATGTGCTTCTGATTTGCCCGACATCGCAAGCGATTTTTCCTGCGACACAATGGCACCACGGGCAAATCAGGTGCGGCGCGCGAAATCGTGTCAAGTGAAGAGCAATTGCTTCATCCACCGACATCACGAGCCAACGGGTCGCGCGAATGCGCTTCCCTATCCCCGTCATCGCGAGCGCCAGCGAAGCGATCCAGGAATCACAAGAAACTGGATCGCGTCGTCGTTTCACTCCTCGCGATGACGGAGATACCATTGGAACCCACACCGTCATCGCGAGCGCTTGCGATGACGAAACCGCAATCAATCAGGCATGATTCCGATTACGAAAGCCCGAGCATCACCCGCGCCTCTTTGGACGTGGCGGTCGCCGCACCAAGGTGCTTGAGAATATCAACGGCGCGCGTCACGAGTTCGGCGTTGCTTTTGGCGAGCATGCCTTTCGAGAGATAGAGATTGTCTTCCAAGCCGACACGCACATGGCCACCGAGCAGCCAGGATTGCGCGACCATCGGAAATTCCGCGCGGCCGATGCCAAATCCAGCCCAGATCGATCCTTCCGGCAACAGATTGCGCGCATAGAGCATGGTTTCCGGCGACGGATCGAAGCCATATTTGACGCCGAGCACGAGTGTGCACAAAGGTGGCCCCTGCAACGTTCCATCCGCGATCAAATCGCGCGCCAGATGAATGTCGCCGGAATCGAACAATTCCAATTCCGGCAAGACGCGCGCGCTGCGCATCCGCGCCGCCATCTTGCGCACGTTCGGCGGCGTGTTGATCACGACCTGGCCGCCCGAATTCATGGTGTTGAGATCGAGCGTGCAGATTTCGGGTTTGAGGATTTCGACGTGCTCGACGCGCTTTTCCGGCGGCAACAATGTGGTGCCCGGACCGGCGACCTTCGGGTCTTCCTCGGAAGGAACGAAACGCCCGCCCGGCCCCGTGGTGAGATTGATGATCAGAGCGGGATTTTTGGCCCGGATACGCTCCATCACCTCGCGATAGAGATCGATTCCCATCGAGGGACGGCCGCTTTCCGGATCGCGCACATGAATATGGGCGATCGCGGCACCGGCGTCCGCGGCCTCCAGCGCGCTATCGGCGATCTGCCGCGGCGTAATGGGCAGATAAGGCGATTGATCGGGGCGGGTAATATTGCCGGTGATCGCGCAGGTAATGATGACTTTGGAATGAGGTTGATAGGCCATGGCATGGCACTTTCGGCTGTGGGCTTAAACGATCGGGGTGATTGCAATAGCGCAAGGATGGGCTAGAGGCGAGCCGGGTCTTTCAACATCAGGCTTTGTTTTTGCCCGGCTTTTTGGCGGGCTTTTTCTTGACCATCGACACGGCACTCGCGTCTTCCGTGGCCTTCCTGATCGCCCTGGCATAGGAGTCAGCGGCGTTTTCCGCCGTGATTTGCAAGCGCCGCGCCGCGGCATGCGCCAGCTCCATCACGTCCTTGGCGGTTTGCCGGTAGCGCGCCTTGGCGTCTTTCGTCTTTGCTTTGGCGGAAAGGCCCATCAGCCGCGCATGGCGCTTGCGCGCCTCCGCCATCAACGCTTGGTGTTGCTTCTTCCCCAAAGACCGAATGACGTGATCGAGATCGGTGTCGGCCATTTCATCTCCCGAGAATCGATGTACTTGAGCTGGGCACGCGGCCCGCGGCCGCCATCAAGCATACCGTATTCCCGGCCGCCATCTAAATTTCATCGGCGGCGGAGCAACACCAAGCCGCTGAAATATCCGCTCAATGCTCGGTCGCGCCAAGCTCAGCCAGAATCGGGCATGCCGGCCGGTCATTGCCCTGACAGCGCTCGGCGAGCACCGCGATAGTGTTGCGCATCGCTGTCAATTCCGCGAGCTTGCGATCCAATGCGGCGACATGTTTGAGCGCCAGCTTCTTCACTTCCCGGCTCGCGCGCTTGCGGTCGTGGTAGAGTTCGAGCAGTTCGGCGACATCCTTGAGCGGGAAACCGAGCATGCGAGCCCGCTGAACGAAGCGCAGCGTCTCCACATCGGCGTCGCTATAGACACGGTAATGATTTTCGGTCCGCGCGGCCGGCTTGATGATTCCGGCCTCTTCGTAAAAGCGGATGGTCTTGGGTGGCACGCTGGAGCGTGCCGCGGCCTCACCAATCGTCATCATTCCATTCGGCTTCATCTCACGGCCTTTCTTTTCGTTCGCGGACCGTCAGCGATGTGACGGGAGCGTATTCGAAATAGCGCTGAGGGAAGATAATGCCGTTGCGGCTTTCATGGTCATTTCCCCAGGACCCCGCCATACCTTCCAGCTCACTGGACATGTATGTAAAGCTTCCACCAACTGGAAGGTCAAGTGAAGGTGCGGCCCAGAAAAGCTTCTTCTCAATGGCCTATCAGATAGTCGCGGGCGCTTGCGAGTTCGGGACGCATCCCGGCCGGTCCAACCATGTTCACCAGACGGGCAAAGAAATAACGCGCCTTGCCGGGATTGCCGGCCTGCGCCGCGGCTTTCCCGGCACCGAAGAGGCTACGAAAACGGCCGGGATCGCGAATGAGCGAGGTTTCGTATTCACTGAGCGCCTCCGCCGGCCGACCGCTTTCCAGCAGCATGTCGCCGAGCAGCTCCCGCGCCGGAATAAGCCGTCCGGGGGTTACGACACTTTTTTCGCTTTTGTCCTCCCGCCCAACGGCCTCGCGCATCAGCTCAAGCGCTTTTTCGCGATTTCCCCTGGCATAGTCGATCCAGGCGGCGGCGCCAAGGCGTTGGACTTCGACCTCGCTCGCCCAGTAATCATCCTTCGCCTCTTTGAGCGCATCGACGAGTTGCGCCAATTCTTGCAGGTCCTTTTCCGCGGCCTCGGGGGCGCCGCTTCGCGCCGCTCCCAAGGCACGGGCGAAAACCGGCATCGCCCGGACGTAGGGAATTTTGCTTTCGTCGGATGCCAACTCAGCGGCTTCGCGCCATGCCCCGCGCTCAAGCGCATACCGAGCGCGGCTCGCCGACATCGCAAAAGGGCCGGCCATCGTTTCCGTGGGGCCCATATGCTTCATCCTTTGAATGAGATGAAGTACTTCCTCGTCCCGCGCCAGTTGCAACGCGGCATAGACTATATAATCCGTGGCGTGGAGTTCCTGATCGCCTTGGCCCTCCAGGCGCGACACCTCCGCCGAGCGCTGGTTGGTGGCAATGGATTCCTGCCATGCGCCAACGCGCGTGAAAATATGCGACGGCATGTGCAGCGCATGTGGCGCCGACGGCGCGATATCGGCGTAGCGCTTTGCGGCTGACAGCCCTTTCTCGGCGATCGGCGGATAATCATAGCTGTGAATAAGATAATGCGCGACGCCGGGATGATCCGGATGCTTGGCAAATTGAGTCTCCAAGATGCCGGCGGCTTTGAGCGTTCGTGCATAAGTTTTATCGGCCGGATCCTGCGTGCCGGCGAGATAGAGCGCCAGGAAGATCTGCGTCTCGTCATCATCGGGATAATTCTTGGCCATCGCCTCGAAGGCATCGGCGAGCGATTTTAGGCGGACGCGGTGCGGCCGCTCGGCCAAGCGATCATAATAGGCCGCGACCGCTTCGATGTAACGCCGCTCGCGTTCGGTTTTGGCGCCGATGCCCCGACCACGCGCGATCGCTTCCTGGGCCTGTTTTGCCTGCGCCGGGTTAGGACCGGTCGTGAATGGATTGCCGATATCGATCGCCGCAATTCCCCAGGTCGCGATCGCGCAACTCGGATCGCGATCGAGCACATCCAGAAAAGCCCTTCGGCCTTCCTCCCACCAGAACGAGTGCAGCAACGCCACACCGCGCTCGAAGGCCGTCTGAACCGAACCCTCGCAAGAATTTGCAAAGGAAACCCGGCCCAATTGTTCGGGCGATTTACCCGCTGGCTGGCCCGAAGCAGCCGTGACCGCTGCCAGCAGGACGGCCGACATAAGGGAAAAGCGACCGGGTAAATAATTCATGTTTTCCGCCCTCATGTCCAACCAGACCGCCATCGCGACCGGCCTTACGAGCGCGCGAACCACATTCGCGACAGCGTGCGGTCCTTGCGCACGAACTGATGAAACAGCGCGGCGGCAAAATGCAATCCGACCAGCGCGATCAGAAATTTGGCAAATAGGCCGTGCACGAAGCGCGGCGGATATTGCCCAAAATCCGCAGGGATAGCGGCGCCGGCATGGCCGAAAATGACCGCCGGAAGACCCGCCTGAAGGGCAAGCGCGATCCCGCTGCTGACCATGACGATGACGCCGACATACATCGCGCCATGGTTGAGAACCGCCAAGCGATCGAGCAGCGAATTTCCCGTTTTCACGCGATCAGGCTGCGGCGTCGTCAAGCGGACGATGAGCCGTACCACAATCAAAAGGCCGATCGCCCCACCGGCGATCATATGCACCCGAAGCGGCGTGATCTTGCCGACATCATTGGGCAGATGCTGTAGAATCAACGTTCCAAAGGCGAGCGAAAGCAAAACGAGGGCGGCGGTTGCCCAGTGCAAAATGATCTGAAGCCGACTGTAGTGCTGCAATTTGGTTTTCCTTCTGTCACTTGAGGCTAAAGCGCGATGAGATTTGGTTGAATCGTCATCGCGCTTTAATTCTTTGATTGCGCATGATCTTTTCGGAAAACCGCTTCACACTTTTCCGGATCATGCTCTAGTGCCCACTTTTGCGAAGTTCGCGATCCGTCTCGGCAGCACCTTTACGCGAACTTCGCAAAAACAATGGGCATTAGAAAACTTATTGATTTGAGTACCGCTTCTCGATCTGAAGTCCCTGAAAGAGAACCTCGCGGCTTGTGGTGCAGGGACTTCAGATCGGCGGTACTCGGCGAATATCTCGAATACGCGGCTTAAGGTTACGATTTCCAGCCACTGGAACGTCAAGCGGAGATTTGAACCCAGTTCCGAGGCGATGTCCTTGAACACCGAAGGAATAAAGCACTTGACCTTACAGTGAGCGGAAGCCCTAAGCCTCACTTTATGGCGTCAAGGATCGAGAAAATGGGACGCTTTCCGAGATTGCCGGGGTGTCGTCCAGACGCCTCGATCCTTAATCGACGGCCGTTTCGAGAGGGGAGCGAGACTTGAAACGTTTGCGTTTTTGGTCCGGCGGAATCGTCACTTTATTGATCCTGGGCACAGCCATTGCCTATTTCACCCTTCACGGGCGAGTGGGCGGTTCCGGAAATGCGCGCCCCTCGCGGCCGATCCCCGTTACCGCAGGGATCGCCGAGGCTAAGGATTTTCCGATCTACCGGATCGGGCTGGGCACCGTGCAAGCCTACAATACGGTGACGATCAAGGTTCGCGTCGATGGCGAGGTGCAGAAGATCGCATTTCGCGAGGGACAGGACGTACAACCCGGCGACCTTCTCGCCCAAATCGATCCTCGACCGTATCAGGCTTTGCTTGAGCAAGCCGAAGCCGACAAGCTTCGCGACGAAGCGCTTTTGGCCAATGCCAAGCTCGACCTTGGCCGCATCAGGCCGCTCTTGGCCCAGGATTTTGCGACACGACAAAGCTTCGATACGCAAAACACGTTGATCGCGCAGTATCAGGCCGCCATTCAACATGATCAGGCCGCCATCGACAACGCGCGCGTCCAACTTGGCTATACGACCATCTCCTCGCCGATTCAGGGCCGAACCGGCGTGCGCCTGATCGATCAGGGCAACATCGTCCATCCGACCGATTCAAGCGGATTGGTGGTCATCACGCAGCTCAAGCCCATTTCGGTGATTTTCACCCTGCCCCAGCAATTCTTGCCTGAAATCACCGATGCGATGCGAAAGGGCCGCCTTGCGGTGTTGGCTACGATCAGGACAACCAAGTCCAGCTCGGCGAGGGTCACCTCGAACTCATTGACAATCAGATCGACCAGGCCACGGGCTCCGCGCGTTTCAAGGCCGTCTTCCCAAACGAGGATGAGCGGCTGTGGCCGGGCCAATTCGTCAATGCGTGGCTGCGGGTCGCGACGCACCGCGGCCCGGTCGTCGCGGCCTCCGCAGTGCAAACCGGCCCCGACGGCGACTATGCTTATGTCATCCAGCCGGACGCCTCGATCAAACTGCGGCCGTTGCGCGTCACCGCCATCCAACAAGGTCAGGCGCTGATTGAAACGGGCCTGGCCCCTGGTGAGCGGGTGGTGGTGGACGGTCATTATAAATTGCGACCCGGCGCCCGCGTCGCCGACGCCAAATCCGCCGCGCCCATCGGCGAGAAAAAGACCTCCGCACAAGCAGGAGCACCCGCGCCGTGAACCTGTCGGCAGCGTTCATCCATCGGCCGATCGCCACCGCGCTACTGATGGTCGGCTTGCTGCTGCTCGGCGGCGTTGCCTATTTCCTCCTGCCGGTCGCACCATTGCCGCAGGTTGAATTTCCAACCATTCAAGTCACGACCCAGCTTCCCGGCACCAGCCCCGAGACGATGGCGTCCTCCATCGCAACGCCCTTAGAGCGGCAATTCGCCCAGATTTCGGGGGTCGCGCAGCTCACCTCAGTGAACGGCATCGGCATATCGGTGATCACGATCCAGTTCGAGCTCTCGCGCAATATCGATGCCGCCGCGCAAGACGTGCAGGCGGCGATCAATGCCGCCGAGGGGCAGTTGCCCAAAAATCTGCCGAATCAACCGACCTACCGAAAGACCAATCCGGCGGACGCCCCGGTTTTGATTTTGGCGCTGAACTCCGACAGCCTACCGCTGCGAATGGTCGACGACTATGCCGAAAATGTTTTGGCGCAACAACTTTCGCAAATCGAAGGGGTAGCCCTGGTTCAGGTCGCCGGCACGCAAAAGCCGGCGGTGCGAATCGAAGCAAATCCGGCGGCGCTCGCCGGACGCGGCGTCAGCCTTGAGGATGTCCGCCAGACCATCGTCACCGCGACGCTCAATGCCCCAAAGGGCACGCTCACCGGGCCGCGCCAGAACTACACGATCGAAAACAACGATCAGCTATTCTCGGCCGCCGCATACCGCCCGCTGATCGTGGCTTGGCGCAACGGATCGCCCATTCGTCTTTCCGACGTCGGCACGGTGATCGATGGCGTCGAGGATGTTCACCTCGCCAGTTTTTATAATGGCCGGCAATCGATCATCCTGCTCATTCAGCGGCAGCCCGGCGTGAATGTCATCAACACGGTCGAGCGAATTAAGGCGGCGCTGCCGCGCCTTCAGGCGTCGATTCCACCGTCCATCAACCTGCATATCGTCACCGATCGCACCCAAACCATCCGCGCCTCGGTCGACGATGTGCAATGGACGTTGCTGTTGACCATCGGCCTCGTCGTTTTGGTGATTTTGCTGTTTTTGCGAAATTTTCGCGTCACGTTGATTCCCGGCATCGCGGTGCCGTTGTCGCTGGTCGGCACGTTTGCCGTGATGTACGCGCTCGACTATAGCCTCGATAATTTGTCGCTCATGGCGCTCACCATCGCCACCGGATTCGTCGTCGATGACGCGATCGTCATGGTCGAGAACATCGTGCGATATATCGAGCAAGGCTTATCGCCGCTGCAAGCCGCGCTCAAGGGATCACGGGAGATCGGATTTACGATCATTTCGATCAGTTTTTCGCTCATTGCGGTCTTTATTCCCGTCCTTTTTATGGGGGGATTGATCGGCCGCATGTTCCGCGAATTCGCGGTGACGGTCAGCGTGGCGATCCTGGTATCGACCATCGTTTCGCTGACGCTGACGCCGATGATGTGCGCGAAGCTGTTGCACGATCCAAAAGACGAGCAGCATGGCTGGCTCTACAACATGGCGGAACGGTTCTTCGATGCCATGCTGGCGGGCTATGAACGAGGCTTGCGTTGGGTGCTTCGCCATCGCTCACTGACATTGGCCGCGACGTTGGCGACGGTCGCGCTCAGCGGATACCTCTACGTGATCATCCCCAAGGGGTTTTTCCCGCAGCAGGATACGGGATTTATCGTCGGCGTCTCGGAGGCGGCCCAGGACATTTCCTATCCCGCGATGCTCGAACACCAAGCGCGGCTCGTGGACATCCTGCTGAAGGACCCCGCCGTCGAAAGCCTCGTCTCCGCGGTCGGCGCGGGCGGCGTCAATCAGACGGTCAATAACGGACGCATTCTCGTCAACCTCAAGCCCCATGACGAGCGCGATGCAAGCGCCAATCAAATCATCGATCGACTTCGCCCCAAGCTCGCGCAGGTGCAGGGAATCGCGCTTTTCTTGCAGGTCTCGCAAGACATCAATATCGGCGGCCGCTTCAGCCGGACCCAATATCAATTCACCCTTCAGGACGCCGATCTCGACGAACTCTATCACTGGGCGCCGATCCTGCTGCGGGCGTTGCAGGCCAACCCTCTGCTCCGAGACGTGGCGACGGACCAGCAAATCGCGGGTCCCACGCTTTCGCTCGAAATCAATCGCGACGCGGCCTCCCGCCTCGGCGTTTCAACTCAGGCCATTGACGACACGCTTTATGACGCCTTCGGCCAGCGCAAAATCGCGCAATTTTTCACGCAACTGAACAATTACTGGGTCGTGCTCGAAGTCGATCCCCGCTTCCAGCTCGATCCCAACGCGCTCGATTTGATCTACGTCGCCTCGAACACCGGCAAGCAGGTGCCGCTGAGCGCGGTGGTTCGCCCGACGCGAACCGTTCGCGCGCTTTCGGTCAGCCATCAAGGACAATTTCCGGCCATTACGCTCTCGTTCAATCTCGCCGCCGGCGTAGCTCTCGGCCAGGCCGTGGACGCAATCTCGAAGATCAAGCAAGAGCTCGATGTCCCGACGACGCTTGCGACCTCTTTCCAAGGGAACGCCCAGGCCTTTCAGGCATCGCTCAAGACCATGCCCCTGCTCGTCCTGGCGGCGCTGATTGCGATCTACATCATTCTTGGCATGCTTTATGAGAGCCTGGTTCACCCGATCACGATTCTCTCGACCATTCCGTCGGCCGGCGTCGGCGCCCTCCTCGCGCTTATGGCTTTTGGTTATGATTTGAGCGTGATCGGCATCATCGGTATTCTGCTGTTGATTGGCATCGTGAAGAAGAATGCGATCAT